>DATNQY010000338.1:0-16604 GCA_036703785.1 Candidatus Obscuribacterales bacterium
AGACCTATAAGCTCGGAGATGGCATGGGCAAGCAGAAACCGGACCCGCAGATCGAGCATTCACAGGAACAGTTGGACAAGCTCGGGTATTTGATTGGTGGGCATGACGGCAAATTTGGCCCGGGTACGCAAGAAGCGGTAAGAGAATTCCAACAGGCAAACGGGCTTCCGGCTACCGGTGAACTTGATCCGGCGAGCCAGCAGCGATTGTCACAATCAGACGCCGTGAAAAATCCAGATCCAGGAATGACCGAGTACATGCATAAGAAAAATAAGGAGATTGCCGCATGCGTGGCGTTCACAAGGAAACACGATTCGGTCTTGGGCCGTAAAACCGAGAGAATACTCGAGCAGAACTGCGGCATCGAACCGGCGCAGAATGGCAGCCAAATCGGTGTTCATTAGGCGTCAGCTATCGTCATCACGGTCGCAACTTTGTCGAGCAGTGATACCAATTGTTGCCCAGCGAAAAGCTGAATGGCTGTTGGCACCAGCAGAGCCAGAGCCCCTAGCATCATCAGTCCAAAGATCCGTGGGAAACGCACAGCAATTTTCCTTTGGCTGCCATTAGAACTGGGTCCACACAACTTTTCCGTTTTGCTTCTCTTGGGCCGCCAGCCGCGGCGTTAGTTGAATCATAGTCGCATATGTTGTGTGTGTATGATCTTGCCCGCTGGATTGTGCGTCATTAGAGCATTCTTGCCAGAGGATTTTGATTTTGCCGTTGTATGTACCGATCTTTAGTATGTGTGCAGATCCTTCAGCAACCGGCTTGATCGTATAACACTGTCTCATCGGCTGGTGCAGCCGGCCCTTATGATTAAGCAGGGGAACGATATAATTTTCTCCTCTGCAATCACCGGTTTCCCGCGAACTCAAATAGACGACCGCATCAGGGCTACCATCGCCGTCAAGATCCCCGATGGTAACCGACCTGCACTCACAGTCCTGGCTATTCCCGTTCTTTAATTGGATATGTCTCTGAGCGCATTCGTAGGGAAAATTCTTCGCCTGATTGGTCAAGTCTTTTGCTAAACTCCGCTCCAAGGAAGAGCCGGCAACTTCTTTCTGGTCGTTGTAGAACGCAACTGCCTTGTATGGCTTGGTCTGGCGCAACGTGATCTTGTCGCCATCAACTCGATACTCTACATGTATCCGGGGGGTAAACAACGACTCCTGGTCTTGCTCTTCGAGTATGTTTGCGAAGCCTTGCGGCGGCGCGAAATCGCGGACTGCTGAAGCAAGCCACGAGTAAGCGGCGCTATCGTAATCACGGTTGCCGGAAGAAGTGCTTACATATGTTCCCGGTGCATTCACGGTGATGGCTACGCTTCTGTTGACCGATTGGGCAGCGCTCGACTTATCGTTGTGCCTGACGATTTCGACTTGCTGTGTAAGGGCGTCCCAATATTTGGTTGGATCGCTGACCAATGACGCTGAATTCCCGTTGATGGCGTATGTATCCGCTTCCAGATATGGTTCATGCACCAGTTTCACCTCGGAGGGTACTTCCCCGACGAAAGCCAGAGTGTCTGGATCGAATTTAGCAAACCTGGCATGGACAGTTTTGTGGCTAATCGGCAGGGTATTAGTCGTGGAGAACGCACTGAGGTTGGCTGTATCTATCAATCTTTTGCCATCGTTAAGCATCAATATCAGGTGCGACTCTTTGTCGGGTCCGGCAAGTACGACCGCAGCATCATCCATTCCGTCTCCATTCAAGTCACCTATGCCGAGCGCTTGCACGTTAACCGAACCAATATCGTACCGTTGGGAAACGCCGTTTCTCATAGCTGCCACCATACCCGAGTGTGGAAAGTTGAGTACATAGCTGTAGTTTTTCAACAAAGCCAAGGTTGGTTGAAGTGGCGTTGTCTTGAGCGAGTGCGCCGCGTCGGCTGCCTGGCCGGCGGAAGTTAGGGCGACGAGAAGCAGGCTGCGAATTCCGGCGCACGCCAAGGCTTTTGATAGTTTCATACGGCATCTCCTCTCTGTTTCATGAGTGTAGAGTTGCGCTGTAAAATTGCAAACGTGTTTGTTGTAAAGAGCGCGTAAATTGCTGTACAAACGAGGGGGGTAATGGCATTGCCAGAACAGCAGCAGCAACATGCAGAGATCTAGGGACTCATCTGCGGCCAACCGTTTTAATATCTTCGACCACCGGCCCGCGGTCGTGAATAGCTCCCAGACCATGACACAAGTGAGCGGGCTTTCTTCCGCGTGCGATTGTTTGGATCTCGGAAGCAATCGAAAGTGCAATTTCGCGCGGAGTCTCGGCAGCCATATCGAGTCCAATCGGCGCGTGAATTTCCATCTCCTCAGCCATGCGCCTCTCTTCGTCCGTCAGAAGGGCGTAGAGACGCTCAGTGCGAGATCGAGGACCCATTATGCCGAGATAGCGAGGCGAAGTCGATATCGCTAAGCCAACAGCTGTTGTATCCAAATTCAGGTCATGCGTCATCACCACGAAAAATGCATTGCGTTTCAGCGGCAAGCGCTGATCCGAGCGCAAATCTCTCCGGGAAAAACGCTCAACACTCATGCCGACAGATTCGCCTAGCTCCGCCAGAGCAAGCGCATCTTCCCCGTCACCAAATATGGTGACATGCACAGGGGGCTCAAAGTATTCGATGAACAACTCGACACCATCTTCGAGACGCACGCATCGACTCGTCTTGCTGCTGAATGCTGTCTGAATGCAAGCATCAATTTGTGCATGCCACAACAGCCGGCCGAAGGCGTTGCCGGAATGTGTGGTGGCAAAATGGACACCATTTGCGTCTTCACCACCTCGAATCGGTGTTACCAAAACCGCTGGTTCATCCGTGCCATTTACCCAGCGCACGAAGTCCAACTGAGCCGGACACCGGATCGGCTCGACATGAATCTGTACGTTGCCGCCACACCCGAAGGGAAAACCGCGCACATCATCGGCGCTCGACAAATCATAGCTGACCATAAACGGGTACTTTGCGCCGTCCAGCCTGCAAGCGATGTCTGCTTCCAGACAGCCGGCAGACAAGCCGCCGACGTAGGTGCCGTTCTCGCAAATCAACGACCGCGAGCCCGGACTACGATAGGACGGTCCCTCCGTCTTAACGACGGTCGCCAAACCCGTCCGCAGCTCGCGAGCAGACATATCCTCGAAAAACTGCACAATTCTGTCGAGTTCGTTCATTAGCTCTCTACGAGAAGATCTTCGATGCGTATGGGTAGATTACGCACTCGTATTCCGGTGGCGTGATAAACAGCATTGCACACCGCTGCTGCAAATCCGGCCAAACCGATTTCCCCAATGCCGCGCGCACCATATTCATTCAAATCCTGGTTCTTGAACTCGAGGAAGTGCACATCAATGTCCGGCACGTCAGCGTTTACTGCCACCATGTAGTCTGCCAGATTGCTATTGAGCGGGGCGCCATGGACTGGTTCGTAGTGCGTGGCCTCGAGCATCGCCATGCCAATGCCCATGACCACCGCACCTTCGATTTGATTTCGTCCTGCCTTGGGATTGATAATCCTGCCGGCGTCCATCACAGTAACCACTCGGTTAACGCGCAGTCTAGCGATTTCCTCGTCCCATGTGACCTCGACGAAGTGCACGCCATAGGAATGCTTTGAGACATCAGTCGGTGCGCCCCACGTGGAGTTCGAATGCCCTTTTCCTGTAATGCACTTGAAGTTGCTGAGCCGCAGGATCTCATGAAATGGAATTCCGCTTGCCGCCGGCTCTCCTTTTTTGCTGATGCGGCCTTCGGCGAAGACGAGCTTTTTAGCGTCAATGCCTTGAAAAGGCGAGTCGGATGCGTTGGAAGCTGCAGCCAACAGTCGCTCAATAGCTTGCTGCGAAGCCTTAGCGACGGCGGGTATGATCGACCCGGTTACCATTGACCCTCCGGACAAAGGTCCCGGCGGCAACGCAGAATCACCAAGAACCACCTCGACACGTTCCACAGGTACGCTTAGTTGGTCGGCAGCCACTTGCGCAAGAATCGTGTAGGTGCCGGTGCCGATGTCTTGAGTTCCGCACAGTACTTTTATTGCACCATCGTTGTGCAATTCGATGACGGCGTCCGCGGGAAACCGCTCGGCCAGCCATGATGCACACGCCATTCCCCAGCCCAGCGTCACTCCGTCCTTCTTCATTGATCCCACGCGTGCATTGCGTTTGCTCCATCCAAAACGCTTGGCGCCGACTTTGATGCACTCAAGAAGATTGCGCGAGGCAAACGGCAAGCCCTGGCTCTCATCCTTCTTCGGCTCGTTTTGCAGGCGCAAATCTACCGGATCGATGTTGAGCTTTACGGCCAGTTCGTCCATCGCCGACTCGGTCGCGTACAATCCCGGCACCGCGCCGGGGCCGCGCATAGCAGTCGGAACGCCGATATTGCGCCGCGACAAAGCCGATGTTACTTTCACGTTCGAACATTTATATAGGTAATCGGTGCACTCGCCACAGTTCTCAGTGTAGTCCTCCTCCATCGCCGTCGTATTGATGTACTCGTGGATGATGGAATTTAGCTTGCCTGTTTTGGTCGCGCCCAGGCGCACCCGCTGCTGCGTGCGCGGACGGTGTCCGGCGGCGTGATAAGTCTGCTGCCGGCTGAGCACCAGCTTTATTGGCACTGCTAGTTGTCTGGACAGCGCCGCAGCGACAGCGCAATGCGGCCAGGGGAACAGCTTGCCGCCGAACCCGGAGCCGAGAAACTTGGATATCACTCGCACATTTTCGGGCTGCACTCCAAGCATCTGCACAAGCACGTTTTTATGATTGACCACGCCCTGCGTGGTGTCATAGAGCGTAAAGTTAGTGCCGTCAAACACTGCCACCGTGGCGTGCAACTCGATGGTATTGTGCGTCTCCGGTTCCATAACGTACGTCTCGTCGAGTTTCACCGCCGAGTCTTTGAATGCCTTTGATGCGTCCCCGCGTTCACTAACGACTGAGGGCTTTCCATCTGCTTCCAGATGTCTCTCCACATTCGGCATCTTCTCTTCGTACGTGATTTTCACTTCATCGGCGGCCGCTTTCGCCTGTTCAAAAGTCTCCGCGACGACGACGGCCACATACTGTCCGAAATAGCGAATCACATCATCCTCGAACGCCGGACGCGTTTCGTCCACGTGCGCCGTGAAATCGCCTGTGGGCACTACGCGAAACAGCTTCGCCAGGTTGCTTCTATGGAAAACGCCTTTTACTCCGGGCATGTGCTCGGCGGCAGTTGTATCGATCGTTTTGATCGAACCGTTGGCAATGGTGGCACCAACCGGCACTGCGTATAACATGCCTGGAAATTGATGATCCGACGTGTACATCGCCTGTCCGGTAACCTTTAACGGGCCGTCGACTCGACGCATCGGCTTGCCGATAATAGACTCTTTTGGTTGTTTGGTGACTGGCATGATAAATCCTATTGCAGAGAGGAAACTGCAACTTTCAGAGCGCGCACGATGCAGCGCTTCGAAAGTTCGACCTTAAACTTATTGTGCGCACGTGGACGGGCATCAGCAAGAGCGGCTTCCGCAGCTTTGCGGAAAACCTCTTCCGATGGACTGTTCCCTTTCAGAACGTTCTCAGCTTCGGCGGCACGCCACGGCTTGGTGCCCACGCCACCCAGTGCCAGGCGAATGTGCGATATGACGTCGTTTTCGATTTTCAGGATGATCGCGGCCGATGCTAAAGCGAATTCATACGAAGCACGATCGCGCAATTTCAGATAGGTGGAAACCGCTCCCGGGGGCATAGGATGGACGGTAACGTGCGTGATCAATTCCCCAGGTTGAAGAACAGTTTCAATATGCGGCGTCGACCCCGGCAGTACGTGAAACTCACCGATTGGCACCGTGCGCGTTCCCTGCTTTCCCTGAAGGTGAATTGTCGCTTCTAGGGCTGTGAGCGCGACGTTCATGTCAGAGGGATTGGTAGCGATGCAATGATCGCTGGTGCCTAAAATCGCCAGCGTCCGATTGTCACCATCCATAGCGGCACATCCGGAGCCAGGTGTACGCTTGTTGCAGGCATACACCAGATCTCGAAAATAGATGCACCGTGTTCGCTGCAGCAAGTTGCCGCCGGTGGTAGCCATGTTGCGAAGCTGGGCGGTAGCGCCGGCTAAAATCGCTTCGGACAACACTGCGAATTGCGTTTTCACATAAGGATGGTGTGCAAGGTCTGAGTTTCGCACCAGCGCACCAATTTTCAAGCCGCCATCGCTGGTCGTTTCCACTTTATCCAGCGGCAGTCCGTTAATGTCGATCAGCGTCTGCGGCGTGATCACGTTCAGTTTCATCAGGTCGATGAGAGTGGTACCACCGGCAATGAATTGACGGGTGTCACCCGCCTCGGCTACCGCGGTGCTTGTGTCTCTGGTTTTACTATATTCAAACTGCTTCATTTGCGATTCCCCCGCACCATCTGAATGGCATCCAGAATGTTGTTGTACGCACCGCACCGGCAGATATTGCCGCTCATCGCTTCGCGGACATCGGCGTCATGCACACCGCACTCTTCTTTCAACAAAGCCGCCGCGGACATCAACTGCCCCGACGTGCAATAACCGCACTGATAAGCATCACACTCAATAAACGCATCTTGCAAAGGATGCAAATTCTCGGGGGTGCCTAATCCCTCGACCGTAGTGATTTCGTCGCTGTCATGCATCACGGCCAGTGTCAAACACGAATTGACGCGCCGCCCATTGATGTGGACAGTGCAAGCACCACATTGGCCATGGTCGCAACCCTTTTTGGTGCCGGTAATATTGAGGTTCTCTCGCAAGCAGTCCAGTAACGTGGTGCGAGGATCCAGTTTCAGCACATGCTCTTGCGAATTAATAATCAGCTTTACCGGCACTGCACCTGGCATTGCTGTCCCTTCCATCTGTTTCTGCTCTATCGACACTGCTTCCACCTAATTTCAGGAGAGAGTCAAGATAGCGCACTTTTCTTTTCAAGGTGCGCAGATTTCATCTGGCACGTCAGCCGGTGAAAGGCTTTGGCGCATGTTGCCGCCGCATTGCCCTTCGATGGGTATTTATTGGAACGGGTCGATCCCCGAAAACCTTGGGCGAAGAGGGATTCTAACCCCCGACCTTCACGGTGTGATGGTGGTAAAACGCGGAATCGCCGCGAAACGCGCTGCATGACAAGGAATGATCGGAAAGCCTGAATGCCTTATAGGGCGGGTCGCCGCGCGGTTAAATCGATTTTTGAATGTTGATGTCATAACTTGACAGTCTTTGCATTCTGCCCTTACATGGCCCTTACGATAATTAGCATCCGAAGTAAATCACGGCGCAAATACAGTTGCCGGGATTTAACCGCGCAAATCGTTAGGTAATGAGCGAAAGACTGACAACGACGTTCATGAGCAGGCTGAAGCCCAAGGACAAACCGTATGAGGTGCGGGACTCATCCTGCAACGGGCTGCTTGTCCGTGTTCAATCAAATGGGCGCAAGTGGTATTACTTCGAATATGACCTTGAACCGGACGCCGCTGGCAGAAGAAAGCACGTGCGGTTCAACCTTGGCCAGGCGAACGAGGCAATGCCGCCCGACGTCGCGAGAATGAAAGCGACACAAATAATGGCCGACCACCACAAGGGTGAAGATCCGGCAGCGAAACGGACACGTGCTCCTCTGGGCACCTACATACAGTTTCTCGATGACATTTACTTGCCGTGGTTGCGCACAAATCTGGTGCATGGCGAGTACGCCTATGAAACGCTGGTCAAAGCATTTCCCGAGTTTCAAGAGCTTGCGCTGGTCGAAATAACACCGGGCGCGATTGAAGCGTGGCGCACACGAAAGCTCCAAGAGATCAATCCCAAGACAAAGAAGCCTTTGAATGCGGCAACTATCAACCGGCAGCTAAGCGACCTGAAAGCGTCCTTGCACCGCGCTCGGGATATTTGGGATTACGAAATTTCGGAAAAGCTCGGGAAAGTGAAGCCCTGCAAAATTGATCGCAGTCCGAAAGTTCGATACCTGTCCGCCGAAGAGGAGAAGCAACTGCGGCAGGCGTTGGACGAGCGCGAAGATGATCTACGGGCGGGCACCATCGCATACGCCTTACGCAAAGGCGAATTCTTCGTCTGTGTCAGCCCGGATGAATTGAAGAAGCGCACATTCGCCGATCATTTGAAGCCAGCCGTTTTGATATCACTGAACACTGGTCCCCGCCAGGGCGAATTGCTCAAGTTGAGGGAAAATGTCGATCTTCACCACGCCATACTCACTGTTGTCGGGACGACATCTAAGACCGGCAAGACACGACACATTCCGCTCAATGAGGAGGCGCTGTTTGTACTGCGCTCGTGGAAACGTCAGCCTGGAAACAAGAGTCTCGCAGGGTATGTGTTTCCTTCCATCGACGGCAAGCCGATGGGGGAAATCGGAAAGTCATGGGAAGGACTGTTGAAACGTGCCGATATTTCAAATTTCCGGTGGCACGATCTGCGCCATACATTCGCCAGTAAGCTGGTGATGGCCGGCGAAAACCTTAACACCGTCCGCGAACTGCTTGGTCATGCCGATTACAAAATGACTCTGCGGCACGCACATTTAGCACCGCAGCATAAAGCTGCTGCTGTGGCAAAACTCTGTGCTGTCGGTCCGGCGGTTGGTTAGATCGCGTCGAAGGTTAGGACGGTCACTCTTCGAGTCCGGGGCGTCTGTCCAGTCGCCAGTTTGAAACGCTTTGTCAGATTTTCTCCAATTTTGATTACTCGATGAAACCGTGCAAAGTGGCTAGGCGTCAATTAAACACGGCGCTGAGAACGATTTTCTGATTGTAATTGCTTGGTAAGAGGGTATGATGTTGTTGGCTAATCTCTTCCAATTGCTTGTGTAACTATGGCAAGTGTCCCAGCACTAGTTCGACCAGAATTGCTGAAGTGGGCTAGGACCACTTCAGGCTATCCGCTGGAGAAGGCCGCCGAGAAGCTGAAACTCACGCCGAACAAACTGGCGGCCTGGGAATCTGGTGCCGGTCATCCATCGATACCGCAATTGCGCAACATGGCCGGGCTATATAAGCGCCCGCTAGCAGCGTTTTTTCTTCCAGCTCCGCCAGCGGAGACTATCGCGACCCACGACTTTCGACTTAAGCCTGACGTCCAGATCACAGAAACTCCTGAGCTTTTGCAAGCAATTCGGGCTGCCCGTAGACGGCGCGAGATAGCGCTTGAGCTGTATGAGCAAATAAATGACGAGCCGCCTCCTGCCGTATCTGTTCAGGTGTCTCTAAATGATGATTTTGAAACAGCGGCTGCCAAACTCAGAGCTTATCTGGGTGTGTCTTTGGCTGAGCAAAAAAATTGGCCGGAGCCTGAGGCATTTGCCCGTTGGCGTGCGGCCATTGAGCGCGTCAACATTTTGGTCTTTCAAGTTCCGAGAATTGGGACTGAAGTCATGCGCGGCTTTTCCATCGCCACGCAGCCATATCCGGTCATGGTGCTCAACAGCGGGGATGCCCAAAAGGCGCGCATCTTTTCAATGATGCATGAACTTACCCACATAGCGTTGCGACAGGAGGGAGTGTGTGACTTTCATGATTCACAAAGCGCCGGGCAGGATGTCGAAGTCTATTGCAACCGAGTTGCTGGCGCGATTCTCGCCCCGGAAGTACCGTTACTTGGTGAGCCCGAGCTAAAAGGCACCGTCGAAGCTGGAGGCATTGAGGTAGTTGCAGGTCGCTATCGGGTGAGCCGAGAGGTTGTACTGCGACGGCTGCTTATATGCGGAAAAATCAAGAAACCGTTTTACGACCAAATGGCGACTCTCTACAAGCAGCAGTATGAGCAGTTCAAAGAGGAGCAGAAGGAAAAAGAAGGTGGGCCTAAATATTCCGTCAGGGCGTTTAATGCTGCTGGCCCGCTGTTCTCTCGCCTTGTCCTTCAGAATTATCATCAAGACAAAATTACGGCATCCGACGTATCTGATTATCTAGCTGTGAAAATGAATTATCTTCCGGAGATCGAGAAGCTTGCCTGGAGATAAGTTGCGGTACAGCGCGGATACGAGCTTTTTTATCAATGGATGGAGAAAATACTACCCGCCGGGGAACTTTCCCTCGATCTGGGAACAGGTCGAAAAGCTGATTGCTACTGGCAGCTTTCGTGCGACCATCGAAGTCAGAGCCGAATTAGAAAGGCAGGATGATGATGTTTTCGAATGGGCGAAAAACCAAGCAGGACTGTTTTTGCCCATTGATGTGAAAATTCAAAATAAGATATCAGAAATTTTGACGCAGTTTCCGAATCTGGCAAAGGCCGGCAGTACTAGAAATCAAGCCGACCCGTTCGTGATTGCACTTGCGGAGATAAACTCATGTGCCGTCGTCAGCGAAGAAAACATGAACCAGAATATGAATGCGCCTAAGATACCCTTTGTCTGGCAGACACGGAGTATAGACTGCATCAAGTTCATCGATGTGATTCGTCGCGAAAAATGGAAGTTTTAGAAGCGACGCTAGTTAGGTATCGTATTCACCGCTTTCCCACGGCTCGTGAAAAGACATAAAATCTCCTGGCTCGAGGTTCACGAAGCATTCGCCGCTATCCTCGTCGATGTTTGCGATTAACCCGAAGGATTTGCCAAACTTCCTGACCGAAAACGGCTTTACTTCGATTCGTTCAGGAGTGATTTTTCCAAGACCGCGCAGACGCTTGGCACGAAGCGCGTCCGCTTCGTCGGCGTCATATTGATTACGAGGTCCAAGATCATTGATTTCAGCGTTTGTGAGCGTGCCTTCCTCGTCGAAAGTGAACAGAGCCAGATACTCATTACCAAAAGGCTCAAACAGCGGAGTCAGGAAGAACTGTTTACCGTCCTTGGTTTTACCAACATACTTTGCGTGATAGTCATCAGGATCAATCGCAATAGTCGTAGGAATCTTGGGTGATGGTTTTTTTTCATCTTTATGCCGATTCGATTTGCTTTGCTCACGCTTACTCTCAGGAGTCGCAGTCATTGCCACTGCCTTCAGGGGTGATTTTGCTAGTTGCAGAATTTGTTCAACACCGTCCGTATTCAACTTGTACTTTTGCAGGATACGGGTAACTGCATCAGCAACATAAGCAACTAACAGGTCATCCCAGGCTTGCTTAGCCCTTGCAGTCGGTAGCTGCTTTGATCGAACGTGGTAATTTACAAAGATTGTGGCTAGGTCTCGGGCCGTCCAAATTCTCACCGGAGCTGGAGTCTTGAACGGCAACTCCGGTGTCGGCAATGGATAGTCAACCGAAAGGCTAATTTCTACAGTTTGGAGCTTTGTCTTATCGAAGAATCCAGCTTTATCCAGAACCGTGACCGCCGTTTTATTCAGCTTGGCTGTGTCCTTTCCGTGTTCATATCCAGGACTTCGCCAACTCGAAAATTGGCCGCCGACATTTGTGATCTCAACATAGCATTGGCAAGTGCGCGTCATGCCGTTACTGAGGACACCTCCAACAATCAGTGCATCATGGCCATCGATTACCGGGAAAATGATAACCCATATCCAAACAATACGGGTTGCCCATGACGGCAGTAGGCGCGATGTGGCGCAGCGATCAGCGGACTTCGGTACTGTCCGGGAAACTCGACCAAGCTTTGAACGAAATACCCGGCTCATTCGTTTCCTTGGTGTAAGCGGTCGTTCAATACAACCGACGCAAATGGAAGAGGAATAGCAATGACAGCGGCAACGAGACGCAGCTTCAAGATGTCCGGTTGACGACGCAACCATACTGGTTGCAATGCGCGGAAATGGCAATGACGCGCAAGTGTCGGACGAGCCCAGCGAGCCATTGCCCGTTAGGGAGGCTTCACCATATGGTAATGCAAGAGAATATCCTCTTGTTCGGTATGCCACCACGAGTGGGGCTTTTAAGTACTGTACAAAAAGAATAGACTCACAAAATCCACCGCAAATATCCGCTATCTCACATCACTTGCGCGTTTTAACTACTGGAGATTTCATGCCTAGACCAAATAACAACTACAAGTCGAGGATCGATACCTACCTGTCGGGAGTCGATTATGACAGATTCTTGTCAGTCTGCCGCCAAAGGCGGACTACTGCGGCCGCTCTAGCTCGTGAGGCTATCCGCTATCATCTCGATAATCTTGAACGAGCAAAGGAGAACAAGGTTCAATCTGAGCTGTCGATGAACATCAATAATATGACTGACCGAATATGCGGCATGCTCGCCCGCCAGGGCGTACAGACAGGAGTTCTGTTTGAACTTGCCTGGCAGAACCACGTCGAAAACAATGCGAGGGATCGATTCGTGGCGGCCACAAATTCAGTCAAGACTAGATTCCGCAAGCGCCTTGAGGACGACGAGAAAGCGATTGCGGAACGCATGAGAGCGGTCGTCAAACATTGATCAATCGTCGCCGGTTCCTCGATGGTGGCAGAAAGAAGGAATAATGCCGTCTAGCGGATAATCAGTTGTCGGCTAAAATTGGTTATTATTGCCGGGGACGCAAGGAGTTGCGCGGTGAAACGCTTCAAAGATTGGACGAACGTCCCGTTATTGTTACTGCAAATCACCTTAATGGCCGCCTTCTTTTCCGTGGCTGTTTTGGCGGACACACCGCTCAGTGCAACTGATGACCACAACAGCGATAAGGAAATATGGAATCTCGACGCGGCGAAGGCGGCCGTTGCTGGCGAACCACAAAATGGATTTCTCTGGAACAAACTAGGCATGGTGTACAGTTGGCATCAGGAGTTTCAAAATGCTCGGCGAGCATTTGAGAGGGCGTATGTAGCCGGATATTCTCTGGGGCTTGCGAACCTGGCAATCATGGACGAGCAATTCGGCCACGGTGAAACTGCATTAGCTGAGCTTCAACGATACGTCCAACTCACTGGCTCGGGTGACAAAAAAATTGCACAGATAATAGTAACGTTGAAACGGAATCCTACCGACGTCAGACATTTTCCGAACATTCTGCCTTGTGTTGATACAACTAGCGATGCAGCGCGCAAATCTCGTCATGAGTCACTAAAGAAGTATGTCGCGGAACTACGTGCGGCACCGATGAAGGACCTCCCATCAGAACCGAATCAGCAGGGATTAACGGAATGGCGGATTCCTGGTGGCGATCCCAGCGACGAACATATCCGAGCTGCTCAAGCAGCGCTAAAGCTTGGGAATAAAGCGGATGCAAGACGCGAGCTAGAAAGAGTACTCTCGTTCGATCCCAATAACAAGACGGCATACAAAGAATTGTTCGCATTGCTGGATGACGAGAATGAAGTTAATGAGGCTTTTGAATTGGTCAATCGACAGCTCGCCCAATTTCCAGCTGATGCTGATTATCTCTACAATCTGAGTTATATCCTCGCACGCCGCAACGATAAGGTTGGTGCTCGCAAAGCGTACTCAGAAGCGTCGAAGTTAAAACCTCCGGACGGTGATGCCACCAACTGAACCTGTAATCGCGTGCCGGTGGCCAACGTAACTCCTCGAACGCGCCGATAGAAAAATTCGTGTTCTGGTTTTCCAGCTGTTCACATAACAATCTTCGTTGAATGAAAATAATCGCCAGAAAAAGAAAGGCAGCCTGGCGCATTTTGCGGCCATTCTGCCCTTACATTGCCCTTACGGGAGGGGGGTGATCCCCGAAAACCTTGGGCGAAGAGGGATTCGAACCCCCGACCTTCACGGTGTGATCGTGCTGCGCTACCAGCTGCGCCATTCGCCCGTACGTTTGCAAGGAGACTGATTTTACTATAGATCGGCGGCCGAAGGACTAGCCGATCAATATAGATTTACCGGAACAGGGTGGCGCGTCGGGCTGCCCTAGTTCAGGCTGCCGATGGCGGCTTCGACGGCGGTCAGCACGGCGCCTGAGCTGACGAGCTCTGCGGCTTTAGAGATGTCGAGATGAAGCTCGCGATCATATTCCAGGAAGGGAATATGTTTGCGCACGGTTTCGTAGGCAGCCAGGACGCCCGGGCCGGGTAACAAGCGCGAGTGCTCGCATCCGCCACTGCGCACCGTGTCATCGTGCATGCGGAAGTCGAGTCCTTGCGAAGCGCACAACAGTTCGATCGCCAGGACATGCCTGACGTTGGCCAGAATTGCTGAGGCTTTGCGTCCGGCTGTCGCGCCCATGGAGACATGATCTTCCTGATTTGCGGAAGTCGGAATCGAGTCGACGCTGGCCGGATGTGCCAGGCTTTTGTTTTCGGAAACCAGCGCGGCAGCAGTGTACTGGGCGATCATAAATCCGGAGTTCAAGCCACCGTATTTGGTGAGGAATGCCGGCAAACCGTTGGATAGCGTTGGGTTCACAAGCCGTTCGGTGCGGCGTTCGGAAATATTGGCCAACTCAGCAATTGCTACGGCCAGATAATCGAGCACGATGGCCAGCGGCTGGCCATGGAAGTTTCCGCCCGTGAGAATTTCGTCGCTGAAAACCAGTGGATTGTCCGTTGCCGAATTGATTTCGATCTCAAAAACTTCGCGAGCGTGCCGCAACGCTTGCCGCGTGGCACCGTGCACCTGCGGCATGCAGCGCAACGAATAAGCATCTTGCACCATCGGGCAATCGGCATGGCTGGCGACAATCGCGCTGTCTTTCAACAGCTCTCGCAGGTTGCGCGCTGAGTCGATTTGCCCTGGATGCGGCCGAACGTTTTGAATGTTTTCTTTAAAGGCTTTGGCCGATCCCAATTGTGCTTCCAGCGACATTGCGCCTATGACGTCGGCCAACCGGGCAAGACGTTCGGCTTCCAAAATGATCAGCGTGCCCATCGCCGACATGATTTGGGTACCGTTGAGCAACGCCAGTCCTTCCTTGGCTTGCAGGTCGATAGGCTCGAGCCCTGCCGCATGCATTGCTTCTTGCCCGGGCATCAATCTGCCCTGGTACTCCGCCTCGCCCGCACCGATGAGAACCAGTGCCAAATGCGCCAGCGGTGCCAGATCACCTGAGGCGCCCAGCGAGCCTTGTTGCGGCACCCGCGGATGGACACCTTTATTCAGGCATTCCAATAGCAGCTCTACCACTTCCGAGCGTATGCCTGAGTAACCTTTCGCCAGCGCGTTTGCACGTAACAGTAACGCGGCGCGCACAATTGAAGTATCGAAGCAGTCGCCGACCCCGGCCGCATGGCTCAGAAGCAGGTTGCGCT
Organism: Candidatus Obscuribacterales bacterium; assembly: GCA_036703785.1. Classification (GTDB taxonomy): domain Bacteria; phylum Cyanobacteriota; class Vampirovibrionia; order Obscuribacterales; family Obscuribacteraceae; genus JADYXS01. The sequence goes on from DATNQY010000338.1 coordinate 15,133, forward strand.
GAAGAATGCGGCTGTCTTCAGGCTTGATGAAAATGTCCTTGAACTTGCCGAAGCCGGTAGTGACGCCGTAGATGGCTGCTCCGGACTCGACGACGGAATCAACGACCTTCCGACTTTGCTTAATCTGATGGATGGCCGTTTTCGACAGCCCGACCGGGTTTCTGTCCCTGGCTACGCGCTCGACATCTTCGAGTTTGAGGCTGTTTCCATCAATTAAGATCGTCGGGCCGGGCACGACATCACGTTTATTTTCTTGTCTGAGCATGATTCCGCAATCCTGACGAAGATTAGCCGCCAGGCGTTCGATTATAGCGGGTTACATCCTTCAAAGCCCAGTGTAATCAGCGCTGTGGGCGTTCCCAATAGATGGTAATATGGCAATTGCATAACCAATCGGCGATCAGCCGGACGCACATCCTACGGGCTTTTAACATGTTTACTGCCATGGACAAGCACAGCATTAGACCCGCTCAACCTGGCAGCGGCCGCGTGCGCAAAGCGGTGCTAATCGCCCTGGCCGTGAGTCTTACGAGCCTGTGGATGCCCAACTTCGCCTGGGCCGGACCAGAGTCGGATCCCAACCTGGTCAAGCTTGAAATGAAATTTTTCGAACACGATTACAGCAAGGACAATTTGACCGCGCGTTTAAGTCGGTTGGAAAAGCTTGTCTTTGGTGAAACAAAATCCGGCGATGCCGCTGTTCGTTTAAAGAATCTTGTGGCCGCTGTACCTAACTTAAATCAGACTGCCGATCAAAGCGTCGCGGACTCGGCGCCTGCGTCTTCCGGCGGCGGAGCTGCCAGCCCAGGTCCGCGCGGCGTTTCACGGTCACCGGCGCGTCCTGCCGCTCATGATGACGACTTGGCGTCGCGCGAAAAAGAAATTTCCGGCAGCAGCCAGTATCCGGCTGTTTCGGCAATCGAGAAAAAAGTGCTCGGTCATGATTTTGCAGCGGAGCCCATCGCAAAACGGCTCGATCGGCTGGAAACGAAAGTATTCGGCAGACCTTCGCAAAGCGATGATCTAAGCGATCGTGTCGATCAACTGAAGGCGCGCACCGGCATCGACCTTGCGGCGACGCCGCCGCCCGGCACCGAATGGTCTGATGACGACGACGACATGCCTGCGCAGCACGGCGGCGGAGACATCACCTATTATCCGGCGCAAACCACCCCTTTCACCAGGCAAGGCACGCCGCCGGCAACCAACCTCGGCGGTAGCTCCGGCAGTTATGGCGGACGTGGCTCTGCCAGCAGCGACGGGTACACCCGCGGCGGCAACTACGGGTACAATCCGCCGGCGCCCAGAAAGATTGCCAGCGCTTCGCCTCCGCGGACGGCTCCTCTAGGCGGAATGCCGCCAATGGCACCGGATGTGGTGCACGAGCCAGGCTCTGCGCCGGCGCCGGCGATGGGGCTCAATCAGCGCGTTTCGATTTTGGAAAACCAGCTCTTCAATAAAACATTCGTCAA
>DATNQY010000339.1:0-3149 GCA_036703785.1 Candidatus Obscuribacterales bacterium
TGGTCCTAATGGTGGCAAGCCTCTGTGGCGCGATCGATTCGGTGCCTGGCATGTGAACCGGGGATCGATTGTAGAAGCGCATATCACGTTCAAGCTTGGCGAGCACCAGCGAAATCTCGTGCTCACTGATGTATTACCCGAAGGACTTGCGACCAGCGAAAACGGTCTGCCCAAGGGCTTTTATTTGTGGGCTACAAGGGCGGGCAAGGAAATGTCCGGAGCAAAATACTCAACGGATTGGCCTCAGAAAACCTCGGTTGATGGTTGTTTCGTGCGCGGTTTCGGCAGCAATTTTGACGCCGGCAGTTATTCATTCGTTTACCAATTCTCTGCCTTGCAAAAAGGGACTTACTCAATTGATCCGCCCGTCTTGGCGTCACCGTATTACTACTCTCAGCGCACGATCGGACGCGCGGACAAACTAGTCGTTGATTGATCTGGTGTCAATGGCACGTGCTTCTTCGTAGAAACCATACGGTTTTTGCCAATCGCTTGCCAAAAACTTCGAGTAGGCTGCCCGCACAACTCGGAGTTAGCTCAATGGAAAGGCATGATTGCGATGCGTGCGCAGTGACGGAAGAAGTGCCTTTCGCCGGCGTGACACGCGAGGTCCTTCGATTGCACACGCTGGATGTCTTGACCGCTCACGATTTTAGCTCAGCGGGGGCGCAAACTTGACACGACGAGAACCCAACGATATCATTGGGAAGATACCAGGTTTCGACAGTAATGGTAATCTGCCGCCGGGAATTCACGATGCGACCATCGAGCAGATCAAGGCACGGTTTGCTAGGAATGCTCACAGAAATAGGCTGTTCAGTGGTCTTGTCGAAGTACTAGAGATTCTTCGTGATTGCAACTGCCTTGAGGTTTACCTGAATGGTAGTTTCATTACCGAGAAGGAAATGCCCGGAGACTATGACCTCTGCTACGAACCATTAGGTATTCAGGCGACGGCGGAATTCCGCCGCTTTTTAGAAAATAAGGAAACTCGAAAGGAGCGTTATCTCGGAGACATCTTTGTGCGCATGCCTGAGCCGCCGTTCTGTATTGATCACGTTGCAGACTGGCAAACAGACACGAGGCAAGATGACGTTGGGAAAGGCATCATTCGCATACGACTGAGGTCTGACGACAATGCTGAAGAATGAAAAACAATACAATAGCGCTAAAGCCAAGTTGGAAAAATGGCGGAAAGCAAAAAAACAATTGCGAAAAGACGGGCTTGCCGGGCAGGCCGATTGGCTTGTTGGTGAACAAGCATTTGGCATCGACCAGCAAATCAAGCAATTGTCTGCCGAGGTCAAAGAATACGAGGATACCGTGTCCGGCAAATTGAAATTGCCAGATCCAACTTTGATCTCCGAAATACCTCGATTCCTGATAAGTTGGAGGATCGCCCGGCACTGGACTCAACGCGAGCTGGCTGACCGAGTAGGAATGCACGAAAATCAGATCCAGAAATATGAATCGGAAGACTACAGTTGTGCTTCGCTGCAAACCATTTCGAACATCGCTGCTGCTCTGAAAGCCGGCGACGGCCCTCAAGCTAAACGCCGACGCGCACTGTAAGTACTCCACAGGAGCATCGTATGTGGCGACGAGACGCGGACTCTGGCCCGCCCGCCGCTACCATGTAATGCAGATTAGACTTGGATGACGCGCTGAACGGACGGGATCGCTTCTTTCAAAGCGCGTTCGACGCCCATTTTCAATGTCATTGTAGAGCTGGGGCACATGCCGCAGGCACCGACGAGGTGAACGAAGACCTCGCCGTCTTTGACATCGATGAGTTCGATGTTGCCGCCGTCGGCCATCAACATCGGACGCAGCTTGTCGAGGACTGCCTCGACTTTCGCTTTCATGTCGGACCCGGCTTGCTCTTGCTGAATACTCATTCTCATCAACCTATTTGACCAGATACGCCATATTATACAGCCAGTTTGCCGCCCTGCTTGAAAACGAATAAACGTTACGACCCGCCCCCTACCTATTGTGAAGCTCTGATTAAGAGCGGTTTAAACTTGGGGAATTCGGACCCAGAGCGCGACATAATCATCTAAACGGTCAAAAACAGCGCACGGGAGGCCATATGGCAAGAGTAGCTATTAACGGTTTTGGGCGGATTGGACGCAATGCATTTCGCGCCTATTTGCAAAATCCTCAGAAAGAAGTCGAGATCGTCGCTATCAACGATCCACTGCAGGACACGGCTACCTCGGCGCATCTGCTCAAATACGATTCCGTGCTCGGACAACTGCCCTACGAAGTGTCTCACACTGAAAACGAGCTCATCGTTGACGGCAAAAAGTATCATTTCTCGAAAGAAAAAGACCCTTCTACTTGCCCATGGACTCAGCAGAAAGTAGATGTGGTGCTCGAGTGCTCAGGCGTTTTCACCGAAGCGGAAAAAGCCGGCGGACACATCAAGGCAGGCGCCAAGAAAGTGCTCATCAGTGCTCCAGCTAAAGGCGAAGACATCACCATCGTCCTCGGCGTCAACGACAAAAACTACGACCCCGCCAAGCACAACATTATTTCCAATGCCAGCTGCACCACCAACTGTTTGGCGCCGGTGGCCAAAGTCCTCGATGAAGAATTCGGCATCGAAATGGGCTTGATGACCACGATTCACAGCTATACTCTCGACCAGCGCTTGCTCGACACATCGCACAAAGATATGCGCCGGGCCCGAGCCGCAGCGCTTTCCATGATTCCTTCCAGCACCGGCGCCGCCAAAGCGATCGGCTTGGTGCTGCCCCAACTGAAGGGTCGTCTGAACGGCTTTGCCATGCGCGTGCCTACCCCCAACGTCAGCGTTGTTGACCTTACCGTGACCACTAAGAAAGAGTGCTCGGTGGACGCAGTCAACGCTGCCCTCAAAAAGGCTGCCGGCGGCGCCCTGAAGGGCATTATGGCGGTAAGCGAGGAAGAGCTCGTCTCGGTCGATTTCCAGGGCAACAAACTCTCATCCATCGTCGATGCCGAATTGACCATGTCGGTAGAGAGCAAGATGGTGAAAGTGCTCGCCTGGTACGACAACGAGTGGGGCTACAGCAATCGCCTGGTCGAGCTGTGCGCTCTTGTGTGCAGCAAATTGGCTGTCAAAGTCTAAGATCAACGTAGGGGCGATGCATGCATCGCCCCTA
>DATNQY010000340.1:0-16970 GCA_036703785.1 Candidatus Obscuribacterales bacterium
AATGTTTGCAACGTGCGACGCCAATAATGCCGGCTCTGCAGGCGTGCTGCGCAAATGCGGCATGCGGCAGGAAGGGCACTTCGTACAGGACAAGAAGATCAAGGACAAGTGGCGGGATACTTTGCTGTTTGCGATTTTGAGAAGCGAGTGGGAGCAGCGGGCGAAAAGGCCGTGAAACTTGATTGGGAGCAGAGCCGCGCTCCTCTGCCGGCGCATCTACGATCTACAATACTGCGCATGGATGGAAGCTTACAACAAGCGGCGGACGTTCTGAATAAGGCGAAGCACATCACGGTGCTGACGGGCGCCGGCGTGTCGAAGGAAAGCGGCATTCCGACTTTTCGCGATGCAATGACGGGCTTGTGGGCGAATTATGATCCCGAAAAGTTGGCGACGCCGGAGGGATTTCTCAACGATCCGCCGCTGGTATGGCAGTGGTACGACTTCCGACGAAATATGGTGGCACAAGCCGAGCCCAACGCCGGGCATTATGCACTCGCGGAGTTGGCCAAGAAAAGGCGTGTCGACCTGATCACGCAAAACGTCGACGGCTTGCATGCGAAAGCAGGCTCAAAGGACATCATCGAATTGCACGGAAACATCACACGATTCATGTGCTTCGATCGCCACCACCCGATCGATGATGTTCCATCTGGTCTGCCGGCACCACCGACGTGCCCGCGGTGTCAATCCCCCATTCGGCCGTCAGTAGTGTGGTTCGGTGAGGCATTGCCACCAGGCGCTCTCGAAAAAGCTTCTAACCTCGCATCCGAATGCGATGCCATGATCGTCGTCGGCACCTCCGGGCTGGTGCACCCGGCAGCATCATTGCCATTCGTTGTGAAACGTCATGGTGGCACTGTAATTGAAGTTAATCCCGATGTCACTGCCATTACCAATACGGCCGATGTCTTCCTCCGCGGTCAGTCGGGCCAAATTTTGCCGTCGTTGATTAGTTTGGTTGAAGCAAGCGCATAACAAGCCAATCCCCAAGACATCTGCAATATATCGGTCGGCCATCAAAATGCCGAAAGAAGACGACAGATGACTGGATCTCGACTATGCCGCCGAATGTGGTGGCACCAGATATTGGCGCTATATATGGTGGCAAGCTATCGATCCACTTTTCAACTCCGCACAAAGTTAATATGACGTTACAAGCGCCACCACGCCCGGCTGGAGCCGCCTATATATGCGAATGCGGTAATTGTCCGTGGGAAATGCTGGTGCAATAATTCCGAACAACCAAGCGTTCAGGCAATTTGACCAGATAGCGTAAGTAGATATAGAGGTCTCCCTCTTGATCAAGCTGGTCTTTCAAGTCGCTTGCACGTATGAAACATAATCGCTCGCTTGAAGCGGGCAAGTCATAGAGCAAACTGCTCGTCGGAAAAAGTCAAAGGCTGCTATGGTCGGCCAAACCTTGCGTTTGGCTGAGTTGTACGTTGCCCGTGACGTTGTGTATGGAGCCCTCGCGGGAGATAGCAATGAGTCAACAGACAGTGAATAACGCCTTTCTAGCCGAGGCACCATTGCCCGGCACCGCCACCAAAGCGGAAATCAAAGTGATACGCCGCGATGGGACGGTGATGCCATTTGATCTCAATAAGATCTCAGTGGCATTGGCGAAAGCTTTCATCGCAGCCGAGGGCGAAGTTGGCGGAAGCAGCTCACGCGCTCGGGACTTGGTACAGAAGCTGACCACCCAGGTGGCAGAGACATTTGCACGTCGTGCTCCGCAAGGCGGCACGTTGCACATCGAAGATATACAGGATCAAGTCGAACTGTCCTTGATGCGCTCAGGCGAGCACGAAGTGGCTCGCCGCTACATCCTTTATAGGGAAGCACGTGCGCTGGAAAGAGCTCGTCATACAGGGCCGGACGACGTCACTCCTGAGCTTCGCATGTCATTGTCGGATGGTCGCTCTGTACCAATAGACTATGTCCGCGTGCGCACGGTCATCGAAGAATCGTGCGCCGGATTGGGCGACCAGGTCTCCGTCCAGTCTATCTATGAAGGAACCGTCGGCAACCTGTACGACGGCGTGCCTGAGTCTGATGTATATAAATCAGCTATCTTCAGCGCACGCACTCTCATCGAACGCGACCCGGCATACACCTTTGCCACCGCGCGCTTGTTGCTCGACCACATTCGCCGGGAAGTCATTGGCGAGCCGGTGACGCACGCGCAGATGACGGCACGCTACAAAGACTACTTTGTAGATTACGTGCGCACTGGTGTCGACGCCGGGCTCATCGATCCCAGACTGCAGATGTATGACCTGCACCAACTCGGGGGCGCCTTGAAAGCCGACCGCGATTTGAAGTTCCAATACCTCGGCTTGCAAACGCTATACGATAGATATTTCCTGCATAGCGACGGCCGCAGATTCGAACTGCCTCAAGCTTTCTGGATGCGGATTGCCATGGGCTTGGCGATGAATGAAGTCGAAAGAGAACAGCGAGCAATCGAGTTCTATGAACTTCTTTCCAGCTTCGATTTCACTTCCTCCACTCCGACTTTGTTTAACTCGGGCACACATCGCCCACAATTGTCTTCTTGCTTCCTGACGACAGTGTCAGACGATCTCGAAAGCATTTACGACGCCATGAAAGAGAACGCCTTGCTCTCGAAATTCAGCGGCGGACTTGGTAATGACTGGACTCCGATTCGCGCGCTCGGCGCTCACATCAAAGGCACCAATGGCAAGAGCCAGGGCGTGGTTCCCTTCCTCAAAGTAGTGAACGATACAGCCGTGGCCGTAAACCAGGGCGGAAAACGCAAAGGTGCTGTTTGCTCGTATTTGGAGACCTGGCACATCGACATCGAGGAGTTCCTCGAGTTGCGAAAGAACACTGGCGACGATCGTCGTCGGACGCACGACATGAATACGGCCAACTGGGTGCCGGATCTGTTCTTGCGTCGCGTCATGCGCAATGAAGAATGGACTCTGTTCAGCCCGGATGAAGTTCCCGATCTGCATGATCTCTATGGTGCCGCGTTCAGACAACGCTACGAGCACTATGAGCGTTTGGCGGATGAAGGCGGCATCAAACTCTTCAAGCGCATACCTGCCGTTTCTCTGTGGCGCAAGATGCTTTCGATGTTGTTTGAAACCGGACATCCATGGATCACCTTCAAAGATCCTTGCAATATGCGCAGCCCGCAAGGTCACGTCGGCGTAGTGCACAGCTCTAACCTTTGCACCGAAATCACGCTGAATACCTCGAGCAAAGAAACCGCTGTTTGCAACCTGGGATCGATCAACCTGGTCAACCACGTTACGGACAACGGACTCGACCTGGAAAGACTACAGCGCACCTGCCGCACCGCGATGCGCATGCTCGACAACGTAATCGATATCAACTATTACAGCGTCGGCAAAGCTCGCAACGCCAACTTGAAGCACCGTCCGGTCGGACTTGGTTTCATGGGCTTCCAGGATGCTCTTCATAAACTGCGGATTCCGTACGCTTCCGAAGAGGCGACTGATTTCGCCGACTACACGATGGAAGCGATCAGCTATTACGCGATCCTAGCCAGCAGTGAGCTGGCCAAAGAGCGCGGGACATACTCTACTTTTAAAGGCTCGCTGTGGGATAAAGGCATTCTGCCTATCGACAGTCTCAAGCTGCTCGCCGCCGAAAGAGGCGAGTATCTCGAAGCGGATTTCAGCTCGCGTCTCGATTGGACGCCGGTGCGCGAGCACATCAGGCAGTGGGGGATGCGCAATAGCAACTGTCTGGCTATTGCCCCCACTGCCACGATTTCCAATATCATCGGTGTTAGCCCGTCCATCGAACCGACTTTCCAGAACCTGTACGTCAAATCCAACCTCTCCGGCGACTTCACGGTTCTCAACACGTACCTCGTTGAGGACCTGAAGGCGCGGGGATTGTGGGATGAAGTTATGGTTCATGACCTCAAGTACTTTGATGGATCCGTGATGCCGATTACGCGCATTCCGAACGATATCAAAGAGCTCTATGCCACCGCTTTCGAGTTTGAACCGAAGTGGCTCATTGAAGCTGGTGCGCGCCGGCAGAAGTGGATCGACCAGGCCCAAAGTCTCAACTTGTATCTCGCCCAACCGAATGGCAAAAGGTTGGATGAAACATACAAGCTGGCATGGCTTCGCGGGTTGAAGACCACGTATTACCTGCGCACCATGGGCGCCACCTACGCCGAGAAGTCGACGGTGCAAACCGCCACCCTCAACGCGGTGCAAGTGCTCGCGGCAGATCCGATGACTTCAGCCCAACCGGCAGCAATGCCGAAAGTATGCTCGATAACAGATCCTGACTGCGAAGCATGCCAATAATCCGGTTCAAACAATAGAAAGACGAGGGGAAACAATGCTCAATTTTGACGAACCGAAGAATAGCGGGGGAATTGCGCGCCCGTGGGCGACGCCGAAGCCTGCGGGAGGGTCACAACCTCTGGTAGCGGCGGGGCCGGTCAACGCACATGTACCGGCGGGCGGAAGCCCGCTTGTGCAGCAACCCGGCGGGCTTCCGCCCGCCGGTACAGTGGCGACAGCACCAGTCGCGAACACAACCCCAGTCGTTAACACCGTCATGAACTTTGCCCCCTCGGAAGAACTAGTCCCTGTTAACACTGGACTGGAAGAGATTAAGTTCAACGCGCGCCGCATCCGTGTGGACGAGAAGAAAGTAATCAACTGCCACGCTGATCTCAACCAACTGGTTCCGTTCAAATACGAATGGGCCTGGCAGAAGTATTTGGATGCTTGCGCCAATCACTGGATGCCGCAAGAAATCAGCATGAGCCGTGATATCGCACTGTGGAAAGATCCCAATGGATTGACTCCGGACGAGCGCACGATCATCAAGCGCAACCTTGGTTTTTTCTCGACTGCTGATTCACTGGTGGCAAACAACCTGGTGCTGGCCATCTATCGACACATCACCAATCCTGAGTGCCGTCAGTATCTGCTGAGGCAGTCATTCGAAGAGGCTCTCCACACGCACGCCTACCAGTACGTCGTGGAAAGTCTTGGGCTGGACGAAGGCGAAATATTCAACATGTATCGCGAGATTCCGTCGATACATGAGAAGGACGTCTTCCAACTGCAGTTCACTCAAGAACTCAGCGATCCTAACTTCCACACTGGAACGTTCGAAACCGATCAGCGTTTGCTGCGCAATTTGATCGGCTACTACGTGATCATGGAAGGGATCTTCTTCTATGTCGGATTTGTTCAAATGCTCAGCTTCGGCCGCCAGAACAAGATGACCGGCGCCTCCGAAGAATTCCAATACATACTGCGCGACGAGTCTATGCACCTCAACTACGGTATCGACCTCATCAACCAGATCAAAGTGGAGAACCCGCAACTGTGGACACCGGAATTCCAGCAAGAGATCATTGCGTTGATTCGCCGTGGTGTCGATCTGGAGAATCAATACGCGGTTGATACGATGCCGCGCGGAGTTCTCGGACTGAACGTAAATATGTTTACTGAATATCTGCAATACATTGCCAACCGGCGCTGCAAGCAGATTGGACTTCCGGAGCAATATCCGGGCGTCAAGAATCCGTTCCCCTGGATGAGCGAAATGCTCGACCTCAAGAAGGAAAAGAACTTCTTCGAGACGCGCGTTATCGATTATCAAACAGGCGGAGCGTTGAGCTGGGACTAACCAGACCTCTTTCGGACCGTCATGTTCTCCTCCTGGGAAACGCCCTGCACCACGCGGGGCGTTTCCTTTATAGCGGGCTTCCGCCCGCCGCTACCATAAAGCAGTATCGCTGGTAGTGGCGGGCGGAAGCCCGCTTTCACTGATGGCACAGCGCACCACTATGTACACACGTGTTCAGTATATCCAGTGACACCACATCGTCTACGCGATGAGCAACAGCTCCAGCTTCACTAAGAATTTCAGCCTTGCTCCTGGAGTTATTAAATCCGGAACGTCGGGAAGGCTAGTGCGCGCACTATAAAAACTTGCACCAAATGCAAATTATCCAGTGACATCCTGGCGGGGAATGATATTTTCACGAATTTTGGCGGTTGCTAAGCGAAAATTTGCATTCGACGCAATTTTTTCTAGTGCCGCATGAGGAGTTCGGGCACTTCAACGTTTTAGAAGTGTAGGAAAAATCCGAATGTCCGCTTAAACGTTTAGGCAAGCAGCGCCCTGCTCACACGAGAGGAACGTCTGGATATTCTTGTTGTCTGCGATGATCAACACCTTGTCGCCGCTGGCAAGCACCGTTGAAGGTGGCGGGTTCCAATCGACGCTACCGTTGCGTTGATGCATCAGCACCGTCACTTCGAACTGCTGACGAACCTGGTCGATTTCCAGCCCCTCGAGCGACGCTGTCTTGTCCACCGTTAGTTGAAATGCGTTCACAACTGTTCCGCCGAATTCGAATGATGCCAATATGTTCGAGCTCAGCGCCGCCTGGGCGAAGACGGGCGCGGCGAGAGCCGACGCGCTAAATGCACAGTTGACTCCGAGCGACTTCTCGACTTTCTGAGCGAGGCGCTGATCGAATATGCGCAGGACTATTCTTATGCCGGGATTCGCTTCGCGGGCTGTAAGCGCGGACTCAAGGTTTGCAAGGTCATCATCAGTGACAGCGAGGAAAGCCTTTGCCTTCTTTATGCCGGCGTTCTCCAGAGTTTGTGCGACCCGGACATCACCAACCAGAGCGGGGACGTCAAGCTTCTCAAGATCGGGAATAAACGACGACTCACCATTGCGCTCGATGCAAACAACCTCTTCACCAAATTTGCGAAGCTGCTGGACGACGCGATAGCCGACGTTGCCGAGTCCGGCGACCACAATGTGATTCTCATATGTTGCGGCCAACATTTCCTGCCACTCCTTTGAATAAGTACGGCGTTGAAATAACAGATGCCCGAGTTGAACGACGCCCTCAGCGATCACCACTAGTCCAAGAATCGGCAACCCGAAGAATATAGGCACAAGACGCCAGTCGTCGACGAAAGGAATCGGCGACTGAAAGAATGTCATCTGCAGGGTGTCATACGCAATTCCGAGGAAGGAATGGTGGTGCGCCGGCAGTTCCTTCAGCGGATAGAGGTAATACAACAACATGGCCGAGAGCAAGAACGCACCGGTGCTCGAAATGATAAACACGCGAAACTGCTTTACCAGCACCTCACCAAGACGAAGCAGGCGCTTCGCGCGTCGCTTCAATTGGCTGGGGTTCTGTTTTGTCGGCATGCTTTGTTGCGTCGTAGTTTCTTGCCTGGTAGCGGCTGGCGAAAGCCCGCTTTTGAACGCAGGCTGGTAGCCTGCGCTCCTCTATTAGTGAACACTCGCCGTAATGCGGGCGTCTTCCGGCTTGGACGCGGCGAACGCTCCGCGCAAGGCCGCCTTCCACCCATTGTGTTCGTGCGCGCGATTTGTCTTGGGCGTGAACGTGTCGCCGTGCTTCCAGTTCTTAGTAACTTCGTCGAGTCCTTTGATGATGCCAGCCTTCATCCCCGCCAAGGCAGCAACGCCCCACGCGGTTGATTCGGCTTGCGCCGAACGCACCACCGGCACGCCAAGCACGTCCGCCTGAAACTGCATCAAGAAATTGTTTTTGGTGGCACCACCATCAACACGTTGTTCTACCATGCTGATGTTGTGGCGACGCATGGCGTCGGCGACATCGGCGACCTGATATGCCATCGATTCCAGAGCGGCGCGAGCGAAATGTGCGCGAGTGGTGCCGCGCGTGATGCCGACAATCGCGCCGCGAACATCGGAGTCCCACCAGGGGGAACCAAGTCCGACCAACGCCGGCACGAAGTACACCCCATCATTTGACTCAATAGACGTCGCCCATGATTCCGTTTCGTCGCTGCTCTCGATAATTCCCAGTCCATCGCGCAGCCACTGCACCGCCGCGCCTGCAATGAAGATGGCGCCCTCGAGTCCGTATGTCGCAGGATGTCCTTCGAGCTGCCAGGCGACGGTCGTGAGCAAACCAGGCACCATGGCCGGTGTTCTGCCAATGTTTACCAGCAAGAAAGCGCCGGTTCCATAAGTGGTTTTGCCCATGCCGTCCTGGAAGCATGCCTGCCCGAACAATGCTGCTTGTTGGTCGCCCAACACGGCGGTAATCGGCGCTTCGAATCCGAGCACGTCCTTGTCGGTCTTGCCGAAATTACCATTTGACGGCAGCACCTGTGGAAACATTGACCGAGGAACATTCAAAAGCTGAAGCAACTCGGGGTCCCAATCGAGAGTCTTAAGGTTGAACGCCATCGTGCGCGAGGCATTACTCGGCTCGGTGGCATGCACCTTGCGACCAGTCAAATTCCAAATCAACCATGTATCTATCGTTCCAAACAGCAGCTCGCCATTCTCAGCGCGAGCCCGCGCACCAGCAACATTGTCCAGCAACCATTGAATCTTCGGTCCGGAAAAATATGCATCGGGAAGCAAGCCGGTGCGATCTCTGAAGATGTTCTTCTTGCGCAAGGCCAGTGCGACGTCCTGCGTTCTGCGGCACTGCCAGACAATCGCATTGTGAATCGGCTTGCCTGTTTTCTTGTCCCAGACGACAGTCGTTTCACGCTGGTTAGTGACACCAATGCATGCAATTTCGAGCGGATTGATCGCTGCTTTTGTAATGCAATCCTCGATGCAGCCGATTTGCGTTTCCAAAATTTCCATCGCATCATGCTCAACCCAACCCGCCTTAGGGAAGTGTTGCTTGAACTCGCGCTGCCCGACGGCCATGGTACCGCCTTTGGTATCAAACAAAATCGCGCGGCAACTTGTGGTGCCTGAATCAATGCTGAGGATATAACGTGTCATCGCTTCTCCGTGAGCTTGCAAACCGGACAAACGCTGATCGTATCAGGTTGCCGAAGTTCTTGTGTTCCGCAGCTGATGTAGCGGCGGGCGGCGGCCCGCTTATCTCGGCAACGATCATGTACCGGCGGGCGTAAGCCCGCTTTTTCGCGCATGGTACCGGCGGCTTTAGCCCGGTTGTCCGGCGCCTACACCTTCGCCGCCGACTTTTTCGTACACATAAACTTCGCCGCTTCCTCAAGCACCATTGCGTAATGGTCCAACACCTGTTCCCGCGTCTTTTCCCAATTCTCTCCCGCGCCCGCCATCGCGATCACGTTATCCGTAACGCCCAACCACTTCGCATAATTCTCAAGAGACGGCACATGAACAAACACAATCCCGACGCACCGCTCATCCGCGCCCCATTTCTCCAGCGCGCGAAAGTACGTCTCGTTGCAAATGAACGTCCCCGCATGATACGAGATGCACGCCTGCACGCCCTTCTCTTCCAATTTCGCGAGCATCGCCGGCAGCTCAGCCTTTGCCTGAAACGCATCCGCCGCACCGGGCACAATCGTCTCGTCTCTCCACTGGTCGCCGCGGTTGTCAGCAATCGGGTAGTCGCGCACATTTAACGCGAACCGCTCCAACGAAATCCGCTCGCGGTCCCCAGCAAGCCCGCACATGACAAGCGCAAACGGCTCATCCGCGGGAACGCCAGCGACTGCTTTCTGCAGCACATCCCAGGCGGCATTGCCGGCTGTCGGCGGCACAGCCGTCAGCACCCGCGCCTCCGTCCCGTCCACCAACGCCAACTTGTCGCCAAGCCGCTCCACCGCCTGCTGGCTCGGGTTGGTCTTGGCGTTATCGAACGGATCGAAGCCAGTAAAGAGGCAATGCATGTTTCTAGCAGCTCCTGCCCTGATCTTAACAGTTTCCCGCGGCAGCCTCCCGATGTTATAGCCGGTTGTTGTAGAATGGATATTCCGCTGCGCCGAAGTGGCGAAATGGCAGACGCAGTTGACTCAAAATCAACCGGGCTCAACACCCGTGTCGGTTCGACTCCGACCTTCGGCAATCTATTAATAACAACAACACCTGCGCGTCAGGATTGCCATGTCGCACCTCTCCGATACAAGCCCAGAAGCGGAAGAGGTGCTGATTAATCTGCTGCGCAACAAAACTCCGGCAGAAAAGCTGGATATGGTTTGCAAGCTAAATGCCACCGTACGCGAGCTGGCGATCCAGGGGATACGTGAGCGCCACGGCGACATTAGTGATTCGCAGGTGCGGAGACTTCTGTCCGATGTTTTGCTCGGTCAGGATCTTGCTCTTACCGTCTACGGCCCTCTGTCTAAATACGGACTGAGCGAACATGGATGAAACACCGATCGAGATAACACTCAAGGTCATCTCGATCTTAGACTCGCTGGGCGTTCGGTACTTCATCGGCGGTTCGATCGCGAGTTCGTTGTACGGAAATGCTCGATCAACACTAGATTCAGATGTTGTGGCAGAACTCGATATAACGCATGTCTCGCCGTTTGTCTCTGCGGTACAAACGGACTTCTATGTCGATGAGGACGCTATCAATGCTGCCATCAGAAATCGTAGCAGCTTCAATCTAATCCATTACAAAACGGCGTTCAAAGTCGACATATTTCTGCCCAAAAATCGAGCCTTCGAAATTTGTGAGTTTGAGAACCGCATTTTAAGACAACCCACATCCAATACCGAACAAAAGGCGTACTTCGCCAGCGCGGAAGACATTGTTCTCGCGAAACTGGAATGGTATCGCCTCGGAAATGAAGTTTCGGATCGCCAATGGTCCGACATATCCGAGATCATCAAGATTCAAGGGAAAAACTTAGATCTGGAATACTTACGAAAATTAGCTATTGAACTGAAGGTTTCAGACTTACTTGAACGGGCATTAGAAACAAATCGAGCATGACGATTGGAAAGAGTATGGCGAAATCAGCAAAAACATCGGCAACCAAAAAACCGCCAAAAGGATGGTTCATGGCGGGGCTAAATCCAGAATTGTACGAGGCATCAGTTGATAGCTCCCATCCGCATAGTGGCACCAAATGTGCACACATCCGGAGCGGCCCCAACGTCAAAAACGCACGCCAATGGGCAACGCTAATGCAACAAATCGGCCCGCTCAGCTATCGTAACAAGCGAGTTCGGATGTCGTTCTGGGTGAGAACAAAAGATGTTGAAAGCTGGGTTCAACCCTGGATGCGCATTGATGGGCCTGAGCAAGGCAAGTCGCTCTCGTTCGACAATATGTGCGGGCGACGCATTAAGGAAGCCGCAGATTGGACTGAACATAATATTGTGCTCGACGTTCCGGAAGAGAGCACTAACATTGCGTTCGGCATCATGCTGGGAGGCAAGGGAGACGTTTGGTTCGATGATGTGTCATTCGATGCCGTAGGAAAAAATGTTCCTGTTACCGATTGTCCGTGCAGCCGCAACTCCACGGATGGTAAGAAACCTCAAAACCTCAACTTCGAAGAAGGTGAGGAAGATGACTACGGCTAAACAACTCCCTCGTCCAGGCTTCCTAACTGCGCAATATCGCTAGCAGTCGTCGATTAATGAAATACGTCTCGCGCCCGGAGCGCACACTCTGCAAAATGCCAATCTCTTCGAGTGAATGAAGGTAATTCGCGGCGGTTTGTCGGCGGGCGATTTCGCGCTCTTCCAAAAAGCGGATTTTGCAGTAAGGATGGTAGAACAACGTTTCGACGAGATCTTTGGAGTATATTTTCGGCAGAGACTGTTTTATCAAATCCTGAGTTTCATCCATCGCTGCTTTTATTTCAAAGATTTTTTCTCTTGTAGAGCGCGCCGTCTCTTCAATGCCAGTGAGAAGAAACTCAATCCAACCTTGCCAGTCGGATTTTTCCGTAACGGCGCGTAGTCTAGCGTAATACTGACTCTTGTGTTCGATCAAATAGCGCGAAAGATACAACACAGGAACGCGTAGCAGCTTCTGCTGCACGAGGTACAAGATATTGATTATCCTGCCGGTTCTGCCATTACCGTCCGTGAACGGGTGTATGGCTTCGAATTGATAATGCATTACCGCTAAACGAACAAGCGGATCCAAGGACTCATCCTCGTGAATGAACTTCTCAAGGTTTCGCAGCTTAGAGAGAATAACGTCAGCCCCCTCTGGAGGAGTGTATATAATTTCATTAGTGCCACCATCTACGATGCGCGTTCCCGGCACGCTTCGGACCCGCATATCGTGCTGTTTGATCGCCGATGCTATCTCACAAAACAAATTTGTTGTGAGCAGCGATTTTGCAGTGATCGATTTAACGCCCAGGGCAAGAGCCTCCTGGTACCGCAACACTTCCTTCGTCGCGGGATCTGCCTTATCAATTGAGTCTGCAAGTGCCTGATAAACGTCGTCTGTAGTGGTGACGATATTTTCGATTTCAGATGAAAGCCTTGCTTCTTGCAGTCCAAGGGAACGTATCAAGAGTGCCTGGCTGGGTATGACGCCTCCTATCCCGTTGAGCTCTGCAACCGCAGCTCGTGCACCAATGCACTTCTTAAGGACGTTCTTGCTTTCAAGCTCTGCCTTAGGTGGCAAGTCAGGTAAGGCGTTAAATGGTTTGCGTCGATCAAAAGCCATATTTTGGCATTATAACACACATCTGTCGATAATTTGCCCAAAAATCGATCTATCTCTAATCATGTCGACCGGATCGACATATCGATCGGATGTGTCGAAAAAAAACGCTTTTTTCGACACATCGACATCCCCGAAGCCAGAAAGTCCAACCGGCACGCAGTTTAGGGAATCTCACGACAGCCAAAGCTCGTCTACTATAATAGACATCGTCGATCAATAAATATGTCTTTCTGCAGCTTTGAGGAATCACTCGTCACATGACGAGCTGGGCGGTTCTCGGACTTCACTTAATCATCATCTTCATCATTGCCAGCACGGTCGAAGTAGCTGTAACTAAAAGGATTACGACCGCCGCCTCCAGCGGCCCGGGCACGCGATTGCTGCTCGGCTTGAGCATACTTTTCCTTGTTCTGACGGATGACTTCGATCGCCCGCAGGAAATATGCGTTCACATGTTTGGGCGTAAGACCGCGTGCTTTGTCGAATGCATAGAGAATCTTGCCGTCCTCAATCAACCTGCGAAGATCTGCACCGGTGAGATTTTCCGTGTGGTCCGCCAACTCCGGCAAATCTATTGATTGCAATTCCGACGGTAAGCTCCGGGCGTTATCCTGCAATATCGCCAAACGCGCATCTCGATCCGGGAGGCGCGTTTCGAGCCACAGTTCTATACGTCCAGAGCGCACCAATGCCGGCGGGACGCTGCCTACATCCATCGTAGTCATCATCACGCAAATGCGTTTGCTACTTTCACTTTCGAGTCCATCAAGCATCGTCAACAGATAGCGATAGAATCCGAAGTCGTCCTTGTTCTCGAAGATGACGTCGCTGTCGTCGATGAAGATAATCGATGGCGCATTGTTCTTCGCAGCTTCGAACACCTGTTGGATCTGATCGTAGAATTGTCGGCTACCAGAGATATACGTGCCATCAATGAGGAAAAACTTGCTGCGCAACCTATGAGCGAGTGCGCGCCCAATGGTTGTTTTTCCGGTGCCCGGTGGTCCCGCAAGAAGAACGCCACGCTTCGGCTTAATACCAAATTCGGTGGCAAGCGAGTCCTGCTCAAGTGGAACGATAATATTCGCTTCCAGGGCTTCGATTACATCGTCAAACCCGCGCAAAGAATGCAGGTCGACAGCCTCGACCTCTTCGAGATCAACGTTGCTCGCCATTCGTTGGCTCCGTAAGTACTCGATGAACCGATGGGAGTCAACCTCCTCGTCCTTCAGCCAAGTGCACGCGCTCTTCAGTTGGTGAGCGGTCAGCTTCGGCGCAAAACGATAGATGTGCGCGAAATCAAGATTCTTCGCTTTCTTCCCGAGGAAGATGTTGCATAGATATTCATAATCAGCCGCCGTGAATTTTTGAAACCCGGCATAGTAGCAGCGGCTTTTCAGTGCAGCCGACAATTTGCCGTTATTGCCCACGACAAGCTTCTTCTTAGCCGGCATGTTACTCACGAGGCTGGTGAGAACTGCCTCTATGAACTTTGCGCGCGGATATGCATTTTGAAAACCGCAGCCGCAGACGACGTCATAAATCAAGTCCAGATCGTCGAGGATTACGATGTCGTGCGTTTTGAAAGCGCTGGCGAGCATGCCCTCGAACACTTCTTCGATCTGCAACGGATGCTTGCTACGCAGTTCGTCGATGTAATGTTTCATCGGCAACCAGTGACCACCGTTCTTCTTGTGAAATTCCTTCAGGATAGTTGTTCGCCCTCTACCTTCGCTAGACCAGACCACGAAAATATTTCCCTTGGGTAGTGCCTTCACAAGGATGTCGTAAGCTTCTTGTTGAGCAGGAGACAACGTTTTCATCTAATACCTCCCGGGATACGGTTGACGCGGGCACCGATATTGAAAATGTCTATTTTAGCGCTCTCAACCACGAATCCGCCGAATTCATCTTCGGTCGTATCGACCACTACCTCGAAGTCTTCGGGCGTTGAGTCGCTAATCGGGCGCATTGATATAGGTGGGTCAGCGGTCAACGTTACGTTGCCTTCGATGTTGATTTTGGAACTCAGGCTAGCGACGCTTAATACCACATTACGATTGACGGCATTTGCGAAGTTCGTTCCGTTAATGGAAACTGCTGTGGGATTTGCCCCGAGAAAAACCTTCCCTGAACCGACCGTGCTCACAGTCAGCCCGGCAATCGTCGATGTGGAATTTTCTACCGGGGCTGATCGTCCTGTGAAGATTGACACAGTTCCGCCTATCGAACCACTCAATGGGTCCCCGGTCGTGATTTGTACCGAATGAGTTCCGTCTCCCAAGTCGATAGCGCCATTTACTCCGTCAGTATTTTGAATGGTGATACTGCCCGCAGGGGCGGTCACGTTGGAATAAACTTCCAAAGACTTCCCAAGTCCGGCTTCGATCAAGCTGATGGAACCGGAATTCGAACTGACCGGACCAACCACGGTCATGTCGCCGCTTGCCTTGATATAGAAGTTTCGGTTGCTGCTCGACGCGCCTAGTGTCAACGCGGCGTCGGAATTGATGAAGATGTGACCAGCGCCGTTACCTGTAGCATTCGCGGTCAGTGAAACGGCTGCGAGATTACCGGGCGCATTGCCGATTTGCAAGGGTCGAGTTGATGAAGTGCCAATCGAACCACCGCTGGTTTGGAGCGCGATTGAGGGACTGGACAGCGCTGTTGCACTGGCGTTTTTCTGTAGAATGCTGCCCGACCCATTCGCGGTAAGTGAAACTGATACAGATGCCGTTATGTTCGCAGCCAGATTGATAGAACCAGAGAGTTGCGATTGGCCGGCGGCAATGTTGACGACTGGAGCTTCAAGCGGCCCAGATAGAGTCACACTTCGTCCTAAATCAACGAAGGAGAAATTAGATCCCGCCGATGATGCGCCGAGCCGGACAGCCTTCGAATCTTCCACGGTAACACTGCCACCAGCACTGACTACAATGCTTGCCGCATTGGCATTTGTTACCTGAACATTGCCGGTGTCCGTGCTCAAATTCAACGAATTTGAGCTAATAGCGCCAGTAAGAGCAATTCCAGTCCCAGCGGAAATAGTTAGCTGTCGCGTGCCGAGGTTAATCGCGTTGCCACCGTCTGACACCGATGCTCCATTGATTAGCAGCAAGTTATAGGGGCCTACTCTTCCGGTCCCCACACCGGACGCGTTGATCGGACTCGCTACCGAAATTCCAGCAACATCATCAGCCGAACCTATTTGTAGCGTCTTGGCTTTAATTGCCGCCAAATCGCTGTTGGAAATATTGAATGCACCTGTACTGCCTCCAATAACTATAGAAGCCGAGACATCGTTCGAATCCAAGATTACGCTGCCCCTCACGTCCTTAACCAGTCCATCAAGTGTGATTGCCGCAGCAGTAAGTTCGAACGAGGCACCGCTCGATTGGACGCGTCCATCAATGACTACAGACCCGGAGCCATCAATAGTTAAGTTCGAGGCTGCGGCTATGTAACCTTTCGGTCCTACATTCAGCGACGGAGCTGATAGTGGATCGGTGATGCTGATGACGGTATTGGCGGTAAACTTACAGACTCCGTCAACTACGGCCGAAAGCGATGTGCTCGATGGCGCAATTGCGACCTCAATGGGATGTGACGCGTTGAAGTTTTGGAACGTGACAGAGACATGTGCGGGAATGTTCAATGCAGTTAGAGTGCTGAGATCGAGCGGCGTCAGCACCAAGGTGCCACCAGTTAGAACACCACCCGAGAATATCAGTTTGCCGCCCAGCATATGCGACGCTTGCTCGCTCTTAATACTTGCCAGCGTCGCTGGATCAGTCAGATCCAAACTGGTCAATTGAGCTGTGATGCTGGCGCCAATTTGA
This sequence comes from Candidatus Obscuribacterales bacterium, assembly GCA_036703785.1. GTDB lineage: Bacteria > Cyanobacteriota > Vampirovibrionia > Obscuribacterales > Obscuribacteraceae > JADYXS01. Next base: position 16,279 of record DATNQY010000340.1, read on the forward strand.
ACTCCACCGCCCAGAGTGATGGCCGTCTTGGGCGCGGACCCCGTACTGAATACGACGTCTGAATCGAATCCTTTCGAGTACACATGATTGACAGGACCGCTCGCCGTAATGCTATTTGGTCCAAAGAATACGGCGCCGCCCGCGGCCTTCGTTGCGATTACATTTTTCGGAACGGCAGTATTTGCCGGCAAACCCATGCTTCCAACAATCAGTTGAACGGAAGTTCCCGAAACTCCGGCATTGGAGGCAAACATCTCGGTATTAGCGCCGACCGAAATAGTGCCCAATGTCGACGCATTATGAAGAAGGATGGAACCACTGGATGCAATCAAAGCTGAACCGGGCGTCACAGTTAGAGAAGCGATACCTCCTGAACCAGCAGTGATCGATAAACCCGTCGCCGATACGTTACCGAGGCTAACCGAAGCATTGGCAGTTACGTCAATGGTCTGCAGAGCGCGACCGCTGTAATTCAACAAGTCATTTGTGTGATCAGAAACAAAGACGAATCCGTTGGCTAGTGTTGACAGAACGAGCGTGCCACCACTCGGCAGACCGCTGGTCACAGACAGAGGCGTGGATGCACTGCTTCCGATGTTGCCACCAGCCGTCACAGAGATAGAAGGGCTGGCTATTAGTGCGTTCGTGGCTGTGGTTACATCGCCATTTCCTGCATCATTCAGGACAACCGA
>DATNQY010000341.1:0-7516 GCA_036703785.1 Candidatus Obscuribacterales bacterium
TGGCTCGTCGATACAACAACCAGTGCCGCAGCGATCGCAGTTGCAGCGCGACGAATCTTCGCGGTACCTTTCGTTGGTAGCGGCGGGCGAGAGCCCGCTTCATCGTCAACCGACCGGGCCCACAGTCGCTCAGGCACCACCTTCTTCACCAACGCATCATCAAGCAAAGGAATGCACAATGCTATTGTGAGCAAATTGAAGAACGTATAATTGCCGGTTAGCAAAATTGCCAATTGCAACATCACCGTCAAGGCAGCGGCGACAACCCGAAACGGCCGAGGAAAAAAGAACAAAAATGGCACCGCCATCTCGATTAAGAACACCGCCCCCACAGATACTGATTGATACCAAGACGGCATCTGATTCATGAGCCAAGCTAGCGGAGTCGGCAGCGGCTGGGTGAAATAGTGATATTTCAGCGCAGTTAAGTGGCGCCAAGTCGGATCGCCGCTGAGCAGCTTTACGGATCCCGAGAGAAACATCAGCCGAAACAATAACCACCGATAAAGCCATAAAAGGATGATGAACGTTTTCGGCTCGGGCGTTAGCTGCAATTTTTTGCGCCACGGCGCAGAGAGCAATTCCCACGGACTCCAGAACATGGCGAGGAACCCCGCCTCCAGCAGGAGGATATCCCATTGAAACGATAGGAAATCTTGTCCGATGTTCGTCAGTGAGAGATAGAATATCCACGCCACTATAAGCAGTGGCACCACTGCTATGGAAAGAAATACGCCAAGTCCGGCGAGAGCGCCGCCCCAACACAAAAACTGTAAGAAGCCGTCACTGCTGTTGTACCAGGCAAGCGTCGGGACAGCGAAGATTCGTGTATCGGGCGGCAAATAATTCGCCAGAACGCGAAGATAATCTTGAGCGGGCAATATACCATTGCTGCCGATCAGTCCATTGATTTGCAAACCGATGGAAACGAACGCGATGAAGTAGACCAGCCCCAGCGCTCTGAGAAACAGCCATTGTACACATCGATGTGTGGTAACTATCTGATTGCCCGCGTTCATGCGACCACCCCGTGCAACAGTGTACAGCACGGGGTGGTGATATTTACTTGAACGTCAGGGATGGTCAGCTTCTGCGTTCTGCTCGTGAATAATCCGGCTCGTACCACTCATCGTCGTCTTCCGGAAACCATTCACGATGCTTATTTTTCTGATGATCGACAGTCGCTTCCAATTTCTTATCGGGAAGCGAAGTCGTAATTGTGTCCTGCTGCACGTTAGTCTGATCTGGTTGATTCATGGGTTTCGGCTCCCTGACGCCCGCTGATGTTCGGACGTTATGCCTTGCCGAATGCTCCCAGTTCAGTCGGTTAAATGTTGAGCGCGACGTCGGAAATCGCCTGCAGCACGGGATTATCAGCAATTATCCGTTACAGAAACAGCACAGGTGTCCCAGGTGTGGGCAAAATAAAATTACTCAAGAAAATGCGGAGGCGCCCTCGAGCTTTGCTCTGGGGCGTTTCCGTTTGTGCGGACTCACGACTGTTGGTGTCAGTCGCGAAATTCGGACGCAGCCGCCGCCCGCGATTATGCGTGACAACTCCGTATGGAGCACGCGCAGGCGGTCGAAAGTGTCGAGCGTCAGTCCGTCCCAGGGCAGCGTGCGGCACGTCAGTGGCGCCCGGATGGCGCAGGAGACGTCGCTGGGCAAGAACGTCACTCCCGACTCATCCGTTCTGCACCACTGAAGCTGTCCATTTGCGACAGTGAGCATATGCATTTTGCCCGACTCTTCAAATTCGACTATTGCATCGAGCAGATGCGTAAGTTTCTTCGCCAAACGATACGACGACGCCGCACGCATGAGCAGACGCTCGTATTTGTCGGCGACATCGTCGGGAGTCAATTCTTCCTGCGGTGTCGGTTGCGCTTGTGTTGTCTGTGTCGTTTCGGTAGTCTCCGTGCTTTCTGTCATCGGCGGTTCGGACTGCGGCGATTCGCACTGCGGCGATTCCTCCTCGTCGAGCGCAGCATAGAGCCGGCGAAAATGCAGCCCGAGTGCCAGCAGTGATCGCGGAGTGGAAAACACTTCCGCCGAAAGTCCGTGCCGCTGCAACAGCATATCGAAGCCATCTCTCAAAAGTTCTTGAGGCAGCTCGTCGAAAAACATCAGCGGATCAAACTCGCCTGACTGCAGCGATTGCCAAAGACGGATGAACGAATCCATAATCAACTCCGATCGAAATGGACCGATCGGATGCTCGTCGCTCTGTTGGCACGCGCCCGAGGAGAAATCGGCGTCATAAAAGAGCAGTGGGCGATCGTCGACTTTCATCGAAATATTGTAAGGTGGCGCCAGCCGTTTGATTTCCTCGATCTCGAGCAGGCATGCTTCGACCACGGTATCACATATGGTGTGACGAATATTCCAGGTTTGAGTGAGCATCTCCAACTTCCGCGAGTCACGATGCTTCTGTCCTCTGAAATAGCTGTTCACGCGGCTGCGCAGCGAAGTCGCCTTGCCCACATAGAGAACGTCACCCGTGCATGAGAGCATTCGATACACGCCGGGGGTTTCAGGCATGCTCAGACGAATCGTTTTGTCCAGCGGATACTCGTACTTGGTTCGCTTGCCAGGGCGGGTGTCGCTTAACCATTTGTCCAGATCATCGAGCGTATGAACGCCAATTGCCGCCAACTTGGAACACAGATTGCGCCAAATCAAAAACGTAGCAAGAACGTGTGTTTCGGCGCGCTTGCATTCTTCCATGCACAATCCAAAGTATCCGGCCAGTCCGCGAATACCTCTTGACGGCAAATTAGGAAACAAACGAGCAGCAATCTGATGCGTGCAATAAAGACGCCAACCTGGGAACGCCGTCGGAAATGACTGCTCGAGAAAACGCTTTTCGAACTGAACGAAATGAATGACCAATGCCTGTGCATCATCGCTGCCCGCAAGGCATTGCAGAAAAGCGGACGAGGCTTCATCGAAAGATATTGCTCGCTGCATTTCGTCGCTGGTAATGCCGGTGAGCATGGTGATGCGCGTCGGCACCGGCTGATCTTCTGGTTGTTTGACCAGGCAGCTGTTTATCTGGGCTGGCTTTTCTTCGGATCCCGAGGCCACGCACCAAGCCATCTCAAGAATACGACCGCTATCCGGCGTAGAGCCGGTGGTTTGCAAATCGACGAATGACAGACGCAGATCCTGCAGTTTCACGAGCCGGCCCCGCTGTCCCAAAAAGTGCGGATGTCTTTTAGAATGCTGCTCGAAACCAGCTCTACAATCGAGCTCTGATACCAGTCACCAGGCATGGTGGCAGTATAGGCTGGGGTCGTGAAGCGTCGATCCATCAATACAATTAGCCCGCGATCCTCTTCAGAGCGAATGACTCGTCCTGCGGCCTGGACAACACGCGCCATTGCCGGATACGTATAGGCGTAGTCAAAACCGTTGCCGAACTTGCGATCGTAATATTCCCGCATAAGCTCGCGTTCCAAATCGTACCCGGGAAGCGCCGGCCCGACAATCAGTGCGCCGATGAGAGAATCGCCCGGATAGTCAATGCCTTCGGCAAAGACGCCGCCTTGCACGGCAAATATAACAGTCGGACTGTCCTGATTGCGCAGGCTGTCGATGAATTTCTGCACATCGGCAGCGGCCATGCTTGGGCGCTGTTGCAGGACATTGAACTCCGGCAGCTGCGTGCGGTCGAACACCTCGCGCAGGAAAGCGAAGCTGGGAAAGAAAACAAAATAATTGCCGCGGCGCAGCTCGCAGATGCGCATAATTGCCTGGGCGATCTTCTCGTAATTGCGTGCGCGATCGCTGTACCGTGTCGACACTTGTGGTATCACAAGCAGCTTTCTGTTCACCGGTGGAAAAGGCGAGCCGAACTCCACTGTCTGCGTTTTCTCGGCGATGAAGCCTCCGAGCTTCTGATAGTATTCAAACGGCTTCAGTGTCGCCGAGAATGCCACCACGTGCTCGAACTCTTTCAGGCATGAAGCCAGATGAGCCGAGGCGTCGCAACACGTGATCTTCATCGTGATGCCGTATGTGTCGACGGCATACGTGCAGAAGAAGTTGTCGGCAGTTTGCTCGATGAACTCGGTAAACCCCGACCATTGCCTGCACAACGTCACTATCGGATCGCCCGGTTTCGGTAAATCGACCACTTTCAAATACTGAGTGAGCAAAATTCCGAGACGTTGATTAATGTATTCAAACGGCTCCGGCTTCGGCTGGACTTTGCACTGCTTTTCACGGCCTTTGGGTTGATGCTTCGTGATGACGCCCACTGCTGCCTGCAAAATCGAAGCTGCCTCCATGCGCATATCGAGCGGCAAGGCTTCGATGCGTTCTCGGCAAGCGTCGATATCTTGCGTGGAAATTTGCGGCGAAAAATAATCGCAAGAACGCGCCGGCAAATTGTGCGCTTCGTCAATGACGAGGTTGGGCTTTTCGTTTTCGCCGAAGGTGTAGCCGGTGAAACGTCCAAGCAACCCGACGGGCGCAAAGACATAGTTGTAGTCGCCGATGATGACATCGGCGCGATGGATGCTGTCGACGGAAAGTTCGAACGGGCACACTTCGTATTCTTCGCCGAGGCGGGTGAACAACTCGCCATTCATCTCGGGCGCTTCAGCGACCTTATCGACGAGCTTGTGCAGCGCGACCTTTTCGTAATAGTCGCGAGCGTACTCGCAGTGCTCAGGATTGCAGACGGGCTCACCCTTGAAGCACAGTTTTGACTTTGCCGTCAACGTCAGATAGCGAATATTCTCCAGCGCCTCTTCGGCGGTGGCGGCGCGTTCGGTGCCGGCCGCGGTGCGCAAACGGCGAACGCCGTCTTCGGCCACCTGATGCTGGCTGTTTTTTGGCGTCACATAAATCAGCTTTTGCCCACGTCGAAGCGTGTCTCGCAGCGCCGGAAAAATCACGCCCGCCGTCTTTCCCAGTCCGGTGGGAGCTTGCAGTAGAAGCATCTCACCGGCAAGAAAGGCGCGATCGATTGTGTCGACGAGGTCGAGTTGTCCCGGACGCGGCTGGGCGAACGGAAAACGCAGAGCTTTGCCTGCAGCCTTACGCCTCTGTTTGTCACGTTCGCGTTGTTGCGCTTCGAGGACGAGTTCGTCTAAGCGATGTTGCAGCCACTTCTCATAGACAGTGGTATCAAGCAAAATGGGCAACTCGAACGCACTGGAGGAATTCTCGTGCGATGCGCTCGAACTTCGTTTTTTCTTTCCCACCACCGCAGCAGGAGCCGGCGGCGCCATATCCGCCGAATCAGCATAAGATGCAATGTACAAAGAAGCGGACGGCACGTGGCCGTTTTGCAGCGAGTACATGTACGCGTACGTTTTCAACTGCAAACAATATGGATGGTCCGCATCGTTCGACAGCTTCTCGTACAATTGGCGGGCGTCGAACGCTGTTTTTATTTCCTCTATATGTGGCGTGTCGCCATCAATTAATCCATCTATGCGCCCAGAGACCGCGAACACGAACCCGCCGTGCTCAAACGAATGGCTGATTTTGATTTCTGTTTTGTATTTGGGATTGGCATCACTCCTCTGTTGTTGAATTCGGGTGTGCGCTTCATCGCCTGACTGCGGCAAGTAGCCGTAGCCAGAGTTGACTTCTATGCTTCCTTTGCGCGGCACCGGCAGCGCGAAATCTCTAACAGCCAGTTGAATGCGTTTCACGCTTACCGGTCTTTCAATGCCAGCTTGGTTTGTACGCCGTGCACAACCCGCGGCGACCTGGTGGAGAGGCGCCGCCAATGCGGTTTTCAGAGCACGACAATGTTTACGCTACATTTGTATGGTAGCGTTTGATCGGGATTCAGTCAAGCAAAAAACTTGTGGCAGTTTGGTGTAATTCCTTCTTGACTACCTCTATCAATAGATATATGATTCGGTGCGTCCCCCGCCTAAAACTCATGTCCGGCCATCCGCGATCCGCGCTTTAAGCACAACGCTTCGGCGTTCTTTAGGTCGCCCGTCAGGGTGCCGTCATGCTTTACCCCTGCGCCACCAACGTTACTACTCATGCCTCAAACTCTTCCCACTCTTCGCTCGAAAGCGATTTCAGTTCAGAACAACGTCATTTCTCTATGTGCAACAACCACTGCGCCGCAACTCACCGACGTAGGCCTGTCATCGCGCCAAGACATGCCATCGCCATCGGTCGTGACGCTGGATAGAGATAAAGGATCCGTTCCCAGATGCGACGACGCTGCGCGCACACCAAAAGTTGAGCGCGTTGAGTACACGCCACCACCTTGCCAGCCGCGCAAGTTGGTCGACAAGTTTCGTGTGAAAGACGTTCTGTCGGTGCATGAAGAAGCCGGCTCCGCAGGCTCAGTCAGCGTGAGCGCTCATGGCGACAGCGCTGAGGATGCGGTTGCAGTTTTGCTTAAGTTGATATGTTCGGACGACGAGACGGATTGCAAGTGGCAGCCGTCCGCGCCGGAAGCACAAGCAGTCGGTTATGCGGCACCGCAGTTGGTGCTGGCTAACATGCTGATCGGTTCAAAAAAGACCATCTATGAACTCGATAAAAATGAAACGCTCGCCGATGTGGCGCGCAAATTTTACGGCGAAGCCGAAGTCGCCGGACTTATATATAAGTTGAATTGGACGAAGATCCATACGCAATTCGAACCCGGAATGATCTTGCGAGTGCGAATGGTTCAAGGACTGGTTCTGCAACTGCCGACTGCCAATGAAGCCGAGAAATTTCTAGCAGATCAAAAAATTCGCCGGCGCCAGCGCAAGCTGGTTTATGAAATCGGATAGCTAGAGAGAGCGGGCTTGCGCCCGCCGGTACAAACGATCGTAGCGAAGTCCCCCGCCGGGAAAGACATTGGTGGCTACGAGCCGGTGGCGTCGAAGGTCGATTCGTTGCCCATTTGCACGGAGACGTCGCACTTCATGTGCCCGCATCCGCATTTCAAGTCGTCTGATGAGGTCTCGACGTCCTCACAAAACGCTCCACAAAAGTCGCCATCGGCCGCGCACTTACATGACAAATGCTTGCAAATGTGCGGCTGTAAATCATTCATTTCCACCGACATATTTTTCCTTCCTTACTCCGGACCATTTTGAATGTTGTCCGGTCTGAGTTCGATATGCGAAAGTTCTTCGCTCGACTGTTCGTCCGCGTCACCCTGCACGTTCAACGGTTCTGTCTCTGGGAAAACGCCCTCCGTCCAGTTTTTGTCCTGTTCGGAAAAGCTCATAAAACCGGAGTTTTCTTCGTCCTCAATCCCAGGTGACCATTGCTCATCGTCTTTCGAGTCGACAAACGGCCCGCCGTCGCGCTCTTTCGATTCTTTCGTCACATAGTCGAGCGGCGCTTCGTCCAACGCTTCTCCTTGCGGATTTTGCAGTGTCGGCGAGTCTTCGCGATTCGGCACAGCAGACCCTTGTACCTGCGGAATGTCTCCCGGCAGCGGTACGCCTTCAATATTGTTTCCATAGTCGGATCGGTCGCCCATAATTCGGCCTCCGCAGCATCGCATCGGCAGACGCCCTGTTGGGACAAGGGT
>DATNQY010000342.1:0-17704 GCA_036703785.1 Candidatus Obscuribacterales bacterium
TTGGCATGGCTGTTTCCTTGGAAGGCACGGGCAACTACAGCGCCGCCCATGACTATTACAATCGCGTCACCAGCAGTGGTGGCGAATTCGCTGCGCAGGCACAACAGCGGCTGAACGGCATGCGCGGCGCCGAAAACTCGGCGATCGACAGTGATGTAGAACTGGGACGTTGGCCGTCGCACTCGATCAGCGTTTACATTGCCGATGGCTCAGGTGTTACCGGCTATCGAAGCGAGATGTACCAGATGGCCTCTCAGGCGGTTGCGGCGTGGGCTAATGCGCTGGCGAACTCATTGACTATCTCGCTGTCCAACGATCCCACAACCGCCAATATCGAATTGGGCTGGGTAAGATCCGCCCACGGTGCGCTTGGAGTTACGCAGCCGGAGAAGACGATGGATGGACGTTTGTGGCATGCGAAGATATCAATCGCAGTGGGAGTCGACAGCAACGGACACTTCTTAGTTAATGAATCTACCGCCACTCGGCAGCTCTACGAAGCGCAAGATCGCATGCTGCGAGCAGTGCTGTTGCACGAGTTGGGGCACGCTCTGGGACTACGCCACTCGCCGCGCGCAGAAGATATTATGGCCAATGGTATTTACGGGCTCACTTCATCCGATCGGACGACTGACCTCGAGCTACAACAAAACGATATCGCCAGGGCGGTTGCTCTTTATGCCGACAAACCCCAGGCGTCCAGCGCAAATGCGCCTGATGGGACTGCCACGGCAGATCCGACGGCGACAGGGAGCCTTGGAATCCAGGCTCCATTCCAGGCTCAAAGAACGCTTCCTATGAGCCAGATGGCTAGGCCGATGACACCGACTGCGGCTGCGCCGTCGCCGACATCCCGAATGGCTCCGGAGATTTCCGAGGCCATGGTGGATATGCAGGAGGGACGTTATGACGCGAGCAGGGACTGTCTGACGACGGCGATTAATCGCAATCCCAAGAATGCGACGGCTCATTATTTGATGGCTATTACGTTGGTCAATTTACGTCAGTATGATGAGGCGGCAAAAGAATACCGAGAAGTGCTGAAATTATCGCCGACAGGACAACTGGCGAAGCGGGCATCAGCGGGATTGGCTAAGGTAGCGGCGGGGGCGAGTCCGTGAATTAGAATTGTTTCGTACAAACTATGGGGTTATCCCGGGCGAAGGTCGGGTTACAGAGCATGGTCATTCCGTCAACTGTGATGTACAACTAGTTGTTAGCGGAAGCGCGACTACGACCATGCACTCATTCGAAGAATTCTTCACTCACATGTCATCGCAATTGCCCGATAGATTGTTTTGCGACTCTGCCGAACCGACGCCCGAGCAGAGCGCGTCGCTTAAGGCAGTATACTTGTGGTCACTTTTGCAGATCATTCATGACGATCTCAATTCACTGTGCCGCCGAAATCCAAACGGTAATTTAGGACCTATGTCCATAGCGGCTATCCATCGTGCGTTCGAGCAGGTCGAAGCACTATTGGGCGATTCAGGCGCAGCCGGCTATCTGGTGCAAATGAGCGAACAGCCAACCCATGCCGATGCACTGGTCATTGTTTCTCTCTATCGATCGGCGCTGCGCTGGTACCGCGTAAACCAGCTCAAGGAAGATCCCTTTACGATCGCCTAGATTAGTCTTTCACACTCGAAGTGCCGGCAAGCGGAGCATAGGGTTTACCCCATTGCCACGTGAGCGCCCGTGACGATACTAGTGATCGGATGCGTATGTTTTGGTAGTTTCCGTCGAGACAAACAAATGCAGAATCCCGTCAGGGTGGGCGTGCCGGCTGGTCTGAAGCGCGGTTGGTCCAAACTCTTGCTTGCCTTGCTATTAACGATGGTCCAAGGGAGTTACGCGCTGGTCTATGCGGCGCCCGACCCCGGCAACCACCTTGAGAGCGCAAAGTCGTCAGCTCAGCGGATTCGCCGCTCGCAAGACACCTTCGTCGCCGATGATTTTTGCCTGGAGATATGGCGGCCCGAGCGCATGCCTTTGAAGGTATACCTCGCTCCGGGCGACGGAGTTGAAGCTTATGATCCAAGATTTGCTGAATCATTCAAGGATGCTTGCGCGCAACTGTCGGCATCTATGTCGCAGGAAATCACGTTTGTGTTTGTTGACAATGCCGATGCCTCGGACATCGACGTGTGCTGGACGTCCGAAAAGTCAAAGTGGCCGCCAAACAAATGGCCTGACGCCATCGGGTTGTGCCACCGCACTGCCAATAGCGACGGCGAGATGGAGCATGCTTCCATTTTTCTGCTGACAAAATTCCCAAATTTCCAGCGTCTGGGGACGAACTTTATGGAGGAGGTTTGTTTGCACGAGCTAGGACACGCCTGCGGACTGGGGCATAGCTTGCGCAGAGCGGACATCATGAACAAGCTTGGCTATAGCCAATCTCCAGGATCTTTCGATGCCGATGGTCGCTATGAGCTTTCTGAGCCCCCAAAGTTCTCTGATCGTGATACCGCGTCGCTCAAGGTACTCATCTCGTCGCAACATAGGATTATGAAGATACGCCATGATTACGACCGAGTTCAGGCCTGCAATCTTCTCAACGATGAAGCGTTCAAGTTGATTACTCAAGGTGACAACGGGCAATCGCTTATATATTTGCGCGCCGCCGTCGAGCTCGATGGCACGAACAAATTAGGCATGCAGAATGCTATGGTGGCATTATTCAATTGTGCCGTGATACTGAACAACAAGGAGCAATACGCGGAGGCGCTGCCGCTGCTTAAGAAAGCGCTCAACTTGGGTCACAAAGTCGGCACCAAGCAGGAAGTCTCCGGAATTTTGCACGTGCAGCAAAATTGCTCCATGCGAGTCGATGACGCGACCAAAAAGCAAGTCATGGCGGAATAAGCTGTCTGCTACGACGAGGTCTTGCGAACGGAGTCTTCCACAGCCTGGAGAGCCTGTTTCAGCTTGCCGGGATCTTTGCCGCCGGCTTGTGCGAGCTCGGGACGCCCACCACCGCCGCCGCCGCATATGCTGGCCGCTTCTTTCACAAGATTCCCTGCGTTGAAGCGTTTGGCTTTCGCCAATCCGTCAGACACTCCGGCAACGATCGACACCTTGTCCGCTTCAAGCTTGGTTCCGAGCACGACCACGAGATTCTCTCGCGTTTTGCGCAGCTGTTCAACCAGATTCTTCAATCCATCGGGAGTGACTTCTTCGACCTGGTCGCTGATCAACTCAACGTCGCCTATTTTGACGGACTTATTCAAGAGCGCCGGCACATAGGATAATGCAAGCTTTTCTTGTGCTGCTTGCAGTTCTTTCTCCCGAGCCTTTAATTGATCTTGCAGACGTTCGATCTGCTGGGGAAGCTCACTCGGTTTTGCGCGCAACATTCCGGCCGCGCTACTCAACGTACGCAGTTGCTGGGAGATGTAATCCCACGCCTTGGGTCCGGAGAAAGCTTCTACCCGTCGCACGCCTGACGCGATGCTGCCTTCGGTGATGATTTTGATTGGTCCGATCTCACCAGTGTTGCTTACGTGTGTACCACCGCAGAATTCCAGGCTGACGTCGCCCATAGCTAACACGCGCACCACATCGCCGTATTTGTCGGAGAACATTGCCAGCGCGCCGGTACGTTTTGCCTCTTCGAGGGGCATTTCCTTGCAGGTCACCGTCAGGTTTTGGCGAACCCACTCGTTCATCGTGTTCTCGACTTGCGCAATCTCATCCGGGGTCATCTGCCGTTCGAATGTAAAGTCGAACCGCATGGATTCAGGACCCACAAGCGATCCTGCTTGTGTCACTTGCTTGCCCAAAAGCTGCCTGACCGCTGCGTGAAACAGGTGCGCGGTGCTGTGGTGCTGTACGGTCTGCTGACGGCGTTCTTGATCGACCAGTGCGGTAACTTCCTGCTTAGGCTCGAGCACTCCACCTTCGGCCCGTACTTTATGTACGTGCAAGCCTTCGTGTTTCTTGGTATCGAGCACACGCAGGCGCGCGTCCGCGTTTTCCAGTACACCCGTGTCGCCGACTTGGCCGCCGGACTCGGCGTAGAAAGGTGTCCTGTCCAGCACCAGCTCGACTTCTTGTCCTTCCTCGACGTGATCGACCAGCTTGCCACCATGCACGATGGCAATTACTTGACCCTTGTCGCTGAGGTTCTCGTAGCCGGTGAACTTCGTCAGCCCAGCTTCGCGGATGACATCGGCAAAAGCTTGATCGCCTGTAATGATGACGTTGAATTTATTTCCGGCTGAAACCTTCTCGTGTTCGTCACGAGCGCGTGCAAAACCTTCTTTATCGATTGTCTTGCCTTGCTCGATGGCAATCTCCTCTGTGAGTTCGAGAGGGAACCCGTACGTCGCGTATAGATCGAACACCTTATCGCCGGGAATGACTTTCGCCGGCTGTGCCAGGATTTCGTTGAGCAACGTCATTCCGCGTTCGATGGTCTTCGCGAACCGCTCTTCTTCCGTGCGAATTGTATTTACAATGGCTTCTTGTTGGGCACGAACTTCCGGATAGGCCGCTCCGTAAAGTTCCACCACTTTCGCAACCAGTTTGTAGATAAATGGTTCGTTGAGCCCAAGCAAACGGCCAAATCGCGCCGCGCGACGGATGATAAATCGCAGCACATAGCCGCGCGAGACGTTGCTCGGGCGAACACCGTCGGCGATCAGAAAAGTGACGCAGCGCGTATGGTCGCTGACAATCTTCAGATAAAGATCTTTTTGCGGATCGGCGCCATATTTGACACCGGCCATTTTGGCGACTTCATCCAAGATTGGGAAGAACAGGTCGGTCTCAAATGTATTGCGCTTTCCTTGCAGAATCATTGTCACCCGCTCGAGTCCCGAGCCTGTGTCGACGTTCTTCTTAGCAAGCGGACTATAGTTGCCGTTCTCGTCTTTGAACATTTCCATGAAGACGAGGTTCCAAAATTCCATGTAGCGGTCGCATTCGCACTTGCCTATGCCGCATCTTTCCGGGTCGTCGCTGCAGCCGAATTCGCGCCCGCGATCATAATAGAGTTCGGAGCAAGGTCCGCACGGGCCCGTCGGTCCGGGTGGTCCCCAGAAATTGTCTTTGCGTCCCAACCTATGGATGCGTTCTACCGGCACACCAACTGCTTTGTTCCAAATCTCAAAAGCTTCTTCATCGGCAGGGTTTATCTCATCGCCGCCAAAGATGGTCACCGAAAGACGGTCTGGTTGTAGTCCGAGATCCTTGGTCACAAATTCCCACGCCCAGGGGATCACTTCTTTCTTGAAGTAATCGCCAAAGCTAAAGTTACCGAGCATCTCGAAGAAGCTGTGGTGGCGTTGTGTGCGGCCAATATTTTCGATGTCCGAGTCTTTGCCACCGGCCCTGGTGACCTTCTGGCAAGTGACTATGCGCGGCGCAGGGGGCGGGGCCTGACCGAGAAAGTACGGCACGAACGGCACCATCCCCGCTGACGTCAGCAGCAGAGTCGGATTGTCCGGAATCAGGCTAGCGCTGGGCAGGTGAAGATGACCGCGCTTGTCGCGGAAGTACGAAATGAACTTATCTCGTATTTGCGCACCGGTTAGGGTGTTCACCGTCTGCATGAAGCCTCCGTTCTGTGAGAGCGGCATTATGCCGCCGCCTGGCCGCTCGCCGGCACGCCAGCGGCGTGCTTGTGTCTGAAACTGTTAATTATAGCAGGGACGGGCATTGCGGCGCGCGGACTGCAGGTCTTCAGGGTTCCTTCGTGGCGGATGGGCGATGCCTGCGCAACCGAGGTTGACAGTGGCCGCCCAAGCACAGCCGATTTCTGCTACCCTCATGGGAATGAAGAAGCTCAAAAAGGTCTTAATACTCTTCAAGAAATCGACCTTCCAGATTCAGGCGGTTGAGCATCGCGAGCCGCGTTTCCTGAAGCTGCTGGAGGAAGGAAATGCCAGCGTGGCGCGGGTGAAATCCGCCCATGATGAGCACTATGAGACTTTGAAGGTGCTCGAGGATGAGCTCAGCAAGCGCAACATAGAATATCAGGCGATCGCCCGGGCCGATCTAAGCGGTGCCGTGGACAACTACGATCTCGTGATTTCAGTGGGCGGCGACGGGACCTTTCTCGATGCCTCACATTCCATTCATGCGGTGCCGCTGCTCGGTGTCAATTCATCGCCTTCCAGCAGTTTCGGACATTTCTGCCTGGCTAATATTGAAAACGTCGCGGCCACTCTGGACAAGATCGAAAGCGGCGACCTGCAGCCTTTTCCGCTGTTGCGCTTGCAAATTACACTCAACGGAAATGTTTTGCCTGAGCTGGTGCTCAACGAGGTTCTCGTATGCCACAGCAATCCGGCGGGAACGAGCAGATACTATGTGCAGATGGGCGAAACTCGAGAAGAGCAACGCAGCAGCGGCATATGGATCGGCACGCCGTCCGGCTCGACTGGATCATTGAAATCCGCCGGCGGTGTGATTATGCCGATCATCAGCCAGCAGTATCAATATATTGTTCGCGAACCATGGGAGCGTCCGAATCAGCATTTCAATCTGAAGAAAGGCGTGCTCGATCGCGTTCAAGATATTCATATGATCTCGGCGATGCGAACCGGCGCTCTCTACCTTGACGGGAGCCATATCGACTATAGTTTTTCCCTGGGCGATGAAGTTATCATCAAACCGAGCGAGGCTGATTTAATGTCGTACATCAACCCGCAGGTCAACAACATTTTCCTCGAAGGATAGTTTGACGCCGTGAACGACACTTTGGCGGTGATAGCCGGGAAATTATCCGCGCGAGCGATCAGAGTGATGCGCGCCGGCTTGGGCTCGAACGTGCCCGGACGAGTGTCACGGGCGATTTCTCCGCACGTGCTTGCCAATCTGGCGCGTCAGGCGCGGCGAGGCGTCCTTTCGGTATCGGGTACAAACGGCAAAAGCACCACTTCAGGTTTTATCTCTTCCATTCTCGGACAGGCCGGTTACAAGATAGCGCACAATCGCCAGGGCGCCAACCTGGTGCCTGGAATTACCGCGAGCCTAATCGAAGCCGCGCAATGGAACGGGCAGCTCGACGTCGATTACTGTTTGTTTGAAACCGACGAGGCCGCACTGCCGGTGGTGGCAAAGGAAGTTAAGATAAACACGGTGGTGGTCACCAATCTATTTCGCGATCAGCTCGACCGCTTCGGTGAGCTTGATACCACTGCCTCTTTAATCAACAAAGGCATCTCGGTCAATAAGTCGAAAGCTATACTCAACGCTGATGATCCCAACGTCGCCCAGCTCGGCGCGGAGTCTGCACGTTTGTATTACGGAATTGAATCTTTGACCAACTCCATGACGGCGGGCGCAAGCCCGCTGAGCGGAGCCGACGTCCAAGAGCTCGCCTATTGTCCAAAATGCGGCGCGGAATATCACTACGATCAGTTCTTCTACGGGCAGTTGGGACACTACGTGTGCGGCAACTGCAATCACCAGCGTCCGAAGCCGGACATTTCGGCTGATGGTGTCACAGTCACTGCCAGCGGCTCGCAGTTTACCTTGAAGTTCGGTGATCACGCCGTGCCGATGGAAATCCATCTGCCTGGGCTGTTCAACGTTTACAACGCTCTTGCTGCTGCTGCTCTTGCCGTCTCGCTCGAGTTGCCTGTCGATGCGATCAAGCGGGGGCTGGAGAGCTACACGACTTTATTCGGACGTTCCGAGCGGTGGCGGGTGCGGGGCAAGACTGTGCTCATTCAGCTGATTAAAAATCCGGCCGGAGCTTCGCAGGCTGTGCGTGCGGCCGTCAATGATACCAATGGACGCATCCTGATTGCCATCAACGACAATTATGCGGATGGCCGCGACGTTTCCTGGCTTTGGGATGCTGAATTCGAGTTGCTTGCGCAACATACCAAGTCAATCTTTGTCAGTGGCATTCGTGCGGCCGACATGGCCGTGCGCGTCAAGTATTGCGGCATTCCACAGGACAAGATTATAGTGGAGCCCGCGTTGGAGCAGGCATTGCTAGCCGCCCTCGACGCCACTGACGCCAGTCAGACTTTGTGGGTGCTGCCGACTTACACCTGTCTGCTTCAACTTGAGAAAATCGCCAAGTCGATGGGCAGCGCGCTGTCGGGGACGTGACCCAAAATATATCGGTCTACACGTCGTATCTGACGCCTTCAGCTTGAGACTTGTTGCCTGCTTCCATTCCGTCGCCCAATGCATCGGTGTCCTTGTTTATTTTGTCGCAAGTGTGGCCTTCCGCCTTACGCTCTTTGTCGACGTTGCTGTTCTTGTCTTTGTCCACCTTAGATTCATCGGCGCGTCTTGTGTCTTTGATGTCATCCATTGTGTGCCTCCTGGCAAAACCTCAACAGCATGCCTGGGGACGCTGCTCGTTTGCCGTTGATGGGGACGCTGATAGAACATATGAAGTTCCTGTAGCTCGTCAGGAAGTCCGGCACAGGCTGGCTTATGCGCGCCGTTACATCGAAAATCGATGCGCGAGAAGCAGTAGGATCATGCCGGCAATGCTGGTTGTCCAGAAACCGAACCATAGCTCTACGAGCATTAAGCTGAGGAAGAAGCAGCGATGCCCTTCGAGTTTGTGCCAGGCGAACGCGGCAGTGCCGATTTCGGCCGCCATAGCAATTTGCCCGGCAGTCAGCCCGAGCGGTTTGGCGATTAGCCTCATCGGCGGGATGAGCACTGCCAATACGACCCAGAGGATCATGAATAATGATATGAACAGTGGCACAAACGCGAGTACATGTTGGCGGTGCCATTGCTTGGGCGCGTGCGGAATTTCTGAAACCAGAATTGCGATCAAGGTAATAGAAATCGGCCAGGAGTACAGCAATCCCTGAAAAATATAGAGCAGAAGGAATTGCAGCAGCTTGAAGAATGCCATAGCCTTTCTCCTGACTGGACCTGATCACATTATGCACGAAAGGGCCGTTTAATGAAGGACCTGTTCCAGCGGCTGCGCGCCTGCGCCCACCAGTGTGCGCGCAAATATATTGTGCGTCGTGCCCGCCAGCGGTTCAATCCATAAGGGAGCTGTCCACATATAGTCAGTGTTTTGTGTCTGCGGATCGCTGCGAGTCAGTTGAACGTACCACGCTGATTTATTTCCGAGTTTGTGGCTGACTTGGTCAAACTGGATCTGATTATTCGACTTGAGGATATCTTGACCCGTGAGATCTAGAGATTGGATCTTCGTCGCCAATTTGCCGTCGCCGACGTTGACGTCGCCGAAGAGCGTCGCTTGATATTTGGCTTGCGGATCGACGACGCCGCCCACGGTCATGCGCAAGTTGAGATCGTGCACAGCATTTTGATCCAGGATTGATCCCATCGGCACACCATCTTCTGTGGTCATGAAGCCTTGCAACAGTTTTCTTGAAGTGGTGGCAGATACACGGCGATTGCGCATCCCTTCCAGCAATTCATGTTTTGTTAGATTCTGTCCGAGGACGCCCGTGCCCATCGGGCGACCCAGTGGCATATGGAAGTGATCGTCTCTGCCGCCCACCGGACCGACGTGAAGTCCCTTATCGACGTAATATGCGAGATTCTCGGGAGAAAGATCGGCGGACTTCATGACGTCCGTAGGGTTGGGGTTGAGTGCCTCACCCTTAATGATCTCGATCATGCGGACATTGCCGTCGAGCGTCTGAATCCATTGTGAATCATCATCGAAAGATTTGCGACCATATTCGATCGGCCGCATTTGCTTATTCGGGTGCGCCAGCGACATCGGTAGTATCCCGCCATCGGACGCTTGCATATTCTGCACGATCCCGAACAGTTCTTTGTAGTTGCCGTCCTGGTAGGTGACCGAGCCGGGTGGAAGCTTTTTGATGACGTCGGGATTCTTCACGGAAACGATCAATTTGGGTGCATCGATGACAATCGAGTGATTGACGCCTGTTGATTGTCTGTGGTCGTGAATGTAGCGCGGACCGTCCGGCTGTGGGGGCGCCGACCTCAGACTAAATGGCTCGCCGGCATTGATGATACCGTCGATTTGCGCTGTCGGAACGATTGGTTTGGGCGGTGGCACCACATCGTTTGGCAGAATATAATTGTTCTCTTCGACGCTACCATCCGGCTGGGTCACCCGCAGTTTGATGGTCTCACCTGGGCGCGGTGCTTCGTGCGAGTGTCCGTCTTCGCCATCGCTATGCACATGTCCAGATGTTGCATCGTTCTTCCCGAGAATTCCGAGAGTATCGTTGGGCGAAGCAAGTCCGGCGGCACCATCTGCGGTGTCAATAATTCCTTTGCCTGGTGGTGTGTAGTGTCCAATGGTTCCAAGTTCGGTGCCTACCAGTCCGACATACTTGCCTTCCTCGGTGACGGCATCGGCCGCAGCGCGTGTGGCCTGATATTCTTCCGGAGCCGCTGCAATGATTGGAACGCCGACCTGGTCCTCCGCTCGCGGATCATTTGGGTCGACCCCCATGCGCGCGTCGAGATGGTTGTGGTCGGTCATGGTATCAAAGGCTTTGCCGCCGGCTTTGCTCTGCTCGAAGTAATCCTTGGGATCGCCCAGTCCGTCTGAATAGTGACTGTGCGCGTGGGTATCGCCATAGTACATCTGCCAGTCTTTTGGCGTGGCAGATCCGTGCGCGAGAGCAACGCGATTCTGGGTGGTATCGCTGAGCGCGAACCAGGCTTTAAGAGGTTTATTCGGAAGCGAGTCTGCTTTGGCGCCGGCGAATGCAGTTGATGGCGCCATGTTGTCCACGGCGCCCTGCAGCACCGTGTCTTTGGCGCTGAGCCTCGGCATTGGCGCCAGCGACATGGCTTCCGGACTTCCTAAGGTCGGGCCCGAGGTGGACATCCATTCGGGCGCTTTAGCTAACCCGACCAGTGCTTTGTTCTCGCCTTTCAAAATGGCCTTCTGCACTGCCTGGGAGCTGCGGCCTAAGGACGTTTCGCTCATAGCGACCTTTTGTCCCAGACCTGCGCCGCCCCAGCCTCCAGCAAATCCGAGCACCGAGTCGCCAACCATTGAATCCCATTGGCGTGCCAGCTCGTGAGCTTGCGTGTTGAAGCTCTCGGGATCCTTGGCCTTCGCCATGGCGTCCTCGTATTTCTTGTATCCCGACCAACCGAGAGGCACCATCATCAAACCGGTCGCTACTAGCGCGGCCGGACCGCGCGAGGGGATGACCGCGCTCAGAAGGGCGCCGGCTACAGCGGACTCTGTTGCGACCTTTACGACGTGCTCGATGGCATCGGTCGGATGCCGGTACGCTTCCTGCAATAGTTCGCCGGCAGCAGATCCGGTCTGCTTCAGCGATTCAACGAAAAGGCTCTTGTCTAAGTCGGGGGTATCTTTGGCGCCCATGCTGTTATCACCACCAGTTTGCCCAGAGGTGATCGTATCCAGATTGGCGTAAACATAAAGGGTGATTTCACGCTAGGAGGGGGAAACCACGAAGCAAGCAGCACGCTGGCAGCGCGAATCGCCGTGCAAGCAGCGGAACCGAACAGATGAACTCTAATACGCGCCGGCGACGGCTTCGGCGCCTTTGACGATCGAGACTCCGGAGGAAGTGCCCAAGCGCGTTGCGCCGGCATCAATCAACGCCTTGGCCTGTTCGGCGTCGCGAATGCCGCCGCTGGCCTTGATACCGAGTTTGGCATCACCCAATGTTGCTTTGATCAATTTGACGTCTTCGATGGTTGCGCCTTTGCCGTCTTTGACGAAGCCCGTGGAGGTCTTCACGATCGATGCTCCGCCTTTGACGCAGGCTTTGGTAGCTTCAACCTTTTCCTCGTCGGTGAGGAGGTCGGTCTCAATGATGACCTTCACGATACGGCTACCCGCGACTTTGACGATGGCTTTGATCTCCTCGGCGAGGAAATCGTATTCTTTATCCTTCAATGCGCCAATATTGAGCACCATATCGAGCTCTTCAGCGCCTTCGGAAATAGCGCGCTGCGCTTCGGCGATCTTGATGTCCGTGAGGTTGGCCCCTAGTGGGAAACCAATAACGGTAGCGACGGCGACGTCGCTTGAGGAAAGCTCTTTGACCGCCTGGCGCACGTGGCTGGGATTGACGCACACGGCGAAGAATTTGTTGTCTTTGGCTTCCGTACACAACTTGCTTATCTGCGCCTTGGTGGCTTGCGGATTCAACAGCGTGTGATCGATGTATTTGGCGATGTCTTGCACGGATTTCTCCCCCACGTACGACGTTCTGATTATATCTTCTGGATATGTGAGATTGGCTGCCGGAGCGGCAGAAAACCCTTTAGAGTACGTTCATCAAAGGATGGGGCATTATCTGAGCAGACCAGAAAGCGACACATTGCTGTGTCGCCTTCTGAGTATATGTTGGATTGTGCGACTCTAGTGTCCTGCGACGCTCTCATACGAGCCGCGTCCGGCGGTTGCCGTGTAGAGGCAAGCAGCCATCTTAAGCACGCGATCGCGGACGTCGTCGCCGGTTTTGTGTCGAAGCACTTCTTTGACCAAGGCATCTTCACGGACTAGCGACAGCAAGGAGAATTCCGCGCTGATCATCGCGCCGCCCATCTTCATACGACGGCGTGCCACTTTATCGCTGGTCATCGCACGCATTGTTGCTGTCTCGCTGCCGCCGGTGATCACTTCCTGTCCGGGAAGCAATGTGATGTGATTGCCACCAACGTTGACGACGACGGAATTGCCGCCATTGTCGCAGAGGTTGCGCACTTTCGAGACACCAGCGCGTTCTTCGATTACTGCCACCGCACCGTGTCCGACGTGAACTTCCGCAGTGCCTGCAGAAATGACGGCGGGATGTGCGGCATCGATAAGAATATGCGAGTTGGAAACAACCATCTTGCCGTTGTGCATGGAGGGTGTTTCACCCATGTAATATACAGGCGAACCGTCGATGCTAGTGCTGACCATCTCGTACTTCTTCACCGCTTCGACGGTAGGAGTGACCATGCCAATCGCGCGGAGGTGTACTTGGGCGCCGCTGAAGCCATGCAGTTGATATTCAATGCAAGTGGCGGGCAATTTCTTGCCGCTATCTTTAATAGCTTTGCGAACTTGATTGATGCGGCCGACCATTGAGCCGGTAAGAGCGCTTTCGTCGATGCAATTCAAGCGTCCCCAGTAGGGTGCGGTTTCCAAATCGAGTTCGCCGGTGTTGGTGCTCAAACCGCTAACCGGCGATTTTGTTGCATCAGGACCGGTGACGTAGTCGGACGCGCCTGCGGTGGCGATTTGATTCGGGCTGATGGACAGCTCGGAGTTGTCGGCCACTAGCACCTTAGCGGAGTTACCTTTATATGCGAGATCTACTTGAGTGGCATCACCCTCGAGCGAAGCTACTTTCACATCGCCGAAGTGAGAAACGGTGATTCCGCTTGAAGTATTCGCCGCCACGAAAGCTGTGCCGTATGCGGTCTGAATCGTCGTGCCTGTGCCGCCGGCAACAACGACGACGCTACCTTCTTTGACGAGAATGGTGTGGTCGTTGGTCGCTGCGAACACGGTGCCGGGCGTTGCCAGAATCGTAGTCGTATCATCGTCCTGGAATCCGTACGGCTGCAGGTTGTAGCTTGCGACGATCCACGGAGTCGAAACGCCAGGATTGCCAGGTATAAGGACGATCAACTGCAGTCCGTCTCGAGGGTCGATATCCAACTGACGGAAGCGAATCAGGTCAGTTTTCGTCACGGTACTCGAGTTGGTGAAATCTTCCGACGGAATCGAGTTATCCAGAATCGTGTTCTGCGTATTTACAGATACGTTTGGAGTTGGTGTGGGTGTGGGTGTGGGTGTGGGTGTAGGCGTGGGTGTTGGTGTTGGAGTGGGTGTTGGAGTGGGTGTTGGAGTGGGTGTTGGAGTTGGCGTTGGCGTTGGCGTTGGCGTTGGAGTTGGAGTCGGTGTAGGAGTCGGTGTAGGAGTTGGAGTTGGAGTGGGCGTGGGTGTTGGAGTGGGTGTTGGCGTTGGAGTTGGTGTGGGGGTCACAAATTGGCCGCCATTATGTCCAAAACCATTGCCGACGCCAGGACCCAAGCCGGGACCCAGGTCATACCAGTGTCCAACGCCGGGGACGTTAGGGTTATTGTGTCCTTTGCCTGCATCGCCTGAATTGAATACCGAATTGATACTTGTGTTCAACCGATTGGTAGCGCTCTGGTTGGTCAAGCTCGGATTGACAAAACCGATTTTCTTCGTGTTGTTGTAGAAGTTGGGATCGTTAGTCTTGGCACCATGTCCCACAGTTGGGTCTGAATAGTTGCCGAATGAGGGCGTGGGCGTGATGACGATTGAGCTAATCGTATTGACGAGATTGCTGGTCGAGAAGTTCTGAGGAATGTTTCCGCCGCCATTGATATTGACGATACTGTTGATACCGCCCAGTCCCGAATTTGTATTCAGGTTATTGACCAATCCCGGGGGAAGTCCGCCGCCGGAATTGTTGAGGGCGTTAGAGATACTGTTGCCGCCGCCGGAATTGTTGAGGGCGTTAGAGATACTGTTGCCGCCGCCATTGAGCAAGTTGCCGAGGCCGCCGCCACCACCGTTGAGCAGTGCGCCGATTCCGCCGCCATTTCCGCCGCCGTTGCTGCCTGCGTTACCGCCGCCACCAGCATTACCGTTGCCACCACTGGTGATGTTGCTGATCGCATTGTTGAGGACGTTGCCCAGTGCGTTGCCTAATCCGTTGCCACCACCATTGCCTATTCCGTTGCCGCCGCCCGCACCTGCGCCGAGACCATTTCCACCGGCGTTGTTGAGGACGTTGCCCACACTGTTGTTGCCTCCGGCACCGATACCGTTGCCGCCGCCGTTGCCGATACCATTTCCGCCGCCGTTGCCGATACCATTTCCGATACCGTTGCCGCCGCCGTTGCCGGGATGCGCGAGTGCAGCCGGCATTGTATTACCCATAATTAAGGTAACGGTGCCTGCAATTGCGACTGCTTTGATTTGTTTGTAATTACGGCTGTTCACGGCAAAAACCTCGTTGTATGGCGCTTTTCCTGGGTTCGAAAAGTGCCAAAATCGTGAGTGTAGGTGGATCCCAGCAATTGTGGCCCACTACAACAGGCAGGTCAATACGTAATTACCCACAGTGAATCTGTGTGATATATCTTGCCACCAATTTCGAATAGCTCTTAGTGGCTATGAAGTCACTTCGGCAGCCTTGCGCTGTCCCGCTGACTTCTCCCAGTACGCTATCTTATGATGATATTCCTGTAAGCTTTGTACGCCCAGGTTTCCGGATTGCAAGGCTGCGATGGCGGAAACAGTCGCTTTCGCCCCTGACAAGGTTGTGACCACCGGGATGTTGTAGTTGATCGCAGCCCGCCTAATCACCTGATCATCCCAGTGCGCGCTGCGGTCAGTATGCGGAATGTTGATTACTAACTGAATCTCGCCGTTCTTGATTCGGTCTACCAAGTTGGGTCTTCCTTCGGAGACTTTATTGACTACAGTAATCGGAATACCCGCAGCCAAAATGACGGCGGCGGTGCCGCGAGTTCCAACCAAGTCGAATCCAAGTTGGTAAAGGCTTTGTGCGACGTGAACAACGTCATGTTTCCAGGTGTCGGACACGCTGATAAACACGCGTCCTTTTATGGGTAAATCATGTCCTGCGGCAATTTGCGCTTTCGCAAAAGCGAGCGCGAACTGCGAAGAAATGCCCATCACTTCGCCTGTCGAACGCATCTCCGGACCAAGTGAGATTTCTGATCCAGGAAATTTCTTGAAAGGAATCACTACCGATTTCACTGAAACGTGCGGCGGAAGCAAGCGATCGGTGATGCCGAGATCTTTCAATTTCTTTCCGACCATGACTTGCGCGGCCAGTTTTGCCCAGGGAACACCCGTTGCTTTGGAAACGAAGGGAACCGTGCGGCTGGCGCGCGGATTGACTTCGAGAATGTAGAGCTCGCCGTCTTTCAACGCGAACTGAATATTCATCAATCCAATCACCTTCAGCTCGTTAGCAATCGACGTGGTGACGGATCGGATCTCTTCGATTGTCTTGAGCGGTATGCCCTGTGTCGGCAGCACGCATGTGCTGTCGCCGGAATGGATGCCGGCTTGTTCGATGTGCTCCATGATGCCGGCGATAATTGTCTGTTCACCATCCGCGATGGCATCGACATCGATTTCGACGGCGTTTTCGAGAAACTCATCGATGAGCACCGGACGATTCGGTTCGACACGGAATCCGGTGTCCATCCACTTCTCCAGATCTTCTCTCGAGAAAATAATTTCCATGGCGCGGCCGCCAAGGACATAGCTAGGACGCACCAAAACCGGATAGCCGATTTCCTCGGCGATGTGTACTGCCTCGTCCGGCTTGAATGCGGTAGATCCTCTCGGTTGGCGAACGCCCAGCTTTCTCAGCATTTGTCCGAAGCGGGCTCGATCTTCGGCCATGTCGATGGATTCGGGCGAGGTTCCCAAAACTTTCATGCCGCGGGCTTCGAGTCCGCGCGCCAGCTTCAAGGGCGTTTGTCCGCCCAACTGTACGACGATGCCCATTGGATTTTCGGCGTTTGCTATCTCCGTCACGTCTTCGAGCGTCAGCGGCTCGAAATACAATCGCGAGGAGATGTCGTAGTCGGTGGAAACGGTTTCAGGATTGGAATTGATCATGACGGTCTCGTATCCGAGTTCGCGCAGTGCCAGGCTTGCTTGCACGCAGCAGTAATCGAATTCGATGCCTTGACCAATACGATTAGGTCCGCCACCAAGAATCAGTATGCGCGGTTTTTCCGCCGGCGGAACTTCGGTAGTCGACTCGTATGTCGAGTACATATACGGCGTGAAGGCCTGAAACTCGGCTGCGCATGTGTCGATAGTTTTGAACACCGGCACGACGCCGACTTTGTGACGGCGATTAAACACGTCATCTTCGCTCGTCCCCTTGCCGACCAGGGAAGCGATTTGCTGATCGCCGAATCCCATGCGTTTGAGTTCTTTCAGATAATGCGGACTAAGCTCATCGACATTGGTCACCGCCGAAGAGAGAGCCCGTGTCTCCTGCCACAGCTCTAAAAGCGCATCGAGAAACCAGGGATCGATGTTGGTCAATTCATGAATCTCATCGATCAAAATGCCGGCCTCGAGCGCGCCGAAAAGATCGTTGATACGGTGCTGGCTGGGGATCGCCAGGCGGCGGCGCCATTCCGTGCGGTCTGCCTTTTGGCGTCCGGGAATAAGAGAAAAACCGTGGATGCCGCGTTCGAGACCGCGTAAGGCTTTCTGCATCGACTCTTGAAAGGTTCGGCCCACGGCCATAACTTCACCGACCGACTTCATCTGAGTAGTAAGAGTCGTATCGGCGCCGCGGAATTTTTCAAAAGCGAAGCGCGGAATTTTGGTAACCACGTAATCTATAGTCGGCTCGAATGACGCCGGAGTCAGCTTCGTTATATCGTTGGGAATTTCATCCAGAGTCAACCCAACCGCCAGCTTGGCCGCTATTTTCGCGATCGGGTAGCCGGTAGCCTTGCTTGCCAATGCTGAAGACCGCGAGACGCGCGGGTTCATTTCGATAACTACGATCCTTCCGTTTTGGGGATCCAGCCCGAACTGAATGTTCGATCCGCCGGTATCAACGCCGATGGCGCGGATGATCTTTATAGACGCATCACGCAACGCCTGATATTCCTTGTCGGTGAGTGTTTGGATGGGTGCCACCGTGATCGAGTCGCCGGTGTGAATTCCCATCGGGTCGAAGTTTTCAATTGAGCAAACAATTACGACATTATCGAGGCGATCGCGCATCACCTC
>DATNQY010000343.1:0-17355 GCA_036703785.1 Candidatus Obscuribacterales bacterium
TGGCTTTTGATGCGGAAAGCTTCGATCAAATATTGCAAAAACAATCGGGTCAATTGCCTGCTCGTTTGCTGGGACAGATAGATTCGCCCGATATTCCTAAAGAGTTAGAACTGGTGATCTTCAAGTGTTTGCAAAAAAAACCGGAGAGTCGCTTTCAATCCGCCGAGGCATTCGGCGAGGCGCTCGACCTGGTGCTGAAAGAGCGTTGGCGCGAACTTGATCTGTCCGGCGTGCAAATGGTCGGTGGAAAGTCGACGGCAGCGAGGTCATACAAGCTGGCATGGACAGCGGCTCTTGCCGTTCTCATCATTGGCGCACTGATGGCGGTGGCATTCATGAGCATCTCGAATCAGCGTGCCATCAAACCTCGCGCGCCGGTGGTCGCTGTCGATCCGGCGCTCGAGGACAGGATAGCCGATTGCCGGCGTGCGCGCAGCTTGTTGGATGAGGCGAAAGTCGATGTCGCCAGAGGGAATTATGGACAGGCTGATTCCTTAGCAAGAGCGGCACTGATGTGTATTGGGCACCAATATCCGGATGCGGCCTCATCTCCTTCCATGTCCTCTGACGATCTCGAGATTCTCGAGCGCATAGCGCAAATTTACGGCAATGGTGGCAAAGTCGGCACTCTTGTTCCCAAGCCAATGCCGAAGATCCGCGAGCCCTGCGCCAGTATCATTCTGCCACGCGACGTGAAGAGCGGATCGCCTAACCAGCAGGCTAGGCTTTATATCGTATTGGCGACCATTTGCTCCATATTTGGCGACTATAGCAGTGCTGCTGACTTGACTTACCAGGGCGTGCAAGGACAGATCGCCGCAAAGCGACCCGAAAATGCTCGCGAAATATATAGGGAAGGCTTGATTTTGCTTGGCCCGAGCCGAGCATCTTCGCCTGCGGTTGATTACTTCATGAATGTGTCCGAAGGCATAATTGCACTGGTTGAAGGAAACAAGACAGAAGCACGCGCCGCAGTCGACCGTGCCACCACTGATGTCGCCCATCTGGGCGAAAGCAGGGGCAACGAAAGATTTCATTTGGATCTTCCACTTTTGGCCATCCGACAAGGCTTGCACGACGAAGTGGCTTCCAAAAGGCTATTCGACGAGGCTGAGAAGTCTGCGTTCGAAACTGCAGACGGTTTCAGCTTCAATATGTACGGCACTTATTTGGAACGCGGTAAGGGACTAGAGCTGTTCGATCGATTGCAGAGAACGGTGATTGATCCAAAGTTGAAAGCACGGGCGGAGGACGACATTCGCCGATTGACCGTCCATTTACATCAATCTCAGTAGCATAATCATTAAGTTCGGTATTCGTCTACAATGGAGTCATGAACTCAAAAAACTCGACAATCGGTTTTTCTCTTTGTCTGGTGGTCGTTTCCACACTGTTGGTCGCCTGCGGCGGCAATTTGGCTCACAAGCTGCCTGTCCGACCTTCGGTGATGCAATTGCGGAATGGTGATTGCGAAGCGATCAACGACAATCACCCGGGCGAACAGCTGGACGTGACTCGCCACTTGCGGCGCGGTAAATACACGGTAGTTGAATTCACGAGTGATTATTGACCAACGTGCCAGGAGATCTCGCCCAGGTTGGTCGAGTGGACAAAGCAGCGACCGGACATAGCGGTGCGGATGGTCGATATCAATAGACCGAGCGTACGCGGAATAGATTGGACATCACCTGTGGCCAAACAGTATCAGGTTCGTTGGGTGCCATTTTTCCGAGTATACGGTGGCGACGGCAAGATCATTCTGGAAGGACACGCTGCTTCCGAGCAGGTTAAGGGAACTCTGCACGCCGACATAGAGTAAGGCCGAAGCCGTGGTTATTAATCGTCAGCGCCTAAGAGCAACTACCCGCGCTGTGCCCAGATAACCACGCCTTTGCGTGTTTGAATGGGCGCCGGTGCATTGCCCTCGGGAGTGTGGATGTATTTCTTGTACGGATTCTCGGGCTTCTGTTGCTCGGGATCGTCGGCAACGCTGTCGTCGCCTTGCATGTGGCGCGCTGTCAGCTCCGGCAAAATCGACGGCATAACCGCCGGCGGTGGAGGCACGAACATGGTCTTATAGTGATACCGCGTAGCTATGCGGGGGTGATGATGGCTTCTTTGCGTCGCCGGCTTAGCGGCGGTTGCCGCCGATTTGCCGTGCGCTGCGGCAGTCGCCGGTGCTGCTTGCGCGGCGCTAACGCCCATCAGCACAACCAGCGATAGAAGCGACAAACTGCTCACCATTTGTATTTTGCGCGACATAATCCATGCCTTGCTAAGTGGTTGAAGGTAATTTACCACGCAGGGCGGGCTTTTCCTCATGGCGTGACTTTTTTCTACAGGTTGGCAGAGGCACAGAGCGGGGTTTGAGGGCTGCTGACAGCTGTCCCAAGCTGCCGCCGCACGAGCGAATGGAAGTAAGCGACGCCGTTTTCGCGCTTTTCATTAAGCCTGGTCTGTTCACATAATCCCGATGCCAGATTTCTCTGCACTGCTTCGCATATAGCAATATCCTCGCCGGTAATCTGGTCGACGAAGCTACGAAAATCGTTGAGGATCGAAGGGTCTGCTCCACGCCTGGCGTGAAAGGTATAGGTGAGGGTCGTTTCATTGACCGATAGAGGATTAACCTGCAGCGTGTAAAAGCACGGCTCATAAACCGGCATTCCCAGATTCGGATAAATCCACAACCACAGCCCGTTGAATCTGCCTGACGAGGATGGCACTTTGCGCTCGCAGCTATGCAAGGAAAAACGCTCACGATTTTCAACTCTGTATTTTGGTAGTTGAAAATCCTTGTTGAATACGGGGTGGATGGTGGGGCAGTGATAGCATTCCTGGTAGCCCTCCACCCAGACTTTCCAATTGAATTTTCCGCTGCGCACCATTTTCGAATGGAAGGCATATTCTTCCAATTGGCAGTCAGATTCATCGATAGTCTTGATCAACTCTGCAAAGCTATCTTCGAATGCTGTTTGATTACCGTCGTCCGTCGCCAGATTGACAAAAATCAAGCCTCGGTAAACGCCCGTACGTACAGGTATAAGCGAAAGCTGCTCTTGCGTGCACGAAGACAAACAATCCAGATGCGGGACAGCCGTCAATTTCCCGGTGCAACCGTAGGACCATCCATGATACTTGCAGGTAATGGTGCCGCTGGGCAGAACGCCCTCGGCAGCCGAAACAAGCGGTGCGCCACGGTGCCGGCAAATATTCTGAAAGCAGGAAATCGTTGCGTCTTGCTGCTTGATCAACAGCAGGGGTAATCCGGCAATCTCGCAGGCGAGGAAGCTTCCCGCTTCGCGCAGCTCGTCGACGTGAGCTGCATACAGCCAATTGTTGGCGAAGATTAGTCGACGCTCCGCCTGGTAGATAGCGGCGTCCGTGTAATAAGCGGCAGGCAGCCCGTCGATAATTCCGTCCATGATGATCCCAGCCCTTCAATGACATGCGTATTTTATGGTCTGTTAATAAAACCAGCCTGAAACTTTTCCAATTTGCATGCTATAACTCGGCTCGACGACAAGGACTGAGGGCTTCACCATGAGCACTTTATTGATTCCCGATGCCAGAAAGTCAAACCTTGAGCGCCCCTGGCGGCTTTTTATCGACGGGCAATTCGAAGACGGCGGAGGCGAACGCAGCCTTTTTGACCCGGCTACCGGAGCGCCCCTTTGCAAAGTCATGGAAGCCAGCTCAGATCAGGTGGAAAGAGCTTTGCAAGCGGCTCGCCGGGCATTTGATCAAGGACCCTGGCCGCGTACCAGTGCTCAGCAGCGCGCTCAATTTTTGTTTCGTCTTGCTGATGCGATAGAGGCAAGAGCGGAGCAGTTGGCTTTCGTCGAAACATGCAACTCTGGAAAGCCGCTACGCGAGGCTCGCTTCGACGTGGCAGAGTCCGCCAATTGCTTGCGCTATTTTGCCGGCTTGATTACCAAGCCGCTGGGGCAAACGGTTGATGTTCCTGCGCCTTCGGTCAGTCAGATTGTCCGTGAACCGGTGGGAGTGGTTGCACAAATTGTTCCGTGGAACTACCCGCTTCTCACCGCGGTTTGGAAGCTGGCACCAGCTCTGGCGGCAGGCAATACCTGCGTTCTCAAGCCGAGTGAATTCACTCCGCTGAGCGTATTGATGCTGGCGGAAATAATGCAAGAACTAGATCTGCCGGCTGGCACCGTCAACATAGTAAACGGCGATGGTCTGATGGTCGGTCAGCCGCTTGCCGAGAGCGCCCTCGTCGATAAGATATCCTTTACAGGCAGCGGCAAGACCGGACGGGCGGTGACTGCGGCTGCGATCGGCAGCAACCTCAAGAAAGTTACTCTCGAGCTTGGTGGCAAGTCGCCAATGGTGGTTTTCGACGACGTCGATGTTGACCTCGCCGTCGACTGGGCTCTGTACGCGATTTTCGTGCATGCCGGGCAGGTTTGCTCCGCCGGGTCGCGCTTCATCGTGAACGAGCGAATCTACGATCGATTTGTAGAGACGTTTGCCGCTCGCGCTCGCAAGATAAAAGTCGGTCCTGGACTGGATACTGACACACAGATGGGCCCGCTGGTGAGCAAGCAGCATTTGCAAAAGGTGCTCGAATACATCGAAATCGGACAGCAGGAAGGAGCCGCGCTTTTGTGCGGTGGTGACCGCCCGCGAGGCACCATATACGGTGATGGCTATTACGTGAATCCGACCTTGTTAGCAGCCGATAAATCTTCCATGCGCATTGTGCAGGAAGAAATCTTCGGACCGGTTGCCGTCATTGAAAAGTTCAGCAGCGAAGATCAGGCCGTGGCGCTCGCCAATGCCACCATATACGGTTTAGCTGCCGCCGTGTGGACCAAAGACGTCACCCGTGCCTACCGGGTTGTGAAAGCAATCAAAGCCGGGGTAGTTTGGATCAATGGCTATCACTCGACGTACAACGAATGTCCTTTCGGTGGCTACAAGCAAAGCGGTTGGGGACGCGAGTGCGGACCGTGGGGACTCCATCCGTACACTGAAGTGAAGCAGATCAATCTCAATCTTGATCCGTCGCCTGTCGGATGGTTCAACGCTGACGCCGCATTTAATCAATGAGGACGTTGCTTCGGCGTATCCACGAAAAAGATGGTGTGCAATCCGGCGCCCGCCTTATGAGCAATTTTTCTGGTAGCTGCGCCGAACTCAGCAGCCAGCTCAGATGCATACGTGGAGACGGCGGGATAGATTCGCTCTTTCAATGACGGCTGCGGCATCGCGATGTCAGCTTCCGAATAGCTCGTACCGCCGCATGTCAAACAGTACCAGTTGCCTTTCGGCACTCTGAAGGAACAGCGGTCGCAAACTCGTGTTTTCATACTTTAGCCCTGCTTGGACGCATGACTAACCGGACAGGACTTCCGTGACTTCGGTTCCCTGTTGACTCAAAATCAAGCCAATGGACGGGGCTTTATGGACTATACGCGAGCAGCTCTTCTGTGCGTGTAAAACTCAGCATTTACAGGCTCAAGCGGAGTATTGCCGAGAATAATATCGGCCGCCTTTTCAGCGATCATCATCACAGGCGCGTAGAGATTGCCGTTGGTTATGTAAGGCATTATCGAAGCGTCGACTACGCGCAATCCTTCGATGCCGTGCACGCGCATCGTTTGTGGATCGACGACGGACATTTCATCAATGCCCATTTTGCAAGTGCATGACGGGTGCAATGCCGTTTCCGCATCGCGCGCCACCCAATTGAGGATTTGCTCATCGGTTTGCACACTCGGTCCGGGAGAAATTTCTCCGCCGTTGAACTCAGACATTGCTGATGTGTTCAAAATTCTGCGCGCGCAACGGATGGCTTCCACCCATTCGCGGCGGTCTTTCTGCGTGGAAAGATAATTGAATCGCAATGCCGGATAGCGGTGCGGATCGCGGGATTTGAGTTTAACCGTTCCGCGCGCGTCGGAGTTCATCGGTCCCACGTGCACCTGATAGCCATGACCACCGGCCGGCGAAGTGCCGTCGTAGCGCACGGCAAGCGGCAAGAAGTGGAATTGCAAGTTTGGATATTCGACGTCTTCATTGCTGCGAATGAAACCACCCGCTTCGAAATGATTGGTGGCAGCCGGCCCCTTGCGCAAGAATAACCATTGGAAGCCAATCCATGGGCGGTTGTACCACTGCAGTGCCGGATACATGCTCACCGGTTGCTTGCAGGCATATTGAACGTAGACTTCCAGGTGATCCTGCAGATTCTCTCCCACTCCCGGCAGATGCTCAACAACGGGAATGCCCAGCGCGTCGAGGTCCTGTTTGTTGCCCACGCCCGAAAGCTGCAGCAACTGCGGCGAGTTGATGGCACCGCCGCATAATACAATTTCTTTGGCTCTGGCGATGTGTGTGCGGCCGTTTTTCTCGTACTCAATGCCGACTGCCTTGCGTCCGTCAAAAATTATGCGCGTGGTCAAAGCATTGCATATGACGCTCAGGTTGCGACGTTGTCCGAGCACCGGATGCAGATAAGCGCGGGCGGCCGACAGACGGCGCCCGCGTCGGATGTTGCGATCGAAATGACCGAAGCCTTCCTGCTTGGCGCCATTAACGTCAGAGGTAAGCGGATATCCCGCTTCTTGCACGGATTTGAAAAACGCGGCGAAAAGCGGGTTGCTGCATGGTCCCCGTTCTAATACTAAGGGACCGTGATACCCGTGATATTGGTCGGCACCGGCAAGTCGCGTTTCACTGCGAATAAAATACGGCAAGCAATGCGCATAATCCCAAGAGCGCATGCCCGGGTCGGCCGACCATTTTTGGTAATCGAGCGCGTTGCCGCGAATGAAGATCATGCCGTTGATAGAGCTCGATCCGCCGAGCAACTTGCCACGGGCGTGCGCCACGCGGCGACCGTTCATGAATGGTTCTGGCTCGGATTGATAGCACCAGTCGTAAAATTTATTGCCGAGAGGAATCATTAGGCCGGCGGGCATGTGGATAAAGATGTCCCACAAGGAGTCCGGGCGACCGGCCTCGACTACCAGGACTTTGTGGCTGGACTCCTCGCTCAATCGATTGGCTAAAACGCAACCGGCCGAACCGCCGCCAACAATGATCGTGTCGTAGATCGCCTCTTTCATCTGCTTCCTTCATAGCGCCGGGCGGAAGCCCGCTGATCTGTTCTTTTGTAGCAGGAACGGATGAGCTTATGGCGCGAGGAAAGATGAAAATGCCGTTATCAATGCCAGATCTTCAAGCGGTCCAATTCTTGCGAGGCAAGTTGTTGTCCGGCGAAACCGAATCCAGGAAAAGGCGCAGGTTGTCCAGCTTGGCGATTGCTTTGGCGTGTCCGTGGTTGGCCGCAATGCGCAGCCAGCGAAGCGATTCGTCGGGATCCATTTTTACGCCCATGCCCGATTCGTATAAAAGAGCCAATTGATACTCGCCCTCAGCGCTGCCCTGAGTCGCCGCTTTTTGGAACCAGAAAAAAGCGTCCCTCTGTACGCTGGAGTCTGACTTCAAACAGAGCAACCCGGCAAGGATCGCGGCCTCGGAGTGACCCTGTATGGCGGCTTTCTTGTACCACCCGAGGGCGACATCGGCTTGACCCTCCGTCTCCAGCGATTTGGCCAGCTCGACCTGGGCGTTTACGTCGCCGGACAGCGCCTTGGACAAGGCGGCGGAAGAATTGGAGTTATCGTCTGAAGACATGGAAGTACCCGAAGCGCTAACCACAGCCTAACACTGCCCCGTTTCAGAAATGTTTCAGACAATTATCAGCGTGTCGAATAGCAGAGCGGGCTGAAGCCCGCCGGTACCAAACATCGTCAACCGACCGGTGTGCCGACGATATGCGGATTGATCAATAAGATCTCCTGGGAGCTCGTTTGCGGCAGTTCAAGCTTGAGCTGAAATTCTTGCGGGGGCTCGAAGCAATCAATGCAGCGCGCTTCGTATTCGGCATCGCCTACCAGGATTTGCTCGTTGGATTGGACGGTGCGCTGCGTTCGCGAAGCGAAATCGGAGCCGCATTTCCGGCAAACGGCCAGCAATTTGTCTACGCGGTCTGCCAGGGCGATGAGGTGGGGTAGCGGGCCGAATGGCTTGCCGCGGTAATCCAAATCGAGTCCAGAGGCAATGATCTTCTTTCTCTGTCGCAACAAAGTGAGCACGACTTCGACGATCTCATCGCCAAAGAACTGTGACTCGTCTATGCCGATCACTACTGCATGAGATGAGTACTTCAATATATCTTTCGCGCAATCGACCACGATTGCTTGCGAGGCCAAGCCGTTGCGCGATTCAACGTGATTAGGCTTGGAGCGGGTGTCTGTAGCCGGCCTGAAGATGATGGTTGGCAGGTAGGCCAGGCGCGCGCGTTCGACACGACGGATGAGCTCGCTGGACTTGCCAGCGCTCATGCATCCGATGATCATCTCGAATCGATATCCAGTAAGCATGCGGCAACTCGAAGAGGAATCCTGAAGCCACCATGGTAAACAACAAGCCGTCAAAACCGCGCCCATTAAATGCTGAATATTTTTTTAGCGAGCTTGCAGTGCAGCATTGGTTGGCGTCTGCAGCAGTTCAGCAAATTCTCGCTTGATCTTTTTAGCCGCTTCGTCGCCGCCCGGCAATTTTGAAAGCGCAAATTGCACTTGCGCGCGCGCGTCGTCCTTGCGTCCGGCAAGCAGTAGCGCTTTTGCCTGGTAATAAGCCAACTGCGGGGGCTGAAAGTGCAAATCCGTACAACGCTGAAAGCATTTGAGGGCGCCTTGGCTGTCGCCCAGTTGGATGAGAGCCCGTCCCAGGTTCAATTGCACGATGCCGAGTGCGGGATCAATGGCTGCCGCCCTTTTGTACTGTTCGATCGCGGCTTGCGTTTTGCCTTGCTTCAGCAGCACATTGCCGGTGTTCATGCGGAGTTCGGCCGAATCCATTCCCGCTTTCAGAACCTGCTCGATGGCTTTTGTATATGCCTTGAGCGCCTGATCCGGTTCGTTTAGATTGTCGAATGCCACGGCTTGCCAAAAGTAGCCTTCCGGCTCGAGCGGCTGCTGCGCTATGAATGCTTCAATCGCTGCCAGCGCCTGGCGCGGGTGTCCCTGACGAACCAATTGCTGTCCAGTCGCCAGTTGCTCCCAGCAAGCATCGACAGGGACATGCGCTTGTGCAGTCGGCACCGTATTTGGTGCCGGGCTTTCTTGGAACTGCAGCACCGATTGCGGCTGCGGACCAGCAACCGGTGCTGCCGGCTCTGCCTGTGTTGCCGGTTGGGGGCCGGCGACCTCGGCGGCAGGCGGGTTGACGGGCGGCTGCTGCGCGCCGATGGGACGGCTAAGTGACAGCACGATTAAACCGGCGCAGAGGATCGCTCGCGCGTGGCGACCGCTTATGAAGATCGGCTTTTGGGTGAGTTCGCCCATCGAAACAATAATAACGGCATTCGCCGGCGCGGAGCACCGTATACTTTGCAACGTGTTAGAGTTGTCGTTTATGACTGACCCTCCTTCTGTGCCTTGCCGTTTTCCTTTGGATGATCCGCAGCATCCCCTGGTCGACGGCGCGCCTAAGCAGTGTCATCGCTGCCGACAGGCTCTTTGTTTGCGTCAACAGGTAATTAATCTGGCGCTTGGCGATACTGACGAGATGCTGTGCCTGAGCTGTTTGGCGACGGAAAACAACCAATCCCAAGATGCTCTTTTAACCCGGGTAAAGCATTACATTCAAAAACGAGATTGCTTCGCCAAACAATGGTCGCGCTATCCTTCTCAACAGTATTGCCCCTATCCGCAAAACTGCGTACCGGGCGCCTGTTTTTCCGATTGACACCAAAATAGGGTGAGAGGCTGCTCATGAGTGAACCGCATTTGCTTGATTTACGAGGCGTGGCTTGTCCGATGAATTTCGTAAAGACCAAGCTGTTGTTGGACAAGCTGGAGCCCGACGACTTGCTGAGCGTCTTGCTCGACGACGGAGAGCCGCGTGAAAGCGTCTCGCAAAGCGTGGTCGCCGAGGGGCACGACCTCGTGGAATCCGTACGCCAGGACGACGGACATTACCGCTTGCTCATTCGCAAAAACCTATCATAGGGCGGCGCGCCACCCGGGCTGTGAAGTATGAGCGCTTCCCTGTTGACAAAAGGGGCAAATTTTAAGACCATACCCCACTGATTGATCGCAGGAGACTCTCAATTGTTCGCTTGTCGCCGAGCTGCGCCGAACCCCCAGCGGTTTCGCGGGCATCTTGCCCCCGTCGGTGCGCTGGTATTGCTGATTGCGCTTTCGCTGAATCAGACGGCACAATCGATGGTGCAAGTAAGAGACCTCGACAATGCCCCGACAGGCGCGTCCGCGCTCGAGCAGCAGGCACAAGCCTTGAAAACGGCAAGAGAAGCCGTTAATGACGATCCAGACAATGCGGACGCCCACGTTCGCCTGGGCGATCTCTTGCGCAAGGCCGGCCGCAACCGCGAAGCCGCTCAGCAATATCTCATGGCGACGAATCTGCGGCACGACCTTTACGTTGTTTATCACCAGCTTGCGTCCGTCAGCGACGATCAACAGGTATTGGATGAGGCGATAACCAGGCTCACCGCCGATAAAGAAACGAATCCTAAAGACTTGATGCTGCGGGTTGCGCTGTCCGAGCTTCTGGAAAAACGCAAAAAATACCACGAGGCAGCCAAGGCGCTGATCGATTTGCAATACGACAATGCCGTGCCTGTGAAATACGTGGCGCGCGTCGAGGCCCGGGTTCATTTCCTTTTGACAAAGGCCAAGGAAGTCCAGCAGAAAGAAGTGGAACAACCAGTGGCCACCGACGAAGAACTAGACATAGTGCCTTCACCTTTGCCCGATGCCGGTTTGCGCAAAGGGCTGACAGCCTCTAAAATCAAAGATTCGAAAGAGCTTAAGGGCATGGGGCACGTGCCTCTGCTTCCCTGATGCAATAGCTCTACCGTAAGGAGCAGCATGAAGAAAGAGAACAACGCGCGTATAGCGGCGTTAATACTGGCTTGCAGCGCGGCCATTGCAGCCGGTGGTTGCTCGGTAAAAACGCCGCAGAATCTTTCCGGCGTGTCTGTGAGCACCGAAAGTGGTGGCAAGCAACAGCCGGCCTCCGACATGCAACAGCTCGGTGTTAACAGCCCGCAAACCGAGTCCGGCGAGCGCTATGATGCCGAGTCGCAGGCGCAGGTAGATGACGAATCGCTGAAAGCCTGGCGCGTCGCGCTTGCCCATCAGAAGAAAACTGAACAGCAGTCCGAGAGCCAATGGCAATCTCAACGGCTGCAGGACGAACAAAAGGCCATGGATATGCTCAACAAATTGGCCCAGCGCTATCCACATAACAGCACGATTTACATGATGATGGGACAGGTAGAGGAAAACTGCGGCAAGCTCAAAGAAGCGGCCGAATGTTTTCAGAAGTCGCAGACTAAGAACACTTTCAATCCACTCTCGCTTTTCAAGCTGGCTGAAACTCAGCGGCAAGCGGGACAAACTAAAAGTGCCATTCAGCACTACAAGGAGTTGATCGCGGCCGACCCTTCGTTCTACGCCGCCAAATTGGGATTGGCCGAATGTTTGCGCAAGGACGACCCCCGGCAAGCTGCTCAGTTGGCGCAAAGCGTGCTGGACGCCAAGCCCGACGACGCGGACGCCATGAGCAAAGCTGAGCAGATTGTAAGTGAAGCCAAAGGCGGAAAAAGCGGGTCCTGATGTCGTAAAATGTGAGCAGAGCGCTGCGCATGCCGGCCCGGTTACCCTGCAGTGGCCATCCGAGGTGGAAATTTGTCATGGTCAAAGAAAGTGTCGAACTAAAAACAAAACCCCAATCGGCAGTAGAAGAGATTGCCATTGAAGGTTTCGATCACATTGAATTTTTCGTGGGCAATGCATTGCAAGCCTGCTACTACTATCACCGCGGATTCGGATTTGACGTTGTGGCTTACAAAGGGCTTGAAACCGGCAGCCGCGATCATTGCTCTTACGTTTTGCGCCAGGGCAAAGTGCAAATCGTTTTGACCAGTGCGCTTAATTCGTCCAGTCCGATCGCCGAGCACGTGCACAAGCACGGTGATGGCGTGAAGAACATTGCGTTGCGTGTCAAAGATGCGCGCAAGGCATATGAGACTGCCATCGCCCGTGGTGGCGTCAGCGTCGAGAAGCCCGTCACTCAAGAATCTCCAGAAGGAATTTACGTCACCGCGTCCGTGAAAAGTTATGGTGATACCATTCACACCTTCATCGAGCGTCACGGCTACTCGGGCGCCTTTGCTCCCGGCTACAGAGCCATGGACAAGCAAGCCGGCAATGCCGGCTTGCTCATCGTCGATCATGTGGTGGGCAATGTCGAGACCGAGCGCATGGAGCACTGGGTAGATTTTTATCAGAAAGTTTTCGGCTTCTACGTCTACCAGTATTTCGACGCCAAGGACATCAGCACTCAATATTCTGCGCTGGTCTCGAAAGTAATGGCCAACAAATCCGGCAGCATCAAGCTGCCGATCAACGAGCCGGCCCAGGGCAAACGCAAGTCGCAGATTCAGGAATATCTCGACTATTACACAGCCGGTGGCGTGCAGCACATCGCCATTTCCACCGCCGACATCATTAAGACAGTAGCGCAGCTCAAAGAACGCGGCATCGAGTTTCTCACGGTACCGCGCTCGTATTACGATGCGCTGCCCGAACGCGTGGGCAAAATCGACGAAGACATCGAAGAGCTCTACAAGCTGGGCATTCTCGTCGATCGCGAATCGGAAGGCTATCTGCTGCAAATCTTCACCAAGCCGGTAGAAGATCGCCCGACGCTCTTCTTCGAAGTCATTCAGCGCAAGGGAGCCAAAGGATTCGGCAAGGGCAACTTCAAGGCGCTTTTCGAATCAATCGAACGCGAGCAAGAATTGCGCGGCAATCTGTAGATGAAAACGGCGCGAGAGCAGAAAAAGACGGACGGCGCCCGCTCGACACTCACCTATATGAGCGGCTTCGGCAACCATTTTGAGTCGGAAGCTGTCGCCGGTTGTTTGCCTCAAGGTCAAAACTCTCCGCAGAAGGTGCCGCACGGACTTTATGCCGAGCAGCTCAGCGGCAGTGCTTTCAGCGCGCTCAGGGACGAAAACCGGCGGAGTTGGCTGTATCGCATTCGCCCTTCCGTGTTGCAGGCGGAATTTCAGCAAATGAAAAATGGCGCGCTGCGCAGCCGTCCCTTCGATGAGTTGCCGCCGACGCCGAATCAATTGCGATGGGACCCTTTGCCGATCCCCAAGAAGCCAACTGACTTCATTGACGGGTTGATCACCATGGCCGGCAACGGCAACGCCGGCAGTTGGCGCGGTTGCGCCGCGCACATTTACGCAATCAATCAGTCTATGGGCCGGCGCTTCTTCTATAACTCCGACGGGGAATTTTTATTCGTCCCGGAGAAAGGCGGATTGCGCTTGCGCACCGAATTCGGTGCCCTTGATGTTGCTCCCGGCGAGATTGCAGTAATTCAGCGAGGCATCCGCTACCAAGTCGACGTTTTGGACAGCAGTGCCCGTGGTTATATTTTGGAGAATTACGGATCGCCGTTACGCCTGCCCTATTTGGGCATGATCGGCTCCAATGGGTTGGCGAACCCTCGCGATTTTTTAACGCCGACGGCAGCTTTCGAGAAACTCGAAGGCGACTTCGAGCTGATTTGCAAATTCGAGGGAAAACTCTGGCGTTGTGAATTGGACCATAGCCCACTGGATGTGGTGGCGTGGCACGGTAACTATGCACCATATAAGTACGATCTGCGTCGCTTTAATGTCATCAACACGGTCAGCTTCGACCACTGCGACCCATCGATTTTCACCGTTTTGACTTCTCCTTCAGAGTTACCGGGCATCGCCAACGTCGACTTCGTCATCTTCCCGCCGCGGTGGATGGTAGCCGAGCACACATTCCGCCCGCCTTACTTTCATCGCAATTGCATGAGCGAGTTTATGGGCTTAATATTCGGCACCTACGACGCGAAGGCAGAAGGCTTCGAACCGGGAGGCTCCAGTCTGCACAATACGATGTCGGCGCACGGCCCGGATGCGGAAACCTACCAGAAGGCCATCGCTGCAGAGCTCAAGCCTGCCTACATTTCCGACACGTTGGCGTTCATGTTCGAATCGTCGCTGGTGTTTAATCCAACCGAATTTGCCATGGAAACAGAAGCACGGCAGCGTGATTATCTCGGCTGCTGGCGCGGGCTTAAACCAGGATTTGATATCTAACTTGATCTGAAATTGATCGGGATTTGTTGTTGATCAACTACAAAGTTCGTCATAATTGGCGGGGTCGAGTGCCGGAAACGGTCACCGCTGCGTAGTTTTCGCCATCCGATCGAAAGTGCGGTTGACGCCATTACAGTTGGGCTTCCAATTGCGTTGTTGGAAGTTCGGGAAGAACAATCAATATGGGAATGCGTTCGTCATCCGGGTTAGGCGCCCCGCCGGGGCGTTGAGCGTAGCTAAGCTCCAACATCTATAGCTTCTATCAGGCGAACGAGTGCCTTGGATTCCGCAAGGAGTTGAACATGTCGACCACGCGTACGGCGATTCTCACACTCGGGCTCAGTCTGCAATTGTTGTTTCCCTGGACGGCGCTGGCAAATCCAGTAAGCATGAATTTGGGATCGACGGGCAAGACGATCAGCGCCCCCGTCTCAGGGACGATTCATGAGGCTGGCAAGACGCTGAACATCGGCGTCAATCAAATGATCACGCCGGCCGAGAACATTGCGCTCATGCAGGTCTTGAATGGTGGACACCAAACTCTGGTTCTCGGAAGTTTGGGCAACGCTGTGCGCGGCTCGCTGGTGCTCACGTCAGGTAATACTGCCGGTGGTATCGCTGATTTTGTGTTGCCGAAGGCGGTGACGGCGGTCGATACTCTCGCTGCTCTATCTTTAACCGGTATTCTTACTAACTCCGGCAAATTCTATGCTCTTTCCACAAGCGCCTCGCAAACTATGGATTCCATAGGAGCCGTCGGCATCAACAATATGCAAGGCGGGCTGATTTCGAGCGTACTGCCCAAAGGCAACCTCGGATTCAGCAATACAATCTCAGGACTGAGTCTCAGTCTGAGCGCCATTAACGACATCGTCAACGCCGGCACCATCAAGAGCGCCGGCGCTCTTGCACTGACTGCCGGCGGCAGCATCACCAATGCTCTGCCCTCGGGCGCCAGCGGCACCGCGACCATTCAGTCGGTTGGTGATTTGACTCTTCTGAGCAACGCCGGCAGCATCATAAACTCCGGATTGATGGCCAGCACCGCCGGCAGTATCAATATGGGATCGCAAATTGCCACCGACTTGATCGTGGACAACACTAACGGAAAGATACGAGCCTTCGGCGATATCAATGTTCGCGACGCCAGTTTTACCGGGAATAACAACCTGACAATGATAGGCGGAGCGTGGACCGCCAAGTCCTACAATCTATTTTCCGGCGACGGCAGCGTCAATTTCAGCGCGGATTGCATTAAAGGTATCGTCAACGCCAGCGGCGGCTCCGCGGAAGTCATCAACAACAGCGGCGCTCTCAACCTCGGCGTCATGAATCTCAGCGGCGACCCGACATTCTACAACACCGGCGGCGACATCGTTCTCAACGGTGATCTTTCGTTCCCAGCCCAGGATCTAGCGATCATCGCTTCCGGCAACATCATCAACAATACCTGCCAGGTGATAACAACCGGCTCGCTGAACAACGGCGGTCAGATCACGATGATTGCCGGTGCCAGTATCACCGTCTCCGGCGGACCGACGAGCGCGAACGACAACACTACAGCCACTGTCACCGTGGTCGGCCCATCGAGTACTGGTGGCAAGATTAATCTGTCCGCTCCAGCTATCACGACTCTGTCTTCCGTGGGAGGCAGCAATGCCGGCGGCAACATAACCATGGTCGCATACGGCGGCGGTGCAGCGGGCTCAGGTACCGTATCGCTGCCCACGACGCTTACGGTGCAAACCGGCAGCGCGGGCTCGGACGTCAACGGTAACGTGACTATATTTGCCGGCGCGCCAAGCGGCGCCGGCATCACTGTAGGCAATATCGATACTCATGGATCGGGTCTCGGCAGCAACGGCGGCACGGGCAACGTCTACATGTCGACGGCCAATCCGAGTATGTCCGGTTGCGCAAGCTGCAACGGAGCTCTGAAAATTGTTAACGGAACCATTCTGTCCGGTGCTTTCAACGTCAATACCAATCAGTTTCCGGCCCCAGGCAATTCCGGAGCAATCTTAGCCGGCAACATTACCTCGACCGGCGGTTCCATACAAATGTTGGCTGGTGGCACGATTACGGCGGGAGCCGTAAACAGTGCGGGCTCGAGTGCCACGGGAGTCAACGGCGGCATTGCGATGGTAGCGGGGGCACCCTCAGGAGTGGCAATTAACGCCACCTCAGTCACTACTTCAGGCAGCTCGGGAAATTCGGGCGGAATCTTGGTGATGACTGTCAACTCCACCAATCCGCTATGTGCGACATGCTCCTATAGAAATCTGTCGGCCAACACGAATGCGTCGATCAGCACTAACACCATCAGCGCATCAGGCAACGTCGACCTGCGTGCCGGCGGCGACTTGAGCGTAGGCACCATCACCGCGCTGGGCACCGGCAGCGCCAATGGCGGACAAGTGGGAATCATTGTCGACAATGCAAACATCAGTACAAATACGTTTCAGATTGGTAGTTCAAGTAGCGATGGGGTGGGCACTGTCACTGTCGGCTTCGGCAGCAGCGGAGAAGGTGGCATCGGCATTACGAGCGCCGGCAAGGGCGGAATCAACGTCGTCAATCAAAACGCACTGGTTGTCACGCCGATCGCTTCAGGACACGGCGGTCAAATCGGATTGAATGCCGAAAATGGTGCTCTGACCACCCCTGGCACGTGGAATTTGAGCGGAGTCATTGAGGGTGGGGGCGGCTTTCTCAACCTGTCGGCACAAAGCATTACTTTTACCAATAACCTCAACGTCAATGTGAGCGGTAGCGGACAGAACAGCGGAGACAGCGGCGGCCGCTGCAACATCACTGCCACCAATCTGGTGTTGCCCTCGAGTGCCGGCATGGTCACGGCCTCCGGCAGCGGATCCGGCGGACAAGGCGGTAGTATCCTGATATCCAGCAACAACAATACGACGCTGGGATCCGGGCTGACTCTGACTGCCAGCGGTTCCGGAACCGGACAAGGCGGGCTCGTCAGCCTGGGCGCTCAGAACACTCTCGACATGAGCGCCGGAAATGTCAGCATCAGCGTGGGCTCAGCCGCATTCGGCGGGCGTGCCAACATCTTCGCTGCCACGACTTTGCAGGGCACGTCCAACTTGACCGTGGATGCCAGCGGCAGCGGCGTCGGTGGT
>DATNQY010000344.1:0-5375 GCA_036703785.1 Candidatus Obscuribacterales bacterium
AATCATCCCGGCTATTCGGAAGCGTTTTCCCGGCTTCCAGCGCAGCGTCGAGCGCATGCGCATCCTGTTGCAAGAGGATGCGCTCCTGCTGGATGGCATTGCTTGGCGTGCAGCCTGCGATGTAGAGCTTGATCCCGATACCTGGTCGCTGGAGCAGCTGGAC
Source organism: Candidatus Obscuribacterales bacterium (assembly GCA_036703785.1). Lineage (GTDB taxonomy): Bacteria > Cyanobacteriota > Vampirovibrionia > Obscuribacterales > Obscuribacteraceae > JADYXS01. The sequence continues at coordinate 164 of DATNQY010000344.1, forward strand.
GGGCTGCCAATCAGTATAAAGCGGCGTTTGGTGGCGGCGGCGCTGCGTGCTCGCAACATTGAAGTGACCTTTGACAGGGCGGACGCCGTTCTGGAGCTCGTGTCCAAACGGCAGGGTGCGCTGTCTCTCGATCAATATTGGGACGTGCGCGCGGATAAACAGCGGCTGCGCTTTCAGTTTGCCGGCGATGCTGAGGAAACTGACAAAAAAAATCTACTGAGTCAAAGCGGGCAAACCGAGCTCGAGATTCCTGGGCTGACAATCGTGACGCCACTGTCTTTATCGGTGCAAATTGATGAGGTTTCAGGCGGGCTTACGCCGGCCGTTAAACATGGCCGTCAAGCGAGTAAACATTTCCCGCCTGCGCATGCAGATGAAGCATTTGTCGATTTGAGCAAGGCAAACCTGCCTCTGGTGGTGCGCGGCCGGCAGCCGGGCGACATAATCAGACCCTTTGGCATGGACCGTCCCGTCAAGCTCAAGAAATTCTTGCACACGCATAAGACGGCCGCGACAATCAATCCTCTGCGGGCAATTGTCATTGCCGATTCCCAGGAGGTGCTCTGGATTCCGGGGGTGGGCATCAGCGAAAAACTGCGTGTCAAAGCCACGCCCACTCATCATCTGCGTTTCATGCACCTGGATTCAGATCTATAGGGGCGATGCATGCATCGCCCCTGCACGGAACCCTGGAGCATTTCGATAAGTTGCAAGGAGGTGCGGCTCAGTTGCAAACGTGCTGCGTTGTGTATTAAAAGAACCTTGGGGCAAGCGGCTTTCCCCGCGGAGTCTGCTGTTCCGAAAACGCCCAGAACGCAAGCCAGGCTTGCGTCTGAGTGGTCAACCAACCATGTTATACTAAACAGATACGGTTTCATTTGGAGATATTAAATGAGGAAGTACGGGACGACTGGCGCCGTTTTCTTCTTGCTAGTGGTTTTAGTCGTGTTTGTTGTCTCGCTTACGAGCATCGCCAACAAGCGCGAAGAGCCGTTGACCTATTCGCATCTGATCGCGATGCTTAGCGATCCTAAGCAAACGCAAGACATCGAGAAAGTCGAAATCACCAACCAAGATTCGGTGGTGCAGGTCAAGCTGAAGAACAAAGAGCACACCAAACCGGTGGTCGTACCTACAGAAAGCAAAGAAGATCTGGTCAAAACGCTTCAAGAGGTCAACGTTCCATTTGAAGTGAAAGAGCCGGATCGTTCGAGCTTCTGGGTGCAGATGCTGAGTTCGTTCTTCCTGCCGATTCTGCTTTTGGTGGGATTCCTCTTCATGTTCCGCAGCGCTCAATCGGGCGGCAATCAAGCGATGAGCTTCGGAAGGAGTCGCGCCAAACTGATGCTGGACAATAAAGTGAAGGTGACCTTCGCAGACGTGGCCGGTATCGATGAAGCCAAACAAGAGCTTCAAGAAATCGTTGATTTCCTCAAGAATCCCGAGAAGTTCCAGGCCTTAGGTGCGCGTATTCCGCGAGGCGTTCTTTTGGTTGGAGCCCCCGGTACTGGTAAGACGTTGATGGCGAAGGCTGTCGCCGGCGAGGCCGGCGTTCCCTTCTTCAGCATTTCAGGCTCTGACTTCGTCGAGATGTTCGTCGGTGTCGGCGCTTCTCGTGTTCGCGATTTGTTTGACCAGGCGAAGAAGCATGCGCCTTGTATTGTGTTCGTCGATGAAATCGACGCCGTGGGTCGCCAGCGCGGCGCCGGCTTGGGTGGGGGACATGACGAGCGCGAGCAAACGCTCAACCAATTGCTGGTTGAGATGGATGGCTTTGAAGGCACCACAGGCATTATCGTGGTGGCAGCCACCAACCGTCCCGACATTTTGGACTCAGCTCTTCTGCGTCCAGGCCGCTTCGATCGGCAGGTTGTCCTCGACCGTCCGGACGTCCTTGGCCGTGAGCAGATACTCACCGTGCATTCGCGCGGCAAACCGTTCGCCAAAGAAGTCGACATTAGGACTCTGGCGCGACGCACGCCCGGATTTACGGGCGCCGATCTCTCCAACTTGATCAACGAAGCCGCTTTGATTGCAGCTCGTGCCGACAAGCGTGAGATTGAGATGAACGATTTGGAATCGGCGATCGACAAAGTAATTGCCGGACCGGAGAAGAAAACCCGCATCATCTCGCCTAAGGAAAAGGAGATGACTGCGTATCACGAGGTCGGACATGCGCTGATGTGCAAGCTGCTCAAGCACGCACTTCCTCTGCACAAAGTGACAATTATCCCGCGTGGTTTTGCTCTCGGAATTACGATGGCCTTGCCTGATGAAGACATTTTGAGCATGTCGCGCTCGCAAATAATCGATCAGATCGGTTTTTGCCTGGGTGGTCGCGTAGCCGAAGAGGTCATTTACAGTGAAATCACCTCCGGCGCGCAAAACGACCTGGAAAAAGCCACCGGACTGGCTCGGCGTATGGTGATGGAATTCGGTATGAGCGACAAGCTCGGTCCGATGACTTTCGGCAAACGCAACGAGCATGTTTTCCTCGGTCGCGAGTTCGGGCACGAACGTGACTACGGCGAGCAAGTGGCGACGGCTATTGACGAAGAGGTCAAACGTATCATCACCGAACAATATGCGAACGTGAAAGTGTTGATTGAATCGCACCGCGAGCATATGAAAGCGATTGTGGAAGTCCTGCTCGAAAAAGAAACGCTTGACGCTGCCGAATTCGAAGCAATCCTCAAGCGCGTCAATAAGGAAAAGGGAATCGTCGACGAGGAAGAGGGCAAAGAAGATCCGAAGCTTCCGCCTGGCGGAATCGTTCTCGACGAAGGACAGGTGATTCAGACCACTCCCAGCCCGTCCGAGCGCGAGGACAAAGACAAAGGTACGGGTGGCCAACTCAGTCCGAGCTTCGCATAGCACTGCGCATCGAATTGCCGAAGCGCTGCTGATAGCCGTCCCGTACATTCTGGCCGGAAAACTCGGATTCCTGTTGGCAGTCAGTCCCGGCAACGTCACGGCCATCTGGCCGCCTTCGGGCATCGCATTTGCGGCCGCTTATCTATGCGGCAAACGTGCCTGGCTGCCTATCTGGATCGCTTCGGTTCTACTTAACGGCTGGTTCTACAGCGAGGCTGCACACGGCTTGACGGCCACGGCCGCATTAACCAGCGCCGCCATCGCCACCGGTTCGCTGGTGCAAGCAGCCCTGGGCGCATTTTTGCTGCGTCGCATGACCCCAGGCGAAGAAATTCTCAAGCAGCCGCGCGATGTAATCACTTTGGTCTGGGTGGCTATGATCTCGTGCACGATCGCTGCCACCACCGGCGTGTTGTGTTTGTTGGTCGACGGCGCAGTCGCCTGGCCGAAGTTCGGCTATACCTGGCTCACCTGGTGGACAGGCGATACCGGTGGCGTGCTTGCCTTCATGCCTCTAATTCTCACCTGGCGCCACAGGCCGTCCTTCGTGTCACGTCGCTCCTCGTTATTAGGTGCCGCCGCGTCTTTCTTGGCCATTGCCGTCACTACCTGGCTTGCCTTCGGCATCCGAGGAATGGGGACACCGCAAATGGCGGCGGCTTTCTTGACCTTCCCGATGCTCATCTGGATCGCATTCAGCTTCGGCGTCCCCGGCGTGACACTGGCTGTTCCGGTAATAGAGTTCGTAGCTGTGTGCGGTACCAAGTTTGGTTATGGGCCGTTCATGATCCCCGATATCAATCACAGAATGCTCGTTTTGGAAGGATTCCTGAGCACTATTTCGCTTATCGGCTTGATGTTTGCTTGCGTGTTGTCCGATTGGCAAACTACAAGGCAGCATCTGCAAACTCTGGCCCAACAGCTCGAGGTTCGTGTCAAAGAGCGTACAGCCGAACTCGAGCGCGTCAACCGCGACTTGCGTATTGCCCGCGACAACGCCATCGAAGCATTCAATATCAAGCAGGCTTTCATAGCCAATATTTCGCACGAGCTGCGCACCCCGCTGGCCGGTATTCTGGGCATGAGCGAATTGGCATTGCACGAAGAGCTGACGCCCGAGCTCAAAAAGATGATTCAGACGATTTATGAATCGGGCAATATTCTTTTGACCGTGGTCAACGACATTCTCGATCTCTCTCGGATAGAGGCGGGCAAGGCGACTTTGACTTATGAGCCCTTCAACCCGTCTTTTCTGCTCCAGGATTCCGCCAAGCTGCTCGGTGCCGTGGCTGTCAGCAAGCATCTCAAGCTCAGTGCCTCGCTGGACACGCAGCTGCCCCAATTTGTTTTTGGCGATGCCGCCAGGATCCGCCAGGTGCTCCTCAATCTCATCGGCAACGCTGTCAAGTTTACGGATGCCGGCAGCATCACTGTCGCGGCCGAAATCGAAAGCGAAACCGACAAGGTATGTACGATTCGTTTTACGGTCACGGACACCGGCATCGGCATCAAGGAAGAAGAAAAACGGCTTCTCTTCATGCCCTTTGTGCAGCTCGATGCAGGCAGCACGCGACGGCATGGTGGTACGGGATTAGGATTGGCAATTAGCAAACGTTTTGTCGAGATGATGAACGGCACGATCGGGCTTCAAAGCGAAGTCCAGAAAGGATCGAAGTTCTGGTTTTCGATACCGTTCGACAAAACGCGTCCAGACGACCCAGACGGCCAGGCACCAAAGGTGGTGCGACCGACCATTGAACCGGTGGCCAGCGAGCTGGCAGCGAATCGATTGGTTCTCATTGTTGAGGACGTGGCTGCTTTGCGCGAATTGACGATTCGTCAACTTGCCAGCCTCGGCTTGCGTTCGCATGCGGTGCCGGACGCCGCAACAGCGATCGCCGAGATGAAGATCGCCAGCTACGATTTGATTTTGATGGATGTAAATCTGCCGGACATGACGGGCTACGACGCCACCAAGCTGATCCGGTGCGCTGAAAGAGAGTCCGGTATCAAGGACGGCGAAGGGGTGCCGATAATCGCCCTCACCGCTGGAGACATGGAAGGCGACCGCGAGAATGCGTTAGCGGCCGGATTGGACGATTACATCGCCAAGCCAATCGAGATTAATTTGCTGCGCTCTACTTTATCCCGCTGGTTGAGCAAACGTTTGCGTATTAGCTGAACCTTCTTGCCGCCAATTTCCTTTTGGCACATTCCTGTTTCCATGCCATCGTTATTGTTGATTCCTGAAGGGAGCTCGACGACATGGATCGAAAGAACTGCAGTATGCAACGAAAATTCGGTTCTGGGTTACTTGCCGGTGGTTTGATCGGTCTCA
>DATNQY010000345.1:0-9807 GCA_036703785.1 Candidatus Obscuribacterales bacterium
GGGCGCTTGCTACTTCGGGATGAACGATCTCGGCAATGCGATTGTTTGGGTCGACAAAGCGCTCGCGCTCGATCCAGGCAACAAGGATTATTTGAAGTACAAACAGTACGTCAACGATCAGCGCGCTGAAAAGATGGTCACCGATGCGGTGGCCAAGCAAACGGGAGAAGATTACAAAGCCGCTATTGCCGGCTATCAGCAGGCTCTGCAGTTAGCGCCGAAGAATGCTCGCTTATGGACCAACCTGGCCAGCGCGCAATACGCCTCTGACGATTTCAGCGACGCGTATGATTCCTACAAGAAGGCCGTCGATTTGGACTCCAGCGGTGAGAAACTCAACTGGTATTCGCTGGCCGCCATCGACGAACACTTCAATCGCGGCACGCAAGCGCTCAATGAATATCGCAAGTTTGTTTCTATAAACCCCGGCGACAAATTGGCTAGCGAGGCCAACGATCGCATCAAAGTTCTTGCTGCCAATCCGACCGCGACCAAGCGTCTGCCGACCCACGCTGAAGTAAAATCCGCGCAAGCAGCCCAGGACGCTTATGAACAAGGCGTTAAGCTGCAGCAATCAGGCAAGCTGGACGAAGCTGTCGACTTCTATAGCAAGGCAATGACGTTTAGCCCGAAAGAGGGCGCATACCCGTTCGCGATAGGCAGTATCTATCAGCAGAAGAACGATCTCAGCAATGCAGCGAAGTTCTACCAGAAAGCGGTTGAACTCAATCCCACCAATGCTGAATTCAAGAAGTACCTGCAAGTAGTTCTTGCCGGACAGGCTGAACCCCTGGTCGATGAAGCGTCGAAGAAGTATAGCGCCGGTGATTACGCGGGCGCTATTACGTTGTACAAGCAAGCGCTGCAGACGATCCCCAACGACCCATCGATTCACACCGACTTGGCGTCATCGTTGCAGGCAACCGATGATTTCTCGGGAGCCTTGCAGGAGTACGAAACCGCTTACAAGTTGGATCCGAAAGTATCGGCTGAAGATTTGTATTTCATCGCTGCTCTCAAGGAGCACTTCGGTCGCGGTGCTGATGCATTGAACAATTACCGCGAATACCTAACCAAGAATCCGAGCGGCAAGTTCAAGCAATATGCCAACGATCGCGTTGGTGTTCTCGCCAAGAACCCGAATAACGTTCAGCACCTGCAAACACGTTCCGAACGTGAAAGCACCGTCGCATTGCAAGGCATCTTCGATGAAGCCGTCAAACTGCAAGGCGCGGGCAATTACGACGAAGCCGATCAGAAGTATGCGGAGCTAATCGACAAGAACCCGAGGGAACCCGCATACTGGTACGCTCGTGGTACCAACTTCCAGGGCAAAGGCGATCTCGACAGTGCAATCAAGCACTACGACAAGGCAGCGTCGCTGGATCCTTCCAACGCCGACTACAAGAAGGCATCGGCGACAGCCAAGGATCTATTGGCTGGCCAGTTTGTGCAGAAGGCAACCGAGAAATTCGGCAACAAGGATTACCCGGGAGCGCTTGAGCTGTATAAACAAGCAGCCGGCATCGCTTCTAAGGCTGCACAAGCGAACATCTGGACAAACATTGGTATCGCTTATCAATACAGCGATCAGTGGGCGGCCGCACGTGAAGCTTACAAGAAGGGATTCGATCTGGATCCCAAAGGGGAAGCCGACAATCTGTACTTTATGGGCCCACTCGATGAGACGCTGGGCAATGGCAAGGCAGCGTACGACGACTACTATCAGTACCTTGCGACTGCACCGAAGGGCAAGTACGCCGCGCAAGCCAATGAAGGATATCAGCGCTTGTACAAGAGCAAGGCTGATTTGCACAAGATGCAATCCTCGCAAGAGATCGCGACCGCTCAGGCGGCTAGCGAGGCTTTCAACGAGGCCGTAAAACTACAGGGCGACAACAAGCTCGATGAGGCTCTCGCGAAGTATCAGGAAGCAGTGAAGACGACTCCGAATTCGCCCGACGTTTGGTACAGCATGGGAACTTGCTACCAGGCGAAGAACGATCTCGATAACGCGATCAACGCTTATCAAAAGGCTGTGTCGCTCAACGCGAAAGAACCGTCGTACAAGAAAGTACTCAAGGACGCAAAAGCAGCTAAGGCGGCGCCGTTAGTTCAAGATGCGATCACCAAGCAAACGGCAACAGCAGCAGATCTTGCTGGTGCGATTGCTTCATATGTTGCAGCTTTGAAAATCGATGACGACGGTGGCACTTGGCTCAACCTGGGAACTGCTTATCAAGCAAATAAGCAAGACCAGAAGGCGTTGGATTCATACCTTAGAGCTCTGCAACTCGATCCCAAATTGAGTGATGGCTACTATTACCTCGGAACGCTGTACGAGGGTATGAACAAGAAGGCACAGGCTGTCGATGCTTATCACAAGTACTTGCAGTCCCAACCAGCCGGACAGTACGCAGCTTCAGTCAAAGATCGCCTAAAGATCTTGAAGTAGCCGTTCCACTCAATGGTAGCGGCGGGCGACAGCCCGCTGACCGGAGACGCACAGAACAGCGCCCCCCGCCTGCATTAGCGTTCTACCGCTTTACATCTCTTTGCAACCGTTAATGGTTCTTTGCATCCGATTACGTATCTTTGCATCCAGTCGTTCAGACGTTAAGCTCAACCGGACAGTGGAAAGTTATTAACGGCAACCTCTGCCGTGTGGCACCGCTGTTTAGCATTGGACGAACGTGATGAAATCGCGTACCAAGCGAACTCATCGTTTCTCAGCACAACTGGCCGGCTTTATGCGCGGTCCGGCGACGGGCGCCTGCACGCTCTTACTCTTCGTCGCTTGCTGGTCGATGAGCGTCTCCCTCTGTGCATCGGCCGCCGGCTCGGCAAAAGGCTCCGTCGCTCTTAATCTAAGCTCCACGCAAGCCACACTCAGCGCCGGCAGCGCGCTCGGTTCAGCTTCCAGCGTAAAAATCCTTGTCGGCAATTCAATGCAAACAGTGACTGCCACAAGTCTATTGACTCCGGCGGAATACCTGGCTGCAATTCAAATGGCGACGGCAGGCAGGCAATCAATAATGGTGTCCGGCAGCGGCAGCGCCACCGGAGGCACCTTCACGACGAATTCGGTGAGTCAAACAATAAGCGCGCTAACCGTACCGTCCGGAGTCACTGCCGTCGATAACTTCGCAGCATCAAAGAATTTTAGTTTGACCGGTGACCTGGTGAATGCAGGCACGTTCTACGCGGTCTCCACAAACAAAACCGTTTCCACTGCCACCATCTCCGCAGCGGATATCACTAACTCCGGACTGCTCACCAGCATTGTTCCTGCCGGGGGAATCAGTGGATTTTCGAACTTAATCGGCAATCTCGGACTCTCACTCACGGCCGTGAACAACATACTCAACAACGGCACCATCAGCAGTGCCGGAGCCCTGTCTCTAACGGCGGGCAACAGCATCACCAATAGCTCTATCGGCTCGACGCCGGCTCTTATTCAATCGGCTGCGGGACTGAACATCAGCGCTCCGACAATCATCAGCAGCGCTCAAATCTCCGCGCTGCAAGGCAACATCAGTGTTCTCACCAACTCGTTTACCAACTCGAGCCTGTTGCAAGCCATGCAAGGAACGTTGAGCTTTCAAAATCTGAGCGGAACATCGCTGCAGATTGGCGGTGGCACGCTTGAGGGAACAGTTCTCTCGCTGGCGGCCAAACAAGGCACGGTACTCGCGAACGTGGTGGATCTGCCCAGCACCGTCGACATCACAGCTAACACATTTGATTTGACCGTTACCAATGGCACGCATGGCTTGTCGCTATCGCATGTTCCCACGTTGACGAGCGCCACTCTCTCGTATAACGGAGCAGGCGATGTGAGTTTCCACCAATTCGCCACTGCCGGCGGCAATGTCAATGTTAATACCACCGGCAATATCAGTGTGCTGGGTCCTGGTAACAGCCAAATTCCCGGCAGCATCAACACAAGCCCCGTGTCAGGCTCAGCAGGTGAAGTGACGCTGTCGGCTGGAGGCGCGATCAGCGTCGGTGACATCAGCACGGCCGCTGTGGGCAACGGTAACGGCGGCAATATTACTCTCGATGCCGGCACAACGCTCACCGCCGGTGCGTTGAACGCGTCCGGTGGTGCGCTGTCGGGAATCGCGGGCAACATCATTATTAAGGCCGGCGGTGCGGTGACCACAGGCAGCATCACGGACAGCGGATCGCCCGGCGGCACTATCGACATACAGTCGGCAGGAGCAATCAATGTCAACGGGAATTTGACCGCGCCAGGTGGTTCCCTCAGTCTTACCGGCACCAGCAGCAACATCACAGGCAAGGTCAACATCACAGGCGGTACCGTTTCAATCAATGATGACGACAATGGTAAGTTTCTCGTAGACCTCAGTCAGATTGGCAAATTCGCCGGCAGCAATATTCAAATCGGCTCCCTCAGTGACTACACTGCCGATATTGTGCTCAATGCCGATTGCAAACAATGCCTTTCCAACGTTACCAGCATAAGCTTCGACACCCAGGGACACTTCATCGGCACCGGACACACGATCACGCTTGGTTCCGCAACGGATTTCTCGGTGGTGGCAGAGGCCGGTATAAATACAGGTTCAGTGCTCGGCGCGCGTTCGGTATCATTTAGCACTGCTTCCGGCTTAACGGTAGACGGCAACCTGAGTTCGAAACAAGGCGACATTGCACTAACGGGCGGCAACATCAATGTGTTGGATAGCACGGCCGTAAGTTCATCAACAGGCAAAATCGCGCTCACAAGCACCGGCAATATCGGCGTAGGAGCAAGCAGCCTCTCCTCGTCCGGTGGAGATGTTTGGTTGAATGCCGGCGGCAAAATCACAATCAGTCATGCCCTAATTTCCTCGATATCAACAACGCAGAATGGAACGACAAACGGCGGTCAAATCGCCATCAACGCGGGCGAGTCACAGTCCGATCTGGCGTCCATTCTCGCCGGACTACAAGCAGAGCGGGTAGCAGGCAAGGAAACGCTTTCCGTGTTGGGCGGTACTCTCGATTCATCAAACAAGATCAACTCTTCCGGCGGTTCACTGGTAGAGATTGTGTTTCCGTCTGGGGTAGGCAAAAGCATCACCAATACTACGTTCAATGTAAACGGCGGGGTAATCTATGTTGATCCGCCGTCTTCAGACAACGTCAGCATCAATGGAGCGACAATCACGGCAACGGGGACAGCGCTCACAGGCGGTGAAACGGGCGGCGGAACGGGTGGCGGAGCCGGTGGCGGAACCGGTGGCGGAGCCGGCGGCGGCTCGCTGAGCGGCTCCATCAACGGCGATCCGGCGTCCATAACGGGAGCAGTCACAGGAGCATTCACTTCCGAGCTGCCCAGCGGGCTACCGCCGGCCACGAACTTCGATTTATCGGGAGCCTCATCGATAACGACAGGACGCGATAATCTTGGTGAATTGAACTCCGACAATGCGGCATCCGTTTTCCCAAACGACACCACCAGTGATGCTTGGACCCAAGCGATCTACTGCGCTCAACAGGGGACGCTTAAAGAAAACGAAAAGGGAATAACCAGAGACAGCTGGATATTAGCTGCCAACAAATGCCAACCCTTTTCCTTCGAAGCTCCCGACGGCTCGATAATAATCGGCAGCGGCCCCGCTGAGTTCGCTCCGGCAGCCGGGCATACCTTGCTGCTCAAGCAAGGCAAGTTGCTCGTCATCGCCGGAGCCAGCATGATTGTTGTACGAACGCCGATATGCAATATCACGGTTCCCGTGAACAGCGCTTGCACGGTCGAGTTTGATCCGTCAGGACTGGCGCGACTGACATCGCTTGCCGGTGGACGAGCGAGCATATCCTTGTCCCGTCAAGGCGAAACAATGATCCTGTCCGCCGCACCTGGCGAGCAGATAATTCTCGCCGAGTCCGCGGTCGCCGATACGGAGATCGCTTGCCAGCCTCCAGTGAGCAATAAGAAGATCGATAGCTGGATGGTCCGCATGGAAGGCGTGCGCGGACAGAAGTTCTCCTTCGACCGCAGCGAGATGGTGGCGCAGGAAGGATTACTCAACTGCACGCTCGGCTGCTTCACCAAACTTCAGCAAGCGATGATCGATCAAATTCGCAAGAGCATGCTGCTCGAGCAGCCAAAAGAATTGAGATCGATGCTGCCAATCAGATTCAAGACAGTGATTAGCAAAGCTACTCCGGCGACCAATCATATGCAGGCAGTCGGATTCGGCAAGGTGCTTGATCTGACCGTTCCGGACATCACCACCATCACGGCGAAGAGCGCCACCGTCAAATATGCCGCGAACGCCGCGGTAAGCATAGACAAGCCCAATGCTCTAACCGTAAAAGCCGGCGACGTGATCATTTCGGCATCATCGCCAACCGACGTCACCGCTGGAGCTTATGCGATTCACTTGAACGCTGGAACGATCGCTATGATTTCCAACCGCGGCGATCACGTGGTGGTGCGCAATGTGTATGAAACTAGAGTGGGATCGATCAGTGTTTCAACCCCCGACAAGAAGGTGCTCGGCGCGCAAGTCGGACAAGAATTGATCATCGGACATACAGGCTATTCATACGGTACAGTTCTCAGTGAGGATGCCGTCGGGCGGCGGCGCCTGCGTCATGAGGAACTCGGCAAGCTCAGCAATGTCCTGACGTCGGAAGTATCGCTTGTGTCGCTGCTGCAAAACACCGACGTGCTCGCCCAGTTGACCCGCAGCGAGCTGCCTGACGATAAAGCACTGGTCAACAAACTGGAAAAGATGGCGGTGGTGCTATCGATGATCACCCAAGGCCACGGCAACTACTCAATCGTCGGCCAATAATCGTCGCTAGAAATCCGGCCTTTGCGAAAATCGCAATGATCAGCCCCTCTTTTTGTGCGATTTTAGCAATTTTGCGATATTCGCAAAATAATGAGCCCTCCGCTTTGCGATTTTCGCAAGGCTCGGATCCCAGTTAGTGAAACAAAGGGAAAGGAGCGGGCAAACCTTATTCGTCGTCGTCGAGGTCGGCGTCTTCGGCACGGTCGTAGTCGTGAAGTTGCTGCTTCTCTTTGCGGCGCGACGGGGCGCGGTGGCGGTTGCTCAATTTTGGAATCGCCTTGCCGCGTCCTTGTTCGCCGCCAACATATTTGACTGCGCCGGCGTCCACCTTCTGCGAGGTTTCCTGGCGAAACTTTCGCTCTTGCTGTGCCTCTGCCACTATGGTGCAATAACTCTCGTATCGGGATTTCGGGATGCGTTCAACGTGAGCGAGTACATTGCAATTCTGCTCCGCTAGATGCAGGCAGTCGCTGAATTTGCATTCTTCCGCAAACTGAGCCAATTCGGGGAACTGCCAGGCTACTTCAGCCGGCTCCGGATGCCTGAGCTGATCGAGGCTATAACCGGGTGTATCGGCAATCCAGCCTGGTCCAATTTCGTGTCCATGATCCGCCGGCACCTGGTAAAGCTCGCTGGCGCTGGTCGTATGCCTGCCGACGAGCAGCTCTTCGTGAACGTCAACTTTCAGGTGCAACTCGGGATTGAGGACATTCAAAATGCTGGATTTGCCTACCCCTGAAGGACCGGTCAGCACCGACCGGTTGCCCGCCAGCTGCCTTCTCAGCTCTTCCATGCCCAGCCCGGTTTTAGCCGAGAGCGCGATCATGGAATGTCCTGCTGATTCATAAATGTTTCGTAAAGCAGATATTTCCTCATCTGTAGCCAAATCGCACTTGTTTACACAGACGAAGGTCCGCACTGCAGGCAGCTCTAGCTGTAGGTGTACAAGGTAACGATCACACAAGAGGCTGTTGAATTCCGGTTGGTGGATGGCCTGTACAATAATCACTTGGTCCACGTTGGCGATGTACGGGCGTGTCAGCAAGTTTTGTCTGTCCAGCCTCGCTGCAATCACCGCTGAGCCACGCTCCTTGTTGTCCGTGAGCTCTACTTCATCCAGGTCTACCCTGTCGCCGGCAAAGATGGACGTGCCTTCCTTTTTCAGCCTCGCCCGTACCGGGCATTGAAGAACGGCATCCAGCTCATCTGAATGAACCAGATAGCCGCCTGCATGTCTGCGCAAGACCGTTCCTGTAACCATTCGTACCGCTGAAGCACCCTCAATAGCAGAAAGAAAGCATACACGAAACAATTATCGACTTACAAACGCTCATTTGCGAGAATCTCTGGAGAACCAATGGCCACCGCAATTATGGAAACACCGGCAACTTCAATTCAAACCAACGACGGACTCCCTGCAGAGCCATCCGTCGCGCACATCCGCAATATCGCCATCATCGCGCACGTCGACCACGGCAAGACGACGCTGGTAGATGGGTTCTTGCACCAAACCGGGGTGTTCCGCGAGAACCAGGAAGTCGTCGATTGCGTCATGGACTCCAATGCGCTCGAACGCGAGCGCGGCATCACCATCTTGGCTAAAAATACGGCCGTCGAGTACAAAGACCACCTCATCAATATCGTGGACACGCCCGGGCACGCCGACTTCGGTGGCGAGGTCGAGCGCGTACTCGGCATGGTGGATAGCTGCCTGCTCATCGTTGATGCCGGTGAAGGTCCGATGCCCCAGACGCGATTCGTGCTACGTAAGGCGCTCGAACGCGGACTGCGTCCGATAGTCGTGATAAACAAGATTGACCGTCCGAATATCGACCCGCACGACGCGGTTGATAAAGTTTTTGACCTGTTCATCGAACTGGGCGCCACCGACAAGCAGCTCGACTTCCCGTATGTTTTTGCCTCGGGCGTAAAAGGCATCGCCAAGGTCAAGGTAGAAGACGAAGGCGAAGACCTGCGCCCGCTGCTGGATCTGATTCTGACTCATTGCCCTGCGCCCTGCGGCGACTCGAACGCACCTTTGCAGATGCAAGTTTCCATCCTGGACTACAGCGACTACCTCGGACGCATCGCCATCGGCCGTATTTATAACGGCAAGATCGCCGACAACCAGCAAGTCGTTCTCCTCAAGGACGGGGACGTCACAGTTAGAGGAAAAATCACCAAGCTCCTGCGCTTCCAGGGATTGAAGCGCATCGAGGCCACTAATGCCTCCGCGGGCGAAATCGTGGCAATCGCCGGTTTTTCCAACGCCAACGTCGGAGACACCATCTCCGTAGCAGAAGGTGCGGTTGCTCTGCCCCGAATTCAAGTCGACGAACCGACCATGAAGATGGCATTCATGGTCAATGACAGTCCCTTCGCCGGACAGGAAGGCAAGTACGTGACGTCCCGTCACTTGCGCGATAGATTATTCCGTGAATTGGAGACCAACGTCAGCTTGCGCGTAGAGACCACCGACAGCACCGACACTTTCATGGTCAGCGGTCGTGGAGAACTACACCTCGGCATTTTGATTGAAACCATGCGCCGTGAAGGCTATGAATTAGCCGTTACCCGTCCGGAAGTTATCGTCAAACAAATCGACGGCAAGCAATGCGAACCGTTTGAGAAACTGTTGATCGATGTGCCGGAAGCATATATGGGTTCCGTAATTCAGGAACTCGGACCTCGCCGTGCGGAACTGCAGAACATGCATGTCGATCATGGTCAGGGCTTGCTTGAATTCGCCGTGCCCACCAGGGGCTTGCTCGGATTCCGCAGCGAGTTTCTCCGATTGACCAAGGGCAATGGCGTCATGAACCACGGTTTCATGGAATACCGCCCATGGGCAGGCGAAATCGCTCAAGGTCGCAACGGCGTTCTGGTGGCATGGGAAGAAGGCGTCGCCACAGGCTATGCGCTGCAAGGCGCCGAAGATCGCGGCAATTTCTTCATCACGCCGCAAACGCGAGTTTACGCCGGCATGATCGTAGGC
>DATNQY010000346.1:0-8010 GCA_036703785.1 Candidatus Obscuribacterales bacterium
ACAAGCTTCTGGCGAATGGGCTCAAACCGATAGCGTTTGCTGAAACGCTGGGCTACCGAAGGCATAGCCGCGGAATCGACCGAAGCAGACTCGGACAGAACGTCAGGATTGCCTATCCAATGCTCCGATTGGCTCAACTCGTCGAACAATCGTCCGAGCTCTTTTCGATATCTATTCAAAATGAGGCTGCGCTGAAACTCGAGAGCACGTAAAGTAGTGTCAGGTGTCACATACGGATTTCCATCTCTGTCACCGCCTATCCATGAGCCAAAGGTGATAAACGTCCGCCCGGCTTCCTTCGATTTGGAGGCAACACCACTCTCGCCGCTGCACACCAATATCCGGTCGAGCAGCTGCTCGTGTATATCGAGGACCGCGTCGATGACCACACTGTCGAAATGTGCAAGTCCGTACTGAACTTCGTCCATAACGGACGGCTTGAAGTAAATGACGTGATCTGTCAACCACAAGGACTCGATCACGGAGTTGAGCCCGTCGACAATCGATTTTTGCTCGTGGTGCATGAGTGGAGGATGATCGCGCTTGTGCAGAAGCTTCGCCAGGCTCAGCTGTTTCAACAACACCGTGCGTCTCGTTATCTCGGTGGGATGAGCAGTGAAGACCATTTCAATATCAAGATGCTGCAACACATCCAGCACCGCCGGCGGTGTCCCATCGTCCGGATTGTCTGCGGAGCCGAAAAAATCTTCCAATGATCCCGGCGCCGCAGCACGGGGGTCTGCTGTTTCACGTTGCGCACGTCGCCGCAGCCTGTGATTTTGCTCTGCAATGTTGATCAGGTCGAAATAAGTGAGGAAGGCTTTGATCACCTTGGCGGCAGTTTCGGAATCAAGACCGTAGATCAGATCGGACAGCTCTTTGCTGATCGGCTCTCCCGGCGACTGCTTCTTGCAAAGATAGCGGAATTGCTCGACGGCATTGTAAACCGCATCGCCGTCCAGGCGTCGGATGGTATCACCGAGAAGCTTGCCGAGCATACGAATATCATCACGCAGCGGCTTGTTGCGCTCAATCAGCTCCCACGGAAAAGCATCATCCGGCTGGATTTGCTGCCTCGGCTTCTGCTCGACCATCGCACCGTCCACTTCTGGAGACACCGCTAAACTAGCATAAGTTTCGCACCTTGGCATGGCAATACCGTGATATTATGGGCACCGTTTCCCGCCGCGGTGCCAGAATGCGTTTAGCCGTCGCAAGTCTTGCTATGTTAATCGTCTCGATATCTGCGGGGCACGCCCAGCAATCGCCGGCAGACCAATCGATACCGCCGCTGCGCGGCACGCTGGCAGTGCCTCAACGTCATGAGCCGACATTGGCAGAACTGGACAAAACGCAAGGGCAAGTGTGGCATCGAGTTACGTTGCGTTTAAACGGCTCGATGTGTCCGGCTTGTTTGCTCGAGCTAGAGGGAAAACTGCAGGCGCTGCCCGGCGTGCCGTTCGCGAAAACTACTCGTCCTGAGTCAGCTTCCGCTGAGGCAGCTGCCAAAACAACAAAGAAACATGCAGACGTCGTGATCATTTACGATAAAAATACGGTGCTCTTTGAGCGATTGCGCGATTTGATCAAGTCGACAGACTATCAAATCTCCAACCTCATCGATACGGAAATGAAACCGTAAGCTTAGTGTTTCTTGTCCCTTAGCTGTTGCCGCTCGTTCTCGAGTTGCAGGCGTTGCAATTCAAGCTTGCGTCCTTGCTCGTCAAGCTCGAGTCCTTGTTTTTCCAGAGGAAGTTTTTGCTCGTCCAGCTTCCGCCATTGAACGTCGAACTCCCGGCGTTTTTTCTCGAGCGCCATCTTCTCTCGATCGAGGTTCCACCTTTGCTCATCTATTTGGCGATATTGCTCCTGCAATTTTTGCCAGGACTCGTCGAAGTGCAAGCGCTGTTCTTGCAAATTCAGTCGCTGTTGGTCGAGGTTGTGCAATGGCTCTTGCAGCTTCAGTCGCTGCTCGCTCAGCTTGCGGCGCTCGCCTTCAAGGTGGTTTTTGCGCTCGTCAATTGAACGCAAACGAGCTTCCGGGTTAGAAACAGCAGGTGCCACAGTGTTAGTCGGAGCCGCCTCCTGCGTCGCTTCCGGGGCGTCGGCCGCCCACACAGCGGAAAAACTCAATGCGCTGAGAGTCAAGGAAATAACCGCTAGTGCGGCAATTTGGCGTTTATGCATGGATGATACTCCGCAGGATGTATTGCCAACGGGTACTATAATACTCTTGGATGCACCGGCCATCGTCCTTACAACACGCCGGCGTCGAAAAAGGCGACAGATGCCGGCGATCGGCTTAATCATATTGGCAGCTGGTGCTTCGGCGCGAATGGGTGAGCCGAAGCAACTTCTGACGCATGCAGGCAAAAGCCTCATTAATCGAGCTTTGGAAGTTGGCTTGCAATCCCGTTGCACCCACCACGTGCTCGTTTTGGGAGCCAACGCCCAGTCGATGCGCAGCCATATTGGCCACACCGCCATACCGATCGTAGAAAACCAAATGTGGGCCACCGGACTTGCCTCCTCGGTCTCGACGGGGTTAAAGACGATTGTCGATCAAAACAAAGAACTAGACGCCGCGGTGTTCATGACTTGCGATCAACCGTTTGTCATGTCGAGAACAATCAACGATTTGATCGATTCATTCATCCGTACGTATTCACCAATAGTCGCCTGCAGATATAGCTCGACGATCGGCGTGCCTGCCCTGTTCGCGAAGCAACTGTTTCCAGAGCTGTTTGCCCTACAAGGAGACGTCGGCGCTTCGGCCATCATTAAGAAGTACGCCGGCAACGTGATGGCACTGGATGTGCCCGAGGCAGCGGTGGACATCGATACGCCCGATGATTACAACGAGCTATCCGTCACTTCCTAGCAACGGCAAATCAGCGCATTCCGAGACACCAATGTGCCGCAGTGGTTGTTCACTGGGCTCGAGTGGCGGGATATCCTGTCCGTCTCCAGCACCGAGATCTTGAAACCGACGAGCGGACACGAGGACTCGAGTTTCGAGTGACCCTACCGTTTTGTTGTAGGCGTCGATTGTTTTATCGAGTCCTTTGCGAATATCGGTGAAGTGCGCAGCCATGACACGGATGCGCTCGTATAAACTTTTTCCGAGCGTGCTGATCGCCTGCGCGTTTTCGGTGAGTCTTTCCTGCTTCCAGCCGTAAGCCACAGCGCGCAACAGTGCAATCAAAGTCGTAGGCGTGGCAATAATCACTCGTTGTTGAACGCCGGCTTCAATCAACCCGGGATCTTGCTCGAGAGCGGCACTGAAGAAAGTCTCTCCCGGAAGAAACATCACCACAAACTCCGGGGTCGGCTGAAACTGATCCCAATAAGCTTTGCTCGACAGCTTCGTCAAATGCGCGTTTACCTGCCTGGCGTGATCCTGCAAGCTACGGGTGCGTGCTTCATCGTCTGCCGCATCGAGAGAATCCAGATAACCTTGCAATGGTGCCTTGGAGTCCACCACGATGTTTTTATCACCAGGCAGCTTCACAATCATATCGGGGCGCAACCGACCATCGTCGGTAGCAGCCGACTGCTGCTCGACGAAATCACAATGCTCCAGCATGCCTGCCATTACTACAACACGGCGCAGTTGAATTTCTCCCCACCGTCCGCGCACAGCCGGTGCACGCAATGCATTGACGAGCTTTTGCGTTTCCTGCTGCAAACCAACTTGACTCGACACCAGCGTCCGCACCTGCTCTTGCAGCGAGCTGTAAGCTGCAATTCGAGATTTCTCTAATTCGCCGATTTTCACATCGACATTGGTGAGCGACTCCTTCAATGGCTTTATCAGCTGTTCAATAGACTCGCGTCGCGCTTCTAGATCGCCGGCAGCTCCCTGATGAAATTTTTCGAGGGTTGTCTGTGCGAGTTCTAAAAACGTCTGGTTGTTTTTTCTCAGTGCATCGGATGACAGTGCGTTGAACGCATCGGATAGTTTTGCCTGGGCTTCGTTGAGCAGTTTGATCTTGTCTGCCGTGGACAGACGCTCTTGTGTCAGGATTGCATTTAACTCTGAAATTCTCGCCCGCGCAATCAGCCAGGCGACTGTCGCGCCGCCAAGGGCACCACCGGCAATGCTTAATGCAATCGTGACGGATTGATCCATGCTTCATCCTCCGGCGCCATCCAGAGCAACTATAGTCGGTTTCCGCCAGCTTGGGAACCCGGGACACGCTGGAGGCATGGCTCCCAAACTCGATGATCATATACCGATACGCACAAGCCCGCTGTGGCTGTCACAGGCAGAATCCTGGCAGCAATCTTGCGTCTGCAGGATGGGAAACATCGGTACGAGTGCGCATCCACTATGTGCCGACTCGCCTGCAAACGCGCACGATGCGTTGCACAACACCATCCGGCAATATGATGGATCACGAAAGTTGCGCCACCAATAATAGGAAAGATGTGCGGGCATCGGATTGACGAAAACAGGCCGGACGAAGGGCGCCGGCGAATAGTCGTCAGCAAATACAGGTGCAGCAAGGCACACCAAAGATACCAACAAAACTAAAGCTGCTCGAGCCGCCATATCAATGATGTACATAATGACACGCGCACGCGTCGTGCTGCATGCCCATTTCGCGGGCCGCGGCGGCATTTAGTCCGGAGCCGGAGTATTGAGGAATGGGCGCTATTTGTGCTCTGAAGGCGGCAGGGATTCGCTGTTCGATTTCGGGACTCAGGCGCAGCGATTCGTGTTGTTCGTTGTTGGCTTTGAACGGGCTGATTGAATAAGGCTTGTGCAGCTCGTGCTGAAGCCAATCGACACGCGCCCGCAAGGGTCCGCATTGCAAACTGCCAAGCGTGGTGAGCTCAAGATGTCCGACTCTGGCAGCCAGCGAGTCGGAGGTCGGCTGACCATACACGGAGGTCTCCAGCGCCGCCACGTCCTTTACCAGCGAGCCACCCGCAGTTTCAACCGCGCTAACCGCCGAGTCGCCATTTGGCTGCGCCCAACCCGCTGTTGCCGTCAGAAGGAACCACGGCAGGAGCAACAATGCAAGGACAACCAAATTGCGCATAAGGCACCGGACCGGAGCGTTTAACATCCGCAAAAGCACCACAGTTCTGCATTTAGGTTATTCCCCAAAAAGACCGAAGTTCGCCAAATTTGAAGGCTACCGTAAGCAGCGTAGGTTCTCGCGCTCCCCAAAAAATCATGCTTTCAACTCTCTACCTATCTATTGGAACGGCGGCTGCACTCCTTATGACACCGATCGGTGCAATGGCGCAATCGTCCACGCAATCAACAGCCGGATCCGGACTGCCCGGCTACAGTACGCAACGCACCGGGCAGGGCACGGCTAAGCGCACCTTCACCACCAACACGCGGCGCTATCAAGCAATGCTTCAGCCGGCTGGCGCAGCGGTGCTTTCACCTTCGACGGTAAACCCGGCGCCGATCGGCCAACAATCGTACAGCCTCGGTTTTCCCACGCTGGCACCGATGCCGTTTACGGGTGCATACCGTACCGGAGCGCCAAACGCAATCTTGCCACCAACAGCCACCAGTTCGGTCGACATCAATATCGTGGATGACGGCGGCGAGATTACATCTTTCGGCGGTCCCGGCGGCGGAGGCGGCGGCGGCGGTTGCGGCGGCAACGGTTGCGGCGGCGGCAGCGGCGGTCCTGGCGACGGTTCAAGCGGACCACCCCCGGATCTTCCGCCAGGATGGAGCGGTGTTATGTGCCACGGCGTTTACGCGGGCGCCATACCACCGGGAGGGACGGTGCTCGCGTTCTGGCAAGGCGCTTATGGCTTCGCAGGCGATGCTGCACAACAAGCAGCGTTAGCCCAAGAAGGACAGTGGCTCATTCAGAACGGCGAACTCGACGGATTCTAAATCACATCGCAGCGGCTTCGAGCTCTTTTTTGAAATCAGCCATCGATGCATGCCGTTTCCCAGGATCCTTTTCGATCGCCTTGAAGACGGCCTTCTCAACCGCCTGCGGAATCGAAACTCCCGGAGACTGCTCGGCAAAGGACTTGGGAGTTTCAGCGAAATGCTGAACAAGCACCTCGCTGTATGTTTCACCAGCCACAGCGCTCTTGCCTGTTAAACATTCGTAGGCAACAAGCCCGAGCGAATACAAGTCCGATCGTCCATCCATAGTTTGCCCGCGCAATTGCTCAGGGCTCGTGTACAGCGGGCTTCCGACGAATTCGCCGGTACGAGTCAATTTCATCAGCTCGGGATCTTTATTTATGAGCTTTGCCAATCCGAAGTCAACGATTTTGACGACATCCACCTTGCCACCACTTTGCAAAAGCATAATATTGCTGGGCTTCAAGTCACGGTGCACGAACCCGTTATCATGCGCGTATCCTACGGCGTCGCAGATTTGCGTGAGAATGGGAACGCATCGTGCCACCGGAATGTGCCCTAGCTCGTTGAGCAAATCTTCAAGACTCTTGCCTTCGACGTAATCCATTACCAGGTAAAACAACCCATCTTCCGTCATCCCAAAGTCGTGAGCGGTAGCGATGTTCGGATGACTGAGTGAATGAGCGGCACGTGCTTCTTGCTGAAAGCGCTGCAACAGCTCTTCTTTTTCTGCGAGATGCGACTGCATCATTTTTATTGCTACAGGCCGCCCCATCATGATGTGCGTTCCCTTGTAGACAACGCTCATGCCACCAGCACCAATGTAATCATCGATTCGGTAGCGGTTCTCGATCACCCTGCCTATGAGATCGTCGCGTTTCTCGAGAGAAACTCCCTGCGGATTGCTTGCCCTTACGTCGGGCTCGGTGCCTTTGGCTTTCACACCAGGATCGGATTGAATGGTAACCTTTTTGAATTGACCGCTGAGGTGTTGCGCGAGTTCCACTAAAGGATTCTTGCGCTGTCCGGTGGTTTCAAGAGATGCGGCTTTTCTTTGCCCGGTGGTTTCAGGAGATGGCGCGGCTGGTCTTTGTCCGCTAGTCTGAGGGCTTGGTGCCGCTTTTCTCTGTGCTGTGGTTTCCGCACTCGACGCTGCGGGTCGCTGTCCGCTCATTCCAGGAGGCAACGCCGCCGGCCTTTGTCCTGTAGTTTCACCTGAGCGCGCAGCGCGTCTTTGCCCGGTTTGCTCTATAGCAGACTGCACTTTCTCCGCGACCGCATCGGTAGTTATAGCTTCGACTACGTCTGTGCTCATAACTTCGACGAGCGCGTCCCAAAGATTACTCCGACCAGCTTGTCTCTGTGCCCCCGAAACACCGCCCTTTCCAGGCGTCTCCGATGTCGGTCGTTTGTCGGACTTCTTGGTGGGGCTGGCGAAATCCTGCATTGGTTGCAGTGGCATCACGTCGGTTTCGTCGATGATGTGCGTGCCCTCGGCGGGCGGTTTTTTCGGCGCTGCCGGAGGACGACCAAGCCTCGAGATCTTCAGGCGGATAGTCGCGGAATCCGCAGGATTCGTCGTGTCGTAGATTTCAGCGAGGTGCTCGTAGACCTTTTTTGCCTCCGGCAACTTTTGAAGCTGCTCGTAGATCAATCCCAAATTCCTGAGTATGGCGCTGAGATCCGGATGCAACCGCCCGCGAACCTTTTCCGTCATGCCCAGCGCGCGCTCGTAGACAGGCAGAGCACGCATATACTTCTTTGCGGTAATCAAACAAAAGGCAAATCCAGTGAGATAAGGAAGCACACGAGCATCATTTTCTCCAAAAAGCTGATCGGCCAACTCCACCGTGCGCAGGTACGTGGGCTCGGCGAAATCCAAATCTTTCTTTTTAAAGTACGTAAGCGCCAGACCATTTAGGCTCTGTATCAGGCGATATTCATCGTCGCCGAGCGCCTCCGCCTGTGCCACCGCCGACTTGAAGTCTCGCTCCGCTTCCGGCAGCCTGTCCGCCATCAAATACGTAGTAGCAGTCCTGAAAGACTGGTCCCAATTCTTTTCTGCTTCAAGTCTGTTTGGCATAGAACCGTACAAACGGCCCATGGACGCGGTGGAATAGTGCAGTCTCTGCGTTTCAGCATATCACAAGATGTAG
>DATNQY010000347.1:0-51852 GCA_036703785.1 Candidatus Obscuribacterales bacterium
AAGTAAGTCGTAATGACCGCCGCCACATACACCAGCACACGACGCCGCCGTAGCAATTATCGCTCGGGGCCCGGCTGGGTGCTGCCTTAATAGGCGCGACCAAAGCTAATGAGACCTCGAGCCATGCCTCGGGGTCTTTTCTTTTGCGCCAAAACAGGAGGCGAGCGATGACGAAGATAAAAACAGCTGTGTTGGGAGCCACCGGATATGCCGGGCAGGAGCTTGTGCGGCTGCTCGCCCAACATCCGGACGTCCAGCTCACGGGCGTCACGTCCATGAGCTATGCCGGGCAAAAGCTCACAGATGTCTTCCCCCACCTGAAGGGGCACGTGCAGTTGCATTGCGTACAAAACGACATCGAGTCGATCGTGAGCACCTGTGATTGTATATTTTTGGCCTTGCCGCATGGCGCTGCCAGCCGGCTTTTGACCACCGCGCATCTAGAACAGACGCGGGTAGTCGATCTCAGTGGTGACTTTCGATTTAAGGACCACGCCGACTACGAGCAGTGGTATCAAGCCGGGCACGGCAATCCGGCGCTCAATCAACAAGCCGTGTATGGGCTATCGGAATGGAACTCTGAAGCGATAGAGGGCGCTGGACTCGTAGCTAATCCCGGCTGCTATGCCACGGCTGTGTCGCTGGCGCTCTTGCCCTTGGTGAAGGCTGATGCGATCAATTGCCGGTCTGTGATAGTCGACGCCAAATCGGGTGTCTCTGGTGCCGGGCGGGGCACGAAACAAGCTGTGCACTTCAACGAGTCCAATGAAACGCTGAAAGCGTACTCACTCACCGGACACAAACATACCGGCGAAATTGAGGAACAGCTGCATCAATTCGCGCCTGGCGCAGTGATCAATTTCACTCCGCATGTGGTGCCGATGAACAGAGGAATTCTCGCGACTAGCTACGCTGACTTGAATGATGGATTTGATGCCGCTGCTGTGCGGGACATTTTTGACAAGCAATATGCAGATGCCCCGTTTGTCCGTCTGTATGGCGACGGACAGATTGAGCAGCTGCCCGAGACTCGTTGGGTGAAAGGGTCTAACTTCTGCGACATCGGCTTCGCTGTTGATGAACGCACCAACCGCGTGATTGTTGTTTCTGCCCTGGACAATCTTGTGAAGGGCGCTGCCGGGCAGGCGGTACAGAACATGAATTTGATGTTTGGCATTGAGGAGACTCGAGGGCTGACGCAAATTCCATTGTTTCCAGGGTGAGTAACATGCAAGGTTTAAACGGAACGAACGAAACGATAGTGATAAAACTTGGCGGTGCAGTCTTCTCAGCCGACGCCGGCCATGTTGTTGATGATCTGCAAGCAATCAGTCAGTCTGGTGTCCGGATCGTGGTAGTGCATGGAGGCGGAAATTCTATCGACGCGGCTCTGAGCAAGGCGGGCATCCAGCCCCAAAAGGTAAACGGTGTTCGTGTGACCAATGCTGAAACGCTTGCGGTGGTCATTCAGGTGCTCGACGCGGCTAATTGCTTTCTTGCAGGAACGCTACCGCAAGCCGATCCATTCCCTTCAGCTATGTCTGTGTTACGAGCAATGAAAGCACAGACAGAGGGCGTCGATCTAGGATTTGTCGGAGAAATTATTGCTGTCGACACGGATCCATTATTCGTTTCGCTCTCGAAAGGAAAAATCCCTGTGGTGGCACCTATCGCGTATGATCACTCGGGATGCGCGCTCAATGTCAATGCCGATCATGCGGCGGCAACGATCGCATCTGCGTTGGGAGCGAGCTGGCTGCTCTTGCTTAGCGACGTTGCAGGCGTCTTGGCGCCTGGGGGAATCGTGACGCCAGGCATCGACAAGGAAACATGCAAGACGATGATTGAGGCGGGTACCATCACAGGCGGCATGATTCCGAAGACACAGACGGCCATTGATGCCGTGGAATCCGGCGTTGAAAACGTCGTCATTGCAGATGGACTATCCCGACATGCGGTTCGCGAGTGCTTGCGACGACGACGCGGCACTTTAATTCGACGCTGAAAATTAGCTAGTTTTTACAACCAAACGAATGTTACTTCCAGGAGGATGTTATGAATTCCACCGGTCTGGCAGCTGTGCCTGCCCCATCAAAATCTGCCACCAAACTGCCGTTACCGCTGACGGTGGCGACACCGTATTCTGCGTTTACCGCAGCAAACCATGGGCTGCGCGGCGCCGATATTCTCGGCATGGAACAGCTGACCCCCGCCCAGATTTCGTGTGTGCTGGAGTGCGCAAGTGCGCTGAAGGCAAGCATGAGCGATCCTCAGCAAAAGAATCTGTTGGCAGGTTGCTCAATGGCAATGCTATTTGAAAAACCATCGCTGCGCACGCGGGTGACGTTTGAACTCGGGATGATTCAGCTTGGCGGCAGCGCCATCAATCTCGAGGGAAAGCTAGGCGTGCGGGAAAGCGTTAAGGACATCGCTTGCAATTTGGACCGGTGGGTGGATGTGATCATGGCCAGGACTTTCGACCATGCCACCATTCTGGAGCTGGCTGAATATGTGTCGGTGCCGGTGATTAATGGCTTGAGCGACATCGAGCATCCGTGCCAGGCTCTGGCTGATCTGCTCACCATTCAGGAGCACAAAGGACATCTCGATCATCTCAACATCGCTTATGTGGGCGACCCCAACAACGTGTCGGCGTCATTAATGCTGGGCGCGGCTAAGATGGGCGCTGATTTTGTGATGGCCTGCCCGCCGGCATTTCATCCGAACGACGAGCTTCTCTGCGCAGCGGCTCAAGCTGGTCGGACATCGGGAGCGAAGCTGCGCATCCTGCATGATCCGATTGAGGCTGTAAGTTTTGCCGACGTTGTCTACACCGACACATGGGTGTCTATGGGGCAAGAATCGCAAACCGAATGGCGTAAGCAAGCCTTCAACGCTTATCAGGTCAACAGCACAATTCTGTCGCACGCAAAACCTGATGCCATTGTCATGCATTGCCTGCCGGCGCATCGCGGGGCGGAAATTACCGACGAGGTCATCGACGGCAGACAGTCAGTGGTTCTCGACCAGGCCGAAAACAGGCTGCATGCCCAAAAGGCGATTCTCACTCTCATACTCGGACAATAAGGAGGACAACCAATGAAAAAGATTCTTCTGGCATATAGCGGCGGACTGGACACATCGTGTGTGCTCGCCTGGTTGAAAGACAAATACGACGTGCCGGTGGTGGCATATTGTGCCGACGTCGGCCAAAACGAAGATTTCGAGAAAGTGCACAAGAAGGCTCTGGCAACTGGAGCCGAAAGTTGCATTGTCGAGGATCTGAAGAATGCGTTTGTCGAGCACTATGTCTTTGCTGCACTGCAGGCAAATTCTAAATATGAGGGCGTCTATCTGCTGGGCACGTCGCTGGCGCGGCCCTGCATCGCCTCGGGTATGGTAGACGCCGCCTTGAAGTCGGGTTGCGACGCTATCGCACATGGCTGCACGGGCAAAGGCAACGACCAGGTTCGTTTCGAACTGGCTGTTAAAGCGTTGGCTCCCCATTTGCAAATAATCGCGCCATGGCGGAGCTGGGAGTTTCAAGGACGGGATGCTCTTTTCGATTATGCTGAAAGCAAGGGAATACCTTTGCCGGTGACAAGGGAAAAGCCGTATTCTATTGACGCCAACGTCATGCACATTAGCTATGAAGGTGGCATTCTGGAAGATCCGTGGCTGGAGCCTCCGTCACAAATGTATCAGTGGACGGCGGATCCCCAGCTTGCTCCTGAAGAGCCCGAATATGTGACAATCGAGTTCAAGTCCGGTCTGCCGGTGGCGTTGAACGGCAAGAAGCTTTCGCCACTGCAACTGCTGATATTGGCTAATGAGGTCGCTGCCAAGCATGGCATTGGTCGCGTGGATTTAGTCGAGAACAGGTACATCGGCATCAAATCACGTGGCGTATATGAATCGCCTGGTGCCACCATTTTGTGGCAGGCTCACCAGTCCCTGGAATCGATCACGCTCGATAAAGAATTGGCTCATCTAAAGGAAGAGCTGGCGCTGAAGTTTGCTTCACTGGCTTACAACGGTTATTGGTTCTCGCCTGAGATGCAGGTGATAAAGTCAGCGATTGAGTGCACTCAACATGGTATTTCGGGCGAGGTCAAACTCAAGCTCTATAAAGGAAGTTGCTACGTCGTCGGACGTCGGGCTCCGCTATCGCTATACAACAGCCAAGAGTCCAGCTTCGACAACATGTCGGCGTTTTCTCCGGCGGATTCGGGCGGTTTTATCAATATCAATGCATTACGGCTTAGCAACTGGAGCAAGTTTCATGGAAGTATTGAGAAAGGCGTTTTCGCAGCAGCTGGATCCGGCAGTCTCTAAGTTTGTCGGCTGCGTCGACGATGATAAATTCATCGTCGATGCAGACATCCACGGCAGCATCGCGCACGCGCGCATGTTGGCGCACACGCATATCATAAGCGAGGCACAGGCGGACAATATTGTGGACGGCTTGCAGCAATTGCAAGCGGCCTATGCCGAAGGACAGCTTCAACTGAAACCGCAATGGGAAGATGTTCATATGAACGTCGAAGGCGTACTTCGTCACATGGTCGGCGAAGATGCGTTGCGCTTGCACACGGCGCGCAGCCGTAACGATCAAGTCGCACTCGACATGCGGATTTATGTGTGTGAAGAAATCGCGCAGATCTGCCGGTTGCTTCAGCGCGCTCAGTTGGAGTTTATCCAGCTAGCAGAGGACAACCTGGACATTGTCATGCCGGGATACACGCATTTGCAACGGGCGCAGCCGGTTCTTTTCGCCCACGCATTGCACGCATTTGTGGAGATGCTCACGCGGGACGTCGAGCGTTTCAGCGATGCTAAAAAGCGGGCAATGGTATCACCGCTTGGTGCGGGCGCGTTGGCCGGGACTTCATTGCCGATTTCGCCTGAGTACACGGCGAAGTTATTGGGCTTCGAGCGAGCTTTCGCCAACTCAATCGATGCTGTCTGCGACCGCGATTTCGTCCTCGACTTCCTCTCTGCCGCGACTGCATGTGCCTTGCATCTGTCGCAGATTGCGGAGACGTTGATTCTCTGGGCCGGCGCCGAATTCAGTTTTGTCAGTTTAAACGACTCCGTCACCACGGCGTCCAGTTTGATGCCGAACAAGAAGAACCCGGACCCTCTGGAAATAATCCGCGCCAAATGTGGTGGCATCACCGGCGACCTCATCAGCGTGATCATGACCCTGAAATCATTACCGCTGGGTTATAACCGTGACTTGCAGGAAACAAAGCCACCCATGCTGCGCGCGGCTGCTTCCTTGAAGCAATCGCTGCTCGTCCTGGCGCACGTCGTTGCTGCCGTGCATCCGAACAAGTCTGCCATGGAAGTTGCTGCCGGCGACTCGATGATGCTTGCTACAGATCTGGTCGAGTATCTGATTCGCTGCGGTGTGCCTATGAGGCAGGCGCACGACGTCATAAGTGAGATTGTTGCTGATTGTCGCGCCAAGCAACTGAGCCTGGCTGATTTGTCGCCTGCGCAATTTCGCGAATACTCACCAGTTTTCGGGGCTGAGGTTGTCGATTTGCTGTCGGCTAGTAAATCGGCAGCGGCGAAGACATCGCCAGGCGGTACTGCGTCGTCACAGGTGAAGCTTGCGTTGCAGAAGGCGCGCGAGCGGCTCGCTTAGTTTGCCTTGGGATGCTTGGCAACTGCGCCCTGTATGGACACGTGAAGAATGACGTGAATTTCCAAGAAGTCTCGGCCGCGGGTGGCTATACGTCGTATATAATTCCGGTTCACAAAACCGGTGATGTGCATGAACAGCGCGCTCGTGGTCTTGTCGGGCGGACAAGACAGCACAACCTGCTTGTATTGGGCGAAACAGCGTTTCGCCAAGGTGCACGCGCTCACGTTCGATTACGGGCAGAGGCATCGTCTCGAGCTCGACAGCGCAGCCAACATTGCTCGCGCCGCCGACGTGCCGCATGAGATTCTCGATATCGGCCAAATCTTCGCCGGCTTAAGTCCTCTCACCAACAAGTCCCGCGATGTTGCTCGCTACGACTCAGCCGACGCATTGCCGGGCGGTCTGGAGGATACGTTTGTCCCAGGAAGAAACATTCTGTTTTTGTCTCTCGCTGCGAATCGTGCTTACGTCCTGGGTTGCGACACAGTGATAATCGGTGTGGCGCAGGAGGATTTCGGCGGTTATCCCGATTGTCGCGAGGAATTCATCTCGCACATGCAGCAAGCATTGAGCAGCGGGCTTGGTAAACCGCTGAGTGTGCTTACTCCGTTGATGCATCTGAATAAGGCGCAAACGGTGGAATTGGCTGCGAGCTTGCCTGGTTGCCTGGAAGCACTGGCGCAAACAACCACCTGTTACAACGGTGTCCTCCCCCCATGCGGACATTGCCACGCCTGTTTTTTGCGACAGCGCGGCTTCGAAATGGCCGGAGTCGACGATCCACTGTTGGTGAAAATCCATGCCTGATACCATATCTGCCACCAAGCCGATTTCTGCTGTTCGCCGCATTCAATTTTGCGCCGGGCATCGCGTCTATGGGCATGAAACGAAGTGCAAACACATTCACGGACATAACTTCCAGGTATTTTTTCACGCGCGGTCTGCTCAAGGCTTGGATGCGCTCGGTCGCGTGATTGATTTCGGCGTGCTGAAAGAACGACTTGGCACCTGGATTGACGAGAATTGGGATCACGGCGTAATTTTATGGTCGAAGGATCATGAAGCAATCGAGGCATTGAGCAAACTGCCGGAGCAAAAGATGTATTTGCTGTCCGAGAATCCCACCGCTGAAAATTTGGCCGCCGTTTTGCTCACCGATATCGCGCCGAAATTGTTGGCGGATAGCGGAGTGGTGGTCGAGAAAGTCGTGCTTTGGGAAACGGAAAATTGTTTTGCAGAGGTAGAGCTTTATGAGGGGGCAAAATCCCGTCAGACAGCAGCAGTTGAATGCTGATGGCAGCCTGTGGGTACAAAGTGTTTTCTACACGCTGCAAGGCGAAGGACCTTTCACCGGGCAGCCGGCTGTATTCGTAAGGCTCGCCGGTTGTAATCTAAAGTGTTTTTGGTGCGACACGGATTTCGAATCGTCGCAGTGGAAGCCGAGCCTCAATCAGCTGCTCGACAAGATTCAAGAGGAAAAGCCGCCTTGTTGCAAGCTGATCGTCATCACCGGTGGCGAGCCCTTTCGGCAGAACATAGCACCATTGGTGGCCTCACTGTTGCAGGCTGGACTCAACGTCCAGCTCGAAACGAATGGCACCTTGTGGGTGGAGTTGCCTAAGCATCCCAATCTTGCGATCGTATGCAGCCCTAAGACGCCCGCCATTCATCCGAAGGTGGCGGAACGATCTCAGTACTTCAAGTACGTAATCAAACACGGCGAAACGACCGAAGGCGACGGCTTGCCTAACGCCTGCACCCAGCAGGACGGGGCGAGCGCGCGCGTGGCCCGGCCACCGAAAGGCGCTCGCATATTCGTGGTGCCTCAGGACTCCTTTGACGATAAACAAAATGAATTGAATCGTAAGCATTGCGTGCGGTTGGCCAAGCAATTCGGCTACACGCTCACGCTGCAGACACACAAGCTGCTGGGAATTGAATAAGGAACACGCCATGAGCACGACGAATCTCACACACCTCCAAAAGACCACCGAGTATGTTTACGATAATCCTGACGCCTCGGTACTGGAGAGCGTGGCAAATCCGTTCGCTGATCCGCAGCACAACCCGCACGCGGTCAATGGCTCCATCCACATCGAGGCGCCGGAGTTTACTTCGCTGTGCCCGATTACCGGGCAGCCTGACTTTGCCACCATAGTCATCGATTACGTTCCAGACAAAAAATGCGTCGAGAGCAAGTCGCTCAAGTTGTACCTGGGACGGTTCCGCCAATTCGGCGAATTCCATGAGGCGTGCGTTAATCGCATTGCCAATGACTTGATCACTGTGATAGATCCGCTTTACATAAAAGTCGAAGGTCGCTTCACCCCCCGCGGAGGTATTCCGCTGTGGCCCGTCGCTGAATACCGAAAAGCCAAGTAGGCCGTTATATCAGCGGGCTTCCGCCCGTCGCTACGTAGTTCGGTGCAGACAGTTTAAATACTGTTTGATCAGGCTATCATTGGCGCATTCGAGAGCCGACAATTTTG
This sequence comes from Candidatus Obscuribacterales bacterium, assembly GCA_036703785.1. Lineage (GTDB taxonomy): Bacteria > Cyanobacteriota > Vampirovibrionia > Obscuribacterales > Obscuribacteraceae > JADYXS01. The sequence goes on from DATNQY010000347.1 coordinate 8,143, forward strand.
TCAGCGCTTGGATGTAAGAGCTGCGTGTTAAACGCGGGAGGACGCGATGCAGTGGCGAAGATCGATCTCAATTTTGTTGGCTCTGATGCTTCTGAGCGTGAGTTTGGTAATACCGCGTGACGTACGAGCGGCGGAAGGCCGCCGGGAGCACAACATGGCGATGATAGCACCGACTACACAACAACAACCTCCGGCGCCTCCTTTGGTGGAACAGTATTTGCTGGATGGAAAGATGCAAGCGGGACAAGATGCACTTGTCGCCCAGCTTACACGTAATCCCAAGGACGATCAGGCGCGCTTTGGCTTGGGCATGCTGCAATTTTTGCGTGCCGTGCAGCATCTCACCCAAGACTTGTATCGATATGGCGTGGGCGAGGGCACGGCCGCCGGCAAGGTGCGGCTTCCTTTCTTGCGCCTGCAGTTCGGCTACAACAAGCAACCCGCGCGTTTGACTTACAACGATGCGCGTAAGATGGCACAAAATTTGGTGACCGAGCTTAACGATGCCGAAGCGACGCTGGCAAAAATCACGGATCCTGATGTGACACTGCCACTGCATTTCGGAATGATCCGCATCGACCTCAACGGCGACGGGCGCTATGACGAGCAAGAAACGCTGTGGACGCTTTATTCGAAATCGACCAACAATGAGCAGATTACCGCCGAGAAGGCCAAAGACTTCTACGTAAAGTTCGACCGCGGCGACGTGCATTGGCTGCGCGGATACTGCAACTTGTTGGCGGGAATCGCGGAAATCTATCTAGCCTACGACACTACTGAAACATTCGATCGTACGGCGCATCTGTTCTTTCCGAACGTCGAGACGCCGTATAAGTTTCTCAACCGTGGCAAAAAGATTCATGTGCACGGCGACGGGGACACTGAAATTGTCGACTTCATAGCTTTTATTCACACGATTCGTTGGCCGGTGGTGGCACCAGAACGTATGGCGAATGCTTTGCACCATTTCGAAGCAGTGGTCGCTCAGAGCAAGGAGACATGGAAGTGGATCATGGCTGAGACGGACGACGACCACGAATGGCTTCCCAACCCGCGTCAAACCGGCGTCATACCCGGTGCTAAGGTAACTGATGAAATGGTGACTTCGTGGTTGTCCATGATGGATCAAATCAATGGCATGCTCAAAGGCGAATTGCTGATTCCATTCTGGCGAGGCGACGAGAAGGTTGGCATCAATGTGCGCCGAGTGTTCTTGGAGCCAAAACCACTAGATCTCGTTCTATGGCTGCAGGGTACGGCAGCGGCACCATATCTGGAGCATGGACGCATGACCGAGGGGATGACCTGGCGCAATCTCAACCAAACATTCGGCGGTCAATTTCCCGCGTTCGCGGTATGGTTTAACTAGAGCAACGGTTAGCGGATAAAGTAACCGGATACTCGCCAAGTGCCATCTTTCTGTTTCATCGGCGTAATGGTTTCAAGCGCTTGCTTCTTTTTCTCGAACTGTGTGTTGAACTGAATTACGACATATTCGCCATCCGGAGCGCCGGGCAAACTGGTTGCATATTTCTCTGATTTCAGCTTGCGTTGGATCATTTTGCCGAATCCCGATCGCGCTGTTTGAATCTGCTGCACCCACTGCTCATTCGTCACGTGCGATTGGAAGAAGCTTGCGGCCGCGTCGTAGCTCTTATCGTACTGTCTGTTATCGACCAGAGCGAGCCATTTTGTCGCCGCCGTCACCGCCGCCTGCTCAGCCGGTGACCCAGCGCAGGCAATTTGAGCTAAACCAAGTGCGCTCACGGCAATTAATGCAATGGCTTCGGCTTTCATTGTGGTTCTCCTCTGTTCCGATTCTTGCCCGCCATAGTATACGCTCTTCATTAAAAGAGCGCATGCTGGGCGTCCTGGCGGGAATAATACCAATAGCTTGCCGGAGGGTGTACGGTGCCGAAACCACAATCTGATGTCGTCTCTGTTAAACCGATAGCCAAGATCGGGAATCGCGCCTGTCTTTTCTTGTGGGTGCAGGTTATCTTTTCATGCTTGACTATACCCCTCGGAATGGCGGCTCTGGCATTTGGTCCAATTCCACCAGGCGACAACCCGGCGCTATCGACCGGACAAATGATCGTTGGCGTCCTTCAACTGATCACGGGCGGACTGGGATTTATCGCCTACCTCATTACGGCTTACTTTGTCTGCATGTGGATGCATCGAGCATACGGCAATTTGCTTGCCACGAGAGTTCAAGGACTAACGTATAAGGCAAGCGATCCAATATCGTCCTGGTTCATTCCGTTGGCGAACTTTGTGATGCCTTATCGCATTATGAGTGAACTCTACCGCGGCAGCGGATTCATCGATCCGTCCACAGAATGGAAGAACACGACTACTCCTCGTAATATCAAGTTGTGGTGGATTCTCTATCTCTTGATGGGGATTGTCGGGCAGATTGCGTTTCGCACGCCCGGCGATATGGCGCAGGTTGCTCAAATCGGGTGCGATGCAGCTTCTATTGCCGGCGCAGTGCTGCTCGTCCGCATCATCAAAGAGATAAATCATCGCCAGTGCCATAAGATTCCGGAGCTGGCTGGGTCTTTGGAAGTGAATAAAGGTTCGTGACCGCTTGATTATGGTCCGGTTAAATGCTGAATCGCAGCAGCCTTGATCACCTGCTGATCGTGTCGCAGCGGTTCTAGATGGGCAAGCGCGGAAGCGATCCAGAATTTGCCGAGAAAAATTCGCGTGCCACCAGGTAGCGATTCGGACTGCAGTGAGCGCAAGACGATTGTGGAGCACGGGTTGATTTCTCCCAGTGGCGCTTGCAAATCGTTTGTAATTGTGAGCTGCCACCCTGGCAGCAGTTTGATTTGGTGCTTGTTTGCTGATTCCCAGATGACGGAATTGCTATGGCGATCATGCAAGTCATAAATCGTCAGGCTTGTTGCGGTGCTGGACAAAAGTACCGAGCAACGAGCCGAGATAAGCACGGTGCCAAACGCAGTCGAAACAGAAATATCATTTGTGGGTGCAAGGAGAAAGTTGCCCGGCTTCAGATGTCCGCTCGCATCGTACGAAGCGACAGCGCTCGTGCGAATGGGTTGTGCAGCCGGCAGGGGCACGTCCCCATGAAGCATCGGGCGCATCGGAATCCCGCCTCGATGACCAGGCGTTGTGTCGGTGGGAAGAACTGCGCTGCCTGGTGCAGCGGTAATGCCGGTTGGAATCAGCATTGGAATGGTTGGCTGTTGGATTACAGGGGACGTTGGTGCGCTAATGGCGGCAGAGCCGATATCTGCAGGGATGCCAGGATCGGGCGCGCGAAAAATGGGCACGGGCGCCGCAAAGGCCGAGCCGTGAATCGAAGTCTCTATGGTCGGTGAAAGCGATTGAGCCGGTGCCTGCGCCGGGACGGCGAAAGCCGGCGTGCAGCAGAGGAGGCTGATGGTGAGAGCTACGACTCTGTACATATGCGGCTGTCGTGTCATGTTGTGTGCGCTCCTTACAATATCCAATTATATGTGACAAAGCGGTGACAGGTTGGTTCAAATACGGTCACTGTGCGGTCACCACGTAGGATTGTGCAAATAATCGTTTTGCAGCGGCATCGTCGGCATCCGACAGGGCCGTTTGGTGAAGCCACCCATAGGCATGACTTCGTGCGTAATAGGCTGAAGCATTGTGGGCATCCAGCTTGATGGCGATGGTGGCATCGTCAATGCATTTCTCCGGACGTTGCAGGTGCAAATCCGCTATCGCTCGAGCCGCATAGAGCGTTGAATCTTCAGGAACGAGGCCGATTGCTTGCGACAGCGCGCTCTGCGCATCCTCGACTTTACCGAAGGACAAATTGCATAGACCAAGTTCTTTGCTTAGCTTGCCTCTGACTGTCGGTTGTTGCGGTGCGACGTTCAAAGCCTTGTGATAATCATCGATTGCCTTGCGATAGCGCCTTATGGATTGGTACGCTGCCGCCCGGTACTCAAAGCATTGGTAATCGTTTGGCTGAAGGTTGGCTCCGATTGAGAAATCGTCGATCGCATCTTCAGGGCGACCCAGTTTGAAGCGAGCGTAGCCCCTGTACAGGTACGCCAGATGATCCGAGGGATCAAGCTCGATTGCCGATGTCGCGCTTTTTATCGCCTGGTCGAAAGCTTGTCCTGCCAGCTCTGCCTTCGCTTCATCGAGAAATTGCTGCGATTTTACCAATTGCGCCGTTGAAGCTAAAGATTTGTTCTCTTTTAGTTGGCACCCAGAAAGACCAACAGTCGTCGCCGTCAATACGAGCAACACCACGGAAAGCGACTGCGAGCCGGCAACCATGGCAGCAACTTTCTGAACCGGCCGATGTGCCGGCAGTGCAAACCAGAACGTGCTTCCTTCTCCGACTTTGCTTTCGACCCCGATAGTGCCACCATGCTTGGTCACCAGTAATTTGCAGATTGCCAACCCCAGTCCGCTGCCCTCTAGAATTTTGGCGTCGCTTGATTGCGTTTGCTTGAATTTGTCGAAAATGTCTTCGTGCAGCTCGTCAGGAATCCCTCTGCCGTGATCGGCAACCTCGATTCTGATGTTGCCGTCTACCAGCGCACTAGATACTACGACTTGGCTGCCTTCCGATGAAAACTTGATTGCGTTTGACAATAAGTTGGTCAGCACCTGAATGATCAGGTCGGTTTCCACCATAACCATCGCGTCGGCGCAGGCACCAGCAGTGATGGCAATGCTTCTAACTGCCGCTTCTTGATCGACGCATTCTATCGATGTCTCGATCAACGAAGATACCTGCACTGGGGCGAGCTTGAGCTCGAATGTTCCAGACTCGAGACGCTCGAGGTCGAGAAGATCTTTGATTAGTTGCAGCAGCCGTTTCACATTATGTTGAGCGCGCCCTGCATGTTTCAATCCCTTGTCTGACAATTGCCCTAACAAACCGGCGACCAGAGACTCGAGGAAAAGTTGAATCGCGTTCAAGGGCGTGCGTAAGTCATGGCTCACCATCGCCACAAAGTCGAGTTTCAGTCGTTCGGCATTTTTCAATGAATCGGCCATCTCGTGGAAAACTTCGTCGAGCTGCGTAATTTCATCATTGCCGCCAACCGTAGGATTGAGAGGCTTGCCTTTTTGCAGACGCACGGTATTGTCGATCATTATCCGCAGTCTGCTTGTGATGCTGGCACCGAACAACAGCGTCATGAGCACGGCGAGCAGAATATTGCAGCCGACGCCAATGTAGATGACTTGGTTCAGTCTGTGCCGCGAGTGTGCTTGCGCCAGAAATTCGTGCTGCCTTATCTCCTCCTCTTCGCCGAGAAAATCTTCGACGCGATTTTGCAGCATGCGCAAGACCTCGCCGGATAGTGAGTTCCTAATCACGCGCAACGCATCAGCATCGCTGGCGTTGCTCAGGCTCATATCCCGTTGAACCATGCCCAGATATTTCTGCGACATGATTATGATTTCTTGTTTGGCGGCTTCTTGTGCGGGCTTGCTCGACTTCGTGTGTTCGAGTTCGCTGAGAGTGGTGGCAACGCCCTTTGCGGACTGCTCAAACATGTCCTTGTATAATGGATGCCGCGTGAAGGTATAGCCTTCGCAGCCACCGGCAGCGGCAAACGAGTGCTCGATCAACCGGTGCCCCAGTTCGATCAGGCGAGCAGAACGCATCGCTGCTGTTGCGTCAGCCTCCGCTTGTCGAACCAATCCCGACAAAGCGAGTACAAAAATCAGCTCGAAAATGAGCGGCACACACACGAAGGTGATGCCCTTAAGCGGCACTGAAAATCGTCCTTTGGTGCCCGGTTGCATGCGCCATCCCCGAATACATCGCCATTTATACATGATACGATTGCCGAAGTTGCCCATCGAATGATGAAGCCTGTATCAACCGCAACAATGGCAAAAGTACTGATAGTCGAAGACGACGCGGAAACGGCCGAGCTGGTCAAGGACTGGCTTACCTCTATGGAGCATCACCGGGTAGAGGTTGTCAATAACGGCTCAGAGGCTCTCACCGCGGTCAAAATGTTCCAGTACGACGTGATGGTATTGGATCGGCAATTGCCGGGAGCCAGTGGCATGGACATTTGTCGCGCCTTCAGGCAGAACGGCGGACAAACGCCGATATTGATGTTGACGGCAAAAGATTCTATAGAAGATAAGGAATCCGCCTTCGACCTGGGTGTGGATGATTACCTGACGAAGCCATTCCATTTGAAGGAATTGGCGGCGCGCATCAGGGCGCTCTTGAAGCGGCCGCCCATCTCCGGCGCGGTGCTCGAGGTAGATGGACTCACACTCGAGACCAAGTCGTTTAGCGTGATTAGAGATGGTAAAGAAATCAAGCTCATGCCGAAGGAATTTGCGCTTCTCGAGTTTTTAATGCGTCATAAAGGCGCAGTCTTTTCCGTTGACGATTTGCTCAATCGAGTTTGGGAATCCGACTCTGAATCAGGTCCGGAAGCATTGCGTCAATGCATAAAACGCCTTCGTGAAAAAATCGATGTTCCCGGCCAGTCTTCCATGATTCAAAACATTCCGAGGCGCGGCTACACCATCAAAGAATTTAGTCAGTGACGCGGCTGCTGGAAGATTCGCGACCCGAAGGTGCGCCGCTTACTGGTGGCTTAGAGGTAAATCGCGCCAAGTCTTTTGCCAGAGAACTCGGTTTGTCCTCCGCGGCGAACAACCAACCGAACAACGCAAGCGCACTCGCCGTGGCAATTGATTGCGAGACGATGTAGGGAAAAACATCAACCGGACGAATGCCGGTGAGTGTGTCCGTGAACACGCGCGCAATCGTCACTGCCGGATTCGCGAAACACGTCGATGAAGTAAACCAAATCGCCCCGCAAACGTAGCAACCCACCGCCGCCGGAATCGCGACACCACGAAACCGAGCGCAACCGAATATGATACCGAGCAGTCCGAACGTCGCGACGAACTCACCCAGCCATTGCCCTGTGCCGGTGCGGGGCGTCTGAGAGATCATGACTGCCGGCAAGTCGAACATCAAGTTGGTTATGCAAACTCCAGCAATGGCGCCGGCTACCTGAGCCATGATGTATGAACTTACCAGCGACCAGTCAAGCTCCTTGCGAATTGCAGTGGCAACGGTGACAATTGGATTGAAGTGTGCCGAGATACCACCGAAGCTAAGAATCAGTGCGGTGAGCACACAGCCGGTCGAGATTGCCACAGCCATTACTGCCACCGCCGTATTGCCGGCATCAAGCTTGTGAGCCAAAATGCCGCTGCCCACAACGGTGGCGAGCAAGAAGGCTGTACCGAGGAATTCGCACACCAATCGCCTGGCTGTATTCATACGCACCTCACCTCAGGGGCGGCGCCCCTGCAAGGCCCTAAAGTGTAACCTAGCCAGCACAGCCATTTGGGCCGCGGAGTGAATGACAACCGCTGATTAACCTTAAAACAGGCTCTGCGGTGGGTTGGAACGGCATCTGTTTTAAGCCGTCTGTAGCGTGCAAGGCCTCGAGTTTTTCATTGGACAGGCAAGGTGAGCGATATGGCAAACAAAGAAGACGACAAAAAGCAGGGCGGATTCCATGCTATGGAAGAACGCACTAAAGAGCTTCAGCGCCAGCAACGAGAGCACGAAGACGAAGAGAACCGAAACACTGGCGAAAGATCCGGCAGTGCGCAGGAACGCTCGGTTGGGGAGGATCAGAAGCGTAGCTAGCTGAGCAGTTGAGGCTTAATCGACGAGCTTGCTGCAGATTCCTGTGGTCCGTTCAACGAGTTTCTCGAGAAGGGATACGCGCTGGCGGAGTTCGTTCAATCTGCGCTGATGCTCAGACGCCAGGAGTACCGAGCGTAGTATCATGGTCTCGTCAAAATCGCCTTTAATCCAGTAATCATCTATGGGCAGCTGAAGCACCTCAAGAAAGAAATGCAGGTCGTCTGAATCGCTAATTAAAATGACGGACGTGATACTACGCACCGTTTGCAGTATCTGCAAATTCTCTTCCAGAGCACCCGAATCGTGCTCGATAGAAAGCAGAGTGCAGTCGTACTCCGTTTCTTTCAGTTTAGAGGGAGCCTCTTTAGGGTTAGCTATACGGGTCGTTTTGATCCCGGCCCGATGCAGTAGCGCCAGGGTTACCCTCGCATCCAGCTCGCAGGGCTCGATTAAAAGCACTCGCATGCCGAACCACTTGTCTCCAAAAATGCCGTAAATGAATATTGCCCCGGAATATGTGGCAGTAACGTGTAGTCTAAAGCAGGAATTATCCGTTTGCGCCGCGGTGGGCGGCTATTATCTCAAGATGCGGCTGAAGATTATTTCGGGCGGACAAAGCGGCGTTGACCGCGCCGCGTTGGATGCGGCAATGGCTGCCGGAGTGCCGGTTGGAGGATGGTGCCCCCGTGGGAGGCTGGCGGAAGATGGCACCATTGCCTCGAAGTACCCTTTGGTTGAAACGTCATCTGCTGATTACGCAGAACGCACACGTCTGAATGTGCGGGACAGCGACGCAACTCTCATCCTTTGCGAAGGCACTATCAGCGGTGGCACACTGTTCACGCGAGAATGCGCAGAAAGTTTGAATAAACCATTTCTCGTTGTTGGCTTCAGCGCGGCTGACTGTTTGCAAGCGCAGGATTGGATCATTGGCCGCTCCATCGCCGTGCTCAACGTCGCGGGTCCACGGGCGAGTCAGGCGGAAGCGGTTTATGAGCGAGCTTATTCGCTGATGGAGGGCTTGATAGAGGGGCTTGGCAAGGTCTAAACATGGCAGTGTGGTATCCTTTTCAACGCCCGGCAGTTTCCACTGCCGCCCCGATTATGGAACCGATCGCATGTTAAAAGTTTCACTTGCAGCCGCACTCGCTCTGTCGTTCTTGGCAGCGCCAGTTTTGGCGGATGACCCCGGTGCTCCTATCAAGCGGAAGCCGCCTGCAACACGGTGGAACGGCGCCGGCAATTTCGCGGCGAGAGTAGCTTCGACGGCTGTAACCGCACCGCTTGGGTTGCCCGTGGCGGCTGTTCGCCTGGTTTTAGGCAATGATGTCGAACAAGCGAAGTCCATCCCGTATCTCGGCGAAAGTCCGCACAAGCCTTTTGTGTGGTTGAGCAGAGGGATAGTGATACCATCTGCCGTGTTCGTGGGGCTGTATTCGGCACCGATCTACACCACCGTCAATAGCTGGCGAGTCAACGCCGACAAGCCGTTCAGTCCGGAGGCATTCAGCTTCGGCAAATTGGACGAGACGATTACGCCGTACTAAGCGGGCTGAAGCCCGCCTGTACCATGCGAATTTAGTGCGTTGGCTTAGCAGCCGGCGCGGAGTGTTTGGTTGAGACAGGCTTATGCGTTGTCTTAGCCTTTTTGCTTGTCTTCTTGTGTGGCGCGTGCTTGGTGGCAGCAGCCGGCGCGGCGGGCTTTTTCTCCGGCTCGCTCTGCGTTTCCGACGGCGCTCCTGCACCTGATTGCGGCGGTGTGTATTGCGTGCCGTATGGGTTGATGTTCTCCCACGGATGTTTTGTTCCGTAGATTCTTTGTTTCTGCTCGAAATCCCGCTGTTGCTGATCGGACTCGTTGTCAGCGAGCATTGGCTGTGCTGCGGACAGCACCAGCAATAGCAAACTCAATATCGTCGTCAATCTCATTGGCAGACCTCACGCTCGGTCGCGCAGATTATAGCACTAGGCGAAATTAGTACAGGAGTCTACGGCAATCGCCGGTTGTAATACTGACTTTCACGCTACTTTCACGTTGGGTTCGCTAAGTTACCAAAAATAATCCCCGTTCTCGATTCCAGGTTTTGCCGTCCAGAGAAGGAGGACTCCTTACTATGCCGCGCTTTTTCAGTCTTTCCGTTTCGCTCGTCGCTTTAATGTTAGCGGTGCCTGGCGCTCATGCTCGCCAGGATGCTGCTCAGATCGTCACAAACTTGAAGCGGGAGGCCGCTTCTAATGCTTGTTCGCAGCTAAAAGTTCTGTCTGTCGACTCACGCTACATTGTCGTGACTGCGACGGCAAACCAATCGTCCACTGATGATCAGTTGCGAGCACTCGTCAATCACGTCGCCGATCAAGTATTTGGCGATAAAGATGCGGAGTTGCTGGTAGTGATTTTTGAGGCGGCGGGCATCGAGCATAATTCGCGCTCGGTGTCCATCACGCGCAGCGGTTGGGAAGGACTGAAGAACGCTTCTTCTGTGCCATCGGCATTGAGCTTCAGTCTTGCCGATGAAAGTTCTGCCACCATGGCGTCAGCACTAGAGCAACAGCGCCTTCAGCTTGCAGATCGTATCGAGACGCTGAAGAAGAAGGGTGTCGGTGTCGAACCATATCTGAAAGTGGTGCAAGACTCTCAATTGGATCTCCAGCAAGGTGCCGAGCAAGCGGCTCGTGAAAAACTTGCCGGACTTACCGAGAGCATCGACGCACAAGAGAAGCAACTCGCATCGAGGGGCACAGTTCATCTGAAGAGCGGCATTTCTCAGGCGGTCGCAGTGCTACCGACGGCTCAAGCTGTGCCGGCCGGTCATCCGACGGCGGCTGCTCATCCGGCCGCGCAAGCGGCGCAAGCACAAAACAAAGGTCCCGAGGACGCATACACTTTGATGAAAAAGTATCTGGGCATGTCTTCGATCAATGATCTAGGTGGACCGGAGAAAACAGCCGCTGACAGGCTCTATTTGATCATCGCCGCCAAGTCGCTTGGAGCTGATTGTCCTGATATCGACGGTCCATTCCTTTTGGAACGGGTGCGCATAGCTTTGCGCATTCAGGAACTTGAGCATCAACGCGTTCAATCCTATTCGTACCGCGATTACAACCGCGATAAGATCGAGGCTCTCGTAAGGTCGCGCAATCCTCGCTACGTCCACCAGCTGGCGGATAACATCCAATATCTCGAGCGGCAAATCGGTGTTAAGGAGCTCGAGAGAACCCATGTCCGCTAGAGCATTTCAGCCCTGGAGCACGCCATCGTTTGCCTGTGCTCGCTTGTGGTACCATAAGTCGTTGATGTCAAAGTTTCTTCTTGTTGAAGACCAACTTGAATTGGTGCCGATAGTGCAGGCATTTCTTGCTGCTGCCGGACACATAATCGAGCACGTCGATAATGGTGAAGACGCGCTTCACCTTCTGACCAATTTCAAATATGACTTGATCATCCTTGATTGGGGACTTCCCGGTATGTCGGGGGCGGAGGTCTGCAAGGAATTCCGCCAATCGGGCGGCACTACTCCAATAATTTTCACTACCGGCAGAAATGACATAGACAGCAAAGAAGAAGCGCTCGACCTGGGCGGAGATGACTATCTCGTCAAACCGTACAATTTGAGGGAGCTGTCCGCGCGCATTCGCACGATTATGAGGCGTCCGGCAGAACTCTTGCCTAGCGACCTCAGGATTGGCGATGTGGTGCTCAACACCGAGACGCGTGTAATGACAGTGACCGGTAAGGAAGTTCAATTAATGCCGAAGGAATGCGCGCTGCTCGAGTATCTGATGCGCCATCCCAATCATGCATGCGGATCGAAAGCACTGCTCGATGCTGTTTGGCCCTCGGATCGCGATGCTTCAACTGACACGGTGCGAACCTGGATCAAAACATTGCGCACCAAACTAGCGGCCGCAGGCAAAGATGACTTCATCAAAACGGTGAGGTCTTCCGGATATCTTATCGAGTACGAGCCGGCTGGGTAGTGCTGGTTGAGGAAGTGGACTCGCGTTGTAGGGTCATGGGATCTTTGATTTTGCCCATGCAGACATCGCTCAATTCGTTAATCAGCCTTTCTGCGACGGGCCTCACCTCTGCTTCGGTGGCGCCGGCATGAATGCGATCTTCGATGTACTTTTGCACCTGTACGTAGTTGGAGACATTGTCGCCCAATTCTTTGACTTTCGCGATCATTTCAACAATCAGCTTTCGTTCTTGCAACAGCGGCCCGGCGGTATCAGCGGCCGAGTGTGGTGCTGCACCAGAAGTTGCCGCCGTAGAAGTTGCAGCGCCCACGGCGGATGCTGGTTGCACGGTCGTTGTCACCGGTGCGGCAGGAGCTGCATTGTTGAATGAGTCGATAATCGCCGCGAACCTCTCTTTGAACTCTTTGGATTCTTTATTGGGATAAGTCAGACGTGTGACCAGATGCATCTGAGTTTTATTCGAGTACGGATTGACCGAAAGAGTCGTAGTCGAGGCAGAGCCATCCTTCGTTTCTTGCGCCGAGGTGACGACTGGCTTGTCACCGCCTTTGAGTTCGATATCGCCGAGTATTCCGCCGGGCAAGGGTACCACTGCGTCGCCATAATATCCGGTGACTTCTTTGACGTTGTATTCGAAGTGCACTGACCTGTCGGATGTTTCGACGTGTGCTTTCGGATAATATTGCTGCACCAATTCTTTGATTTGCTTCGATACCGCCGGCCAATCTGCGGAGTCCACCTCTGGCCAGACTGCTGGAGCGGCTGTGTACCAGGCAATGCCGATGGCGGCAATAATCAACGGTGAATGCTGTCCGCGCTTCATCTCTGTCCTTCCCTAGTCGCTGAGAGAGGGGTTCCCTTTAATTCGTATCGCCTATGTATTTTACCCAGCCGGCAATCATAGACAACGTGCTTACCTGAACAGCACCATGCCGGCCGCGCCGGTGCCGATGGTGACTATCGTCCACTTGACGATGCGCGGTATCGATTGAATAGGAAACATGAGCAGTTGCAGAAAAACACCGAATATCGTTGTTCCGACCAAGTTCTTAGCTGTAGTCGCTTCACTACCGCGGACGGGGATGAACAGCACGATTATGAAGACTCCTAACGAAGCCACCACAGCCCACCGATGCAATTTCTTCAGCCAACCTACTGCCGATAGCCGTTTATTGTTGTCGGGAAGTTCGCCGAACCTCTCGGCTTGGTCTTCGGATTCCTTAACTACGGAAACAGTGCGAATTGCTTTTGCCTTTGCGCTCGCATTTGCTGCTTCCAGCAACCGTCCGCTTGTTTTGAGCACTGAGGCAAGCTCATCAAGCTTATAGGACACGCGAACGTCCGCTTGGCCATAGTTTGCCTTTGCTTCCTCTACAGCCGCTTCGGCTTTTTGGATCGTTTCGTCGGGGCTTTCCATTGCACGCTCGTAGAACCCACCGACTATATTGTACCCCGGAGTTATTCGAGAGAACAAAATTACTCTTTCTTGCCGGGTTTCTGGTGTGTGGATGTTGCGCTCATGCCGCCGACTGACCGGCGTATCTCCTCATCGCTGACGTGACCTTCGTCTTTGGGTTTGCAGCCAAACATCTTTCCAACGATGCGGCGCCAAGATTGCAAGAGACCAGGGCGCTCGTCACGCTGATTGTCCGGTGGTGTCACGATGCATCCTCGCATAATTAGCACGATGGCAAGACTATAACGATACGGGCAATTCCTTCAAGCCGCGTAGAGCGAACGGATGTTTGAATTCCCACTTCTGCGTGGCCAACTTCAATTTCGGCATACGCGTGAAAAGGGTGCGGATCGCGATTTGTCCCTCTGTTTCCGCGAGCGAAGAGCCCAGACAATGGTGAATGCCATGTCCGAAGGCAAGATGCTTGTTGGGCGAGCGGACGATGTCGAATACATCTGGGTTGGGGAACACCTCGGGATCGCGATTGCATGCGCCATTGGCGAGCAGCAATGCCTGCCCTTCTTTGATCTTTTGACCGCCGAGCTCAACGTCTTCGCTGGCAATCCGGCGTATGAGCTGAACTGGGCTGTCGTAGCGCAGGCACTCAGAAATCGCTGTCGGCAAAAGTTCGAAATTCGAAACGAGCTTTTCTTTTTGATCCTGGTGAAGCAGCAGCGCAAGGGTGCCGTTGCCGATCAAGTTAGTGGTAGTTTCGTGCCCGGCGATCAACAGCAATACGATGTTGGACAACAACTCGGGAGTAGACAATCGGTCGCCGCCCTCTTCGGCAGCGACCAGTGCGCTTATGAGATCTTGACGTTTTTCCTTGCGCCGTTCTTCAATCAGTGGCTCGAGATAACTATTGAGTTCGCCGTATGCGTGCAGCACCTTCGCCATATCAAACAGCTTGGGATTCGGATTTGGATCCGTCGCGGTGGTAATAGTGTGCGACCAGTGTTTAAACCGATCACGATCGCGCGGTGGGATGCCGAGCATTTCGGAAATCACAATTGCCGGCAGCGGGAAGGCAAAATCGGCCATCAAATCCATTTTGCCTTTTGACTGAACAGCATCAAGCAATTCGTTGGCGATTGCTTCGATGTGCGTGCGCATTTCAGCGATACGTGACGGCGTGAATGCCTTGTTCACCAGGCCTCGCATGCGTGTGTGGTCTGGCGGATTGGAATTGAGCATGTTTTTCCCGCGCTGCTCGGTGAGCTTGTTAACGGGAAAAATCTTCGCCAGCGTATCTATCGCCTTGAACTTTCGGGCACCCTTCTCGAATTGCAAATCGCCGAGAACTTCATGTGCATGATCGTACTTTGTGACAAGCCAGTATTCGCCTTTTTCACTCCACATGACCGGTGCCGTCTCGCGCAACTTCTTTAAGGCGGGATATGGGTTGTCGAAAAATTCTTTTGTCGAATTGAGCAGCGGATCGGTAAGGACGACGTTTGTCATGGGTGACTCCGGTTTTTGAGCAAGTAATGGTACCAGTCTTTAGATATCAAGAATGCTCGTCTTCTGCAGAATCGATAACTACGTCTTCCGCGTCTGCTACTTTCGGCTGCTGGAATCCAATTTGCGTGAAAGTTTCTGTGCCCGGATCGCCTGCTTGCGTTCCGGATGAGCCGGTGCTTCCACCAGGCGAACCGCCTCCGGGTGTACCCGGGGCGCCGACGCCACCTCCTGCAACCTCGGAGAACGGGGGCGTTCCAAAAGGTACTGGACCAAGCGTTGCACTAATCAAATTGACGATGCCACCATTGCCGCCGTTGCCACCATTTCCGGCATCGCCGCCGCGACCGGCAGTACTGCCGGCATTGCCGTTGGAGGGTCCACCCGCACCGCCGTCGCCACCTTGTCCGCCGGCGCCGCCGATGGCTTTAATATCTCTCCAGTCATTGATGGAAACTGTGGCATTGATCTTGTCCTTGCCACCGTTTCCGCCCAGTCCGCCGTTGCCGCCGGCGCCGCCATTGCCGCCTTGAGGCAAGTTGAATGCCGCACCGCCTGCACCGCCTGTGCCTCCAAGTCCCCCGCCGCCACCGTTGGTGGTGACAGTGCCGGAGATTATAGCGGTACCCGTGGTGACGGCAATTTTGCCGCCGTTGCCACCACTTCCGCCATCCCCGCCTTTGGCCCCTGCTGTAGCCGGCAGTGTGTTGCCTAGTACGCCTGCGCCTCCCTCACCGCCTTGACCTCCGAAGCCGCCATCGCATGTCACGATCGACGCAACCGTAACGTCCGTGCTTTTAAAGGTAATTAAACCGCCGCTACCGCCAATTCCTCCCTGTCCGCCGACACCGGCGGAAGATCCCACCACAACGGCGGATACTGCACCTGAACCGCCTGTGCCTCCGAACCCGCCGGCTCCGCCCTTGTCATTCACAATTCCCGTATTGGTGACGTCGACTTCCCCGTGTGCTGTCGTTAGGGCTATCGTGCCGCCGGTTCCACCAATGCCACCACTTCCGCCGGTGCCACCATCAGTGGGTACGACAAATCCGGCACCGTTGATTCCGGCTTCGCCGTTGCCTCCTGGACCACCGAGCGCGTTCACCTCTCCGTTGATCTTGATATCGCCGCCGGTGCTCGTGGCGATAATCGAACCGCCGTGACCGCCTTTGCTGCCGTTGCCGCCTTGAATGGCGGGCGGCCTCGCACCGGGGACGCCATTGGTGCCGATTTGCCCGACTGCCGAGTTGGTTCCACCGAAGCCGCCGGTCACGTCAACGGTCTCGAGATGCAGCTCGCCAGCCTTTGTGTTTAGTTTAATTGTTCCGCCCGATCCTGCGGTCCCCGCCCCGCCGGCCGTGCCGCCGGTGCCTTGGGCGGCACCACTATTGGTGCCAATGCCGCCGTTGCCCCCTCGACCGAATGAATCGCCGCCGTCGCCGCCGATTGCCGTCGCGCCTACGTCCGCAAGTCCATTACCCAATTCCGTTACCGTTATTTTACCGCCGGCGCCGCCATTGCCCATCTTTCCGACATTGCCGCCATGTCCGCCGGCGATTGGACCGTTCCCACCGCTACCACCGAAGCCGGTAAATGTGCCGGCGCCGCCGGCATCGACGGCAGCATCGGGAATTGAAATTCCCGCCGATGAATGATCGGTAACGATGATCGTGCCGCCTGCGCCGCCATTACCCGCTGCAGTTACATTGCCGCCGGCAGCGCCCACGCCTATGTTGCTGGATCCGCCTCGGCCGCCATTAGAGTCTGAGTCACCACCGATGCTGCCGACGGCGAACAGGGAGTCGATCACCGAAATGCCGCCTGATGATTTGAGGGTGATGCTGCCGCCGCTTCCGCCGACACCGGGCATCCCGGCGCTACCGCCAATGGCAGCCGGCGCACCACGGCTGGTGCCGGCATTGCCTCCGCCCGGGAATGTCGTGGTTGGCGAGGGACCGCTGCTAGTAAATGACAGTAATCCGTCAGCAGGGCCACCGGCGCTGGACAGGCTGAACACATCCATCCCGTCGGATGCCAGCAGTGAAATTGTTCCTCCTTTGCCACCATTGCCTGCATTGAGGCCATTGCCACCGGCGCCCCCCGGACCTGTGACACCGGCATCGCCACCGGAGCCTCCGAAAATGAGGCCGCCACCGCCACTGCCGCCATCGCAAACTATGCTTCCGATGCTCATCTGATTGGCGGTTATAGATACTTTCCCGCCAGTGCCACCATTGCCGCCGGTGCCGCTGTCGCCGCCTTTGCCGCCGCCATTCGCGCCACTGCCGCCTTGTCCGCCACCGGCTCCTTGTGGCGTGCCCAGAGCGCTTTCGCTGCCGACTCCGCCGGCAGCCACTAAGTCTGACAAACTATTGTCGCTGACGCTACCGTGCACGGATTTAACCGTAATGGTACCGCCGGCGCCACCGGCTTTCCCTTTGGCACCATTGCCGCCGGCGCCGCCTTTGCCTGAGCTCGTCCCACCGTCTCCCCCCGGTCCGCCCGAGCCAAAAACGCCACCCGCTTGAGCACCGGAGACATCGACGGACCAACTCTCAGACGGGTCTATTCCAGGAAGGCTGATACTGCTGGTGGTGCTTGTTATTGACACTTTGCCGCCGTGTCCACCTGCTCCCGCCGGTCCGGCATTGCCGCCTTTGCCAGCATTTCCATTTCCATTTACACCTTCGACCGAGCCGCCGTCGCCACCAAAGCTGGCGGCATTGCCTCCGTTACCACCCTGGCTGTTGTAGTTGGGCTGCGCACCGCTGCCCGTGCCGTTGCCCAAGACTATTTTTCCGACCGCGGTCAGAGATATGTTGCCACCATTGCCGCCATTACCTGCCGCTCCCGCATTGCCGCCATTGCCGCCACCGAGGGGTCCGTCGCTGCCGTCGTCGCCATTGCCATTGTTGCCCCCGATGGCTCCCAAAAGACTGCCGGTTGTAATGCTGCCGGACAACTGGATGCCGGCAACGCCAGTGTTTGTAGTCGTTGATGTCAGACTGATGGTGCCGCCGTTGCCGGCATTGCCACCGTTACCGCCATTGCCGCCATCGCCGCCGAAGGCAATGTGAAACTGGCTCGATCCGCCATTGCCCCCATCGCCGCCGGCGCCGCCTTCCGATGAAATACTCGAGCTGGCCGATGGCATGTCGATGGTCCCCGCTTTGATCGTTATCAATCCGCCCCTGCCACCCCTGCCACCATTGCCACCAGCGCCTCCGGCTCCAGAAAACTCTCCGCCTCCGCCGTCTCCTGCGAATGCCCCTGCGCTGCTACCGCCACTGGCACCATCCGCGACTATGGTCCCGTGCAGAGTCACATTACCGGGGCCTGCGTTCAAATTTATCGTGCCGCCGCGTCCGCCGGCGCCGGCCGGTCCTATGCTCCCACCAACTCCGCCGTGCCCGACAGTGCTATTGATAAATCCGCCCATGCCGGCGTCAGCAGTAATATCTCCGCCATTGCCGCCCGCCACGGTAAAGTCGGTGGCGGCGATAGTTCCGGAGACTGTCTTGAGGGTAATCTTACCGCCGGCACCGCCGGCGCCACTACCCAGCACAGAGCCACCTGCTCCGCCCTGGTTGAGGCCGGCTCCGCCGATCCCCGACGCGTTGGAAAACCCTTCGGATCTGCCGCCGGGGCCACCGCTGGCGTCAGCTGCGGACAGATTGATCGTTGCAACCGTATTGCTAATGTTTATGCTTCCTCCGGCGCCGCCCTTTCCGCTAATTGGTATGGCTCCGCCGGCACCACCGGCGGACTTGGTTGAATTACCGCCTTGCCCGGCGTTGGTCTGATTGTCAGGCGCACCGCCACCGAATACGTCCACGGAAAATAGAGTAATCGCCGCTACGGATTGCCCGCTTGCGGAGATCTTTACTTGACCGCCGGCACCGCCATTGCCCACGCTTCCCGCCGCACCGCCTGCGCCACCATTACCGATAACGCCATTGCCGCCGCTGCCGGCGCTGGATGGAACAGGCGTGGCGCCGGAGGTGTCCAGTCCGAACTCGCCTCCGTCACCGCCTTCAGCTTCGAGACCGGCATTCTCCGTAATCCCGCCATGGGTAGCACTCAAAGTAATGC
This sequence comes from Candidatus Obscuribacterales bacterium, assembly GCA_036703785.1. Classification (GTDB taxonomy): domain Bacteria; phylum Cyanobacteriota; class Vampirovibrionia; order Obscuribacterales; family Obscuribacteraceae; genus JADYXS01. Next base: position 26,793 of record DATNQY010000347.1, read on the forward strand.
TTCCTCCTTTCCCGCCGGACCCGGCATTGCTGATTGCACCGCCTGCGCCACCGCTATTGCCTGTCGTGGAATTTAAAGCGTCGCCGCCCTTGCCGCCTATCATGGGGCTAATGCTGTTCGTGTTTCCCGCTCCTCCGGTTGCAGACATGCCCGGTAAGGTCAAGCTGATGCCTTGGAAGCTTAAGGTTCCACCATTGCCTCCGCTACCGCCGACGGCGCTCTTGCCGCCGGCGCCGCCATTAAAGCCGCCATCGCCACCGTCGCCGCCGCGCCCGGTCGACGCCCCGTTAGCATCGCTGCCCCTGCCACCGTCAGCAGTAACCGTTGCACCTGGTGAACTATTGATGACGCCGCCCGCTTTCATGCTCACAGATCCACCCGCGCCGCCTTTGCCGGCGGCGCCACCATTGCCACCGACGCCCCCGGTACCGCCTGTGGTGCTGTTCCCTGCCGCACCGCCCCTGCCACCTGCGCCAAACAGTGGTCCGCCGATTCCGCCGTTCACATCGATGGAGCTGGTCGAAGTTAGATTGATGTTGCCGGCCGCCTTTACAATGAGCGAGCCACCCTTGCCCCCGGCACCGGAGGATCCGGCGTTGCCGCCCTTACCGCCGAGCACGGTGCCGCTTCCGCCGGGACCTCCGCCGGTAATACTTTGGTCACCGCCGTGTCCGCCTACGGCCGAGATGGTTTGTAGCGATGCTGTCGACGGCGATGAAATGCTAATTAGTCCGCCGGCACCACCTATGCCGCCATTGCCCGCGTTGCCGCCGTTGCCTCCGTTTGATTTGCCTCCGCCGCCGGAGCCGCCGCCCGTAGCGGCGCCCCCGAAACTTCCGTCGGCGGATGCACTAAATAAGAGAATCGTCGCCGCCGGGTTGGTGGCAACAAGTGTGATCGTGCCGCCGGCTCCGCCCGCTCCACCATTGGAACCATTGCCTCCGGCGCCGCCATTTGCAGTCGTGCTGTTGCCGCCGCCATTAGTGTTGGCATCTAGCCCGGTGGTGGCGCCGCCCTGTGCAGAAAGTATGGTGGTGCCAGTGTCAATGGAGAACACGCTGCTGATCTTAATGCCGCCGGCTTTGCCGCCAGAACCGCCGTCGCCGGATTTGCCGCCGGACCCTGGTATACCCGGCCCCAGTAGCTGTGGATTTCCGGCTCCGCCTACACCACCGGCACCGGCTTGTTGACCGTTGACGTTGAATGATCCGCTACCGAGAGAAACACTGCCGGTAGTTACAATCGAAATCGCACCGCCCGCGCCACCATTACCGCCCTTGCCGCCGGCAAATCCGGCCGGGTGCGAGGCGGTGCCGGGGGCGCCCGCAGCACCGGAGGCTCCGCCGCCGCCGATCGCTCTTATGTTCAAACTACCGGTGGTTAAACTGGCTGCCGAGATGAGTATGGTGCCGCCTTTACCGCCGCTTACCCCATTACCGTTAGGCAGTCTGCGGACCGTTGATCCACCGTCCGCGACGATCTGCCCTTGCAAATCGACAGCGTTGCCGAAGAGAGAAATATTGCCGCCTGGCACAGGTACGAGCGGGCTGTCATCAAACGGCGTCGAGTCTAAATCGGAGCCAGTTGGCATGTTGATGTTGCCGGAAGCTCCGGACGTCTTGCCGGTAAGACGTCCACTGATGTTGCCCGCCGAATTTGCCGTCAATTTGCCTGTGGGTTGAGAACCGATAACGGTAATGGTTCCCCCCGACGTGTCACTTTGCGCTTGAACTGTGCCGAGATCGATCGTCTTCGGCGCGATGACGGTGATGTTGCCGGCTTTCACATTGGTGGCACTACCGCCGGCGGAGACTGTACCGAGAGAGAGATTGATCACTCCCGTTCCTGTTCCTCGCGTTCCACTGTACGCAGCGATCAGGATGTTGCCGGCATTGTGATTGGCGCTTGTTGAATCGGTTGCTATCGCGAAAGTTTCGGATGCGGTGCCACAACTGGGGCAATCTATGGACCCGCCGGCGCCGGCACCAAGTACGGTGACGGATTGGCCCGACGGAATTCCCGTCTGGTTCGGCGGCGCCCCAGTGATTCCTTGCGTGGCATTGGCCGTGGCGACAAGATTAGCGCCGGCGACCATCGTAATATTGTGCTTTGCCGTCGCCGATGTGGCGCTCGCCTGTGCCGCGATGGTTACGCTCGGGAAAATGACAATATCGCCGCCGGACAACAGCGTAATACTTTCCTGGAACGCCAGATCCTGTGTTATGTCAAGCGGTCCCACCTTGCTCCAAAACGTCGGATCTCCTGTGATATTCACGTTGCCGAGATTGAGCGACCCTGTAAGCGCGCCGATGTGTGCATTATTTGCTTGAACGTTTAAGATGCCTGTCGCTGAGTTGACTGCCGCGTTGACGGTGGCATTCGGTGCCACCACATTGATAGTTGGGCTCACCAGATTGCCGCCGGTAATATTCAGCAGCGAACCCATATTCGACATTTGAAACGACAACGTTCCATCCGCGGCAGACATGGTGCCGGCATTGTTGTTTATGATCAGATGTGTGCCTGTTCCCAGGATGGTCAAATTACCGGCGCTGGAAATCAGCCCGGCATTGGTTAACTTCGTTTGTGCAGCAAGGGCCAAGCTGAGATTCGCAACAACGTTGCTGAACGCGGAACCAATATTTGTTGGTAGGACGGTGCTTATCACGCCGCCGCGCTGATTGGCAATATTGGTGGCACTAAACGTGGCGGTGCTTATCGACGAGTTCGTTGATAACGCATAGATGGAACCTGCATTGAGCAGATTGCCCGACATTTGAAGCACGGGGCTGCCGCTAAAGTCGCTGATGATCGTCACCGCGCGCGGTACCATCAATGCCGACAGCGTCTGCGTCGTAGGAAGCACCAGCGAACCGCCGACCGCGTTTCCCCTCGCGCCGATCACTAAAGATTGACTGCCGGTCGCGATAAGCTGACTGAGCGCCATCGCTTCCGCCGGGGTCAGAGCTTTGCCCGCGGTAACGACAAGCGTATGCCCGCCGCATGTGATTGTGCCGTTTTGTACGGCGATTATCGTTTTCTGCGTCGAACCCAAGTCAAGATTGGTAGACGCCGCCTTCGCATTCTGTGAATGCGGTGAAGCTTCGGCGGGAACGATGCGGGCAGAAAAGCAACAAATGGTGAGCACAGCGACAAATACGCGTGCGCAACCCTTTCTGAGGGAATGCAACATCTCATACTCCGAGGGTATGGGCAGAGAAAACCGGGACGCCGTGCGAAAAGTAGACCTAATTATACGGCAAATTTCGACCACCTCACTGCCCGACCGTCTAGAGAGAGTTGAAAGATGGTGAAAGGTTGCCTTCACCGGCTCCAGCTATTTAGTCAATCGGACAGAAAGAGCAGGCAGGGAGTTGATCGTACTTGAGAGGTGGGCGAAATCGTGAATTTCACGCCAATTTTATCTTGCCTCAGGTAAGGTATCCAAATAGCCCTGCCATGTTGTCACCGATTTGAAGCGCGAGCCGATATCTGACGCTTGTTCGCGGGTAAAGGTATTGTCGTCGGACGCACGAAATATCGTTGTGACGGCGACCACCAGCCAGTCCGCGACGGACAAGCAACTGGTGGCGTTTGTCGGATGCGTGGCCGATCGGGTGTTTGGCGACAAAGATGCAGAGTCGGTCGTAGTGTTCCTGGAACCATCCGATAATGACCAGAATGTCCGGTCCGTTGCGTTGTCGCGCAGCCGCTGGGAATCGGTGAAGGCGAATCCTCTCTCGCCGTCGGCATTGGTCCCGGGTTGTGAAGCATCCGGCGATATTACTGCACCATCAACCGGCGGTCAGTCGCTCGACAAAGATCGCACCGATTTTGCGGAACGTATCGACACGCTCAAAAGGAAAGGCGTTGGCGTGGAGCCTTATCTAAAGGCGCTGCAGGATTGGCAATCAGACGTTCAACAGGGCGCGCAAGAGTCTGCCAGGGAAAAAATGGTGCGCCTCACCGAGAGCGTCGAGACTCAGGAAAAATCACTGGCATCGCGTGGCTCGGTGCGTTTGAAGAGCACAATCTCGCAGACCGTTTCGCTCCAGCCTTCTCGCCAGAATGTTGTGGCGACCATGCCGGTTGTCCATGCGCAACCGAAAGCGGTGCGGGACACAGATACTCAACCGCAAAAGCTCGATGATGCTTACACAATCATGCAGAAATATCTCGGGATGTCGTCGATAAATGAGTTACATGGATCCGAGCAGGCAGTGGGTGATCAATTGCCGCTGATACTTGCGGCGAAATTTCTTGGACCCGATTGCCCCGATGTGGACGGACCCTTCCTCGTGGAACGTGTGCGCATCGCTTTGAGAATTCAGGAACTCGAGCACCAGCGTGTCCAATCATCGTCATATCGCGAATACAATCAGGACAAGATCGAGGCGCTAGTGCGGACACGCAATCCTCGGTATGCGCACCAGATTGCCGACAATATCCAGTATCTCGAACGGCAAATTGGCGTGAAGGAGTTGGATAGAATCCGTGTCCGCTAGAAGCTTCCAGTCCTGGGGCATGCCGACGTTTGCATGTCGTTCGCTGTGGTACCATAAACGTCTTATGGCGAAATTTCTTCTTGTCGAAGATGATCCCGAACTGACGACGACGGTGCAGACGTTCTTGCGCGCCTCCGGGCACGTCGTGGAGCATACTTCCCGCGGTGAGGAAGCGCTGCAATTTCAGTGAGCAAGGACGTGCCGTGACGAGATCTGGATGGGACGCACTCGGGCAGTGGGGTGATGACGTAGCTCGCATTGAGCGACTAGCCGGCGGCGTGGCCAACGACGTGTGGAGTGTGCGCATCAATGGACAACTCGCGGTCGGTCGGCTCGGTAAGAGGAGTGACGCTGATCTCGCGTGGGAGATGAAGCTGCTGCAATACCTCGACGGTGAAGGTCTAGCCGTGCCCGCGCCAATCCCGACATCGGACGGACGGTTGTTTGTGGACGGTTTGGTAGTGATGAAATTCATGGAGGGCGGTGCGCCCGAGAGTGAGGGCGACTGGCACCGTGTAGCGGAAACGCTCCGGCAGCTGCATCGCGTGACGCCAGGATGGCCCCAGCGGCCCGGTTGGCGATCGTCGACTGATCTTTTGCATGCTGAGACTGGCACTAAGATCGATCTGTCCGCGATGCCGGCTGAAGGTGTTGCTCGGTGTCGAGCAGCTTGGGCGCGACTCGTCGGACGCCAAACATGCGTCGTCCACGGCAACCCGAACAGCGCCGCCAACGTCCGCATGACTGCGAACCGCATTGCGTTAATCGACTGGGATGAGGCACACGTCGATGTCCCCGTGCTCGATCTAGTGCTGCCACACAATGCGGCCGAACTCGACGATCTTGAGCTCGATATTGCCGGGCAAGCGTCGGCCGCGTGGGAAGCCGCCGTGTGCTGGAACGACGACCACGCAAAGGCGCGGCTTGCCGAAGTGCGAGCTGTCTAATTGGTGTTGCCGAGTGCCGGCATGCCGTCTTGAAATTACGCTCACGAAATGCGATGCTGACTTCGCTTGTGGCGAATGGGTAAAATCAATTGACTAAATATTCCCGACTCTTGCTGCCTCTGGTGGCTTCATTGGTTCTATCGTGTTGGTCCATCGGGCTGGCGAAAGATGCTGCATACGATCCACGATTCGGAGCACCGGCATCTTTTGATCAATCCGTGCATATGCAGCCGCTGCAACCAGGACAGCCGCCTCAAAAGCCGGACCGGTCAATTTCAAAAGTTCCGGCTGTTCAGGGCGGAAGGCCGGGAGCACCGCCTTTGCCATTCAATCAGCCGTTTGTGTTGACGGATCTGGAATATCAGTTCATGGCAGCCAAAGGCAAGGACTACGTCGGACTCGACAGCAATCCCGCCATGCGGCCGCCCGCTGGTGACGCGTACTTTTTAGTGCGGTATCAAGTCATCAATCATGGGCGAAGTACTGCTACTGTTCGCAATACCGCTGCCGTGCATCTCTTCGACATGCGCACCAAGCAAGTTACCGACATCAATCCGGCTGCCACCAACGCCAACGTGATGTCCGGGGCCGCCACCGGGCTTCCCGATCGGCTGATGCTCGAACCAGAGCGACCGCAGATTCAGACGCTGGTTTTTGAGGTACCTAGCAGCACTAACGTCGGACAGTTGGCCGTGCTGGTCACTGACCCGAAAGATCCGAAAGGTGCTTTTCAGATGCTGCGTTTGTCGAATTGACCATCCGACGAATTCGCAGGGCAGATCGAATCATGACAGAAGAGGATAATGCCCTCGGAACTAAACTCGTTGGCTTGCTCGGCAAGTCGAAGGAATCAGCTCTATTCCAGAAAGTATTCGCGATTTCGGCCGCGGTGCGAGTCTTTGACTTGCCGCCAATGGAAAAGCAGAACATCGGTAATATAGTGTAGAGCCTCGGTTCGCTATAACATGCCGATTTGATGCTCGGCAAAGGCTGCGTGCCGTCAATTTTCGTATCCCACCTGAATTTCGTTCTGCTTACAGGAAAGCTAACGATATGGGACCTGCCGATGCGTGATGAAACTGAGTTGCATCGTTGTTATGCTGCCGATTTTGAAATCAACCGGGACTCGGATTTGAACCGCTTTTCACCGGCTTGCGCCGCAGCCAAGCCGCTACACTGACATGGAAGCAAATTGATTTCGATTTGCAGACTTTGACGATTACTTCCGCTATTGCAAAAAATAGCCGTGAGCATCGACTGCCATTGACCGATTTTTTAATTCACCTGCTCAAGAATCGTCGAGATAAATATTCGAAGAAGTCGGTATTTGTTTTCCCCGGTCTCAACGGAGAGGCACACTTCACTGAGCCAAAATCAGCGATTAACATAAAACGAATCCAACCCGACAGCAACCGATCCACGCGGACGTATCCGGATCTGATTGATAGATCCCCTCGGAAATTCTGTTGAAAAAGTTCGAGTTTGTTATCGTTGATGTCTGTGACAACGGTGTTTTACCTCGGAGACAAGACGGAAAATTTCTTGACCGGCGTTGACATTGCCACGTACCTGTGCACCACGACAGCGTCATCATCAGCAATCCGAATGAATCGAACCTTTTTGTGGAGTGCGAGCGCAAACATCTGGTAAGAACGCTACCTTCAATTGCGGGTAGCGTGCTCGACTTTCTTATCGATTACCATTCTTGCGTGGTGCATTCGTTCCTTCCAGACATCCAAGTCCGGCAGATTCTTGGTCTGAGGCAACATCCGTTCAGCTGCGATCAGTGGCCGCTCAGCAAGGTCATACTGTCGCTCGTGCAGGTAAGCGCTCATCAGCCAAACTGCAACGGTGAAGTCTCTCTCTGGTTGAGAACTGATATGCCGGCTGTTAAGATCAAACGCCCGTTTGAAGTACGGTATTGCATCATGATAATAGCCGTTGATCGCAGCGGCTCTACCAGCAGTATAAAGGTAATCCACAAATTCCTCCGGATGTTCACGCGACAGCAATTCTTCGCGTTCCACCCCATCGGAAAGGTATGCAAGTGATCGCGTTGGATCGAATTGCATTCCATATATCGCTGACTGCAATTCGTATTGAGGAACTAAGGTCGTTTCGCTGACGCTCGGATTGAAAAGTTTTCTTGCGGCTTCGACGACGTTAGAAGCTGCATCAGCAGCTTTGTGGTCTTCATGAGCAGCATGGTAGGCATCGAAAACCGACTGAAAGAGTTTGACCTGTTGGATTGCCGTCAGATGCTGTCCTTTCGCAAGTCCCGCCGCTTGTTCGGCAAGCTTCGAGGCTGCGGCATAGTCGCCGTTGCGTACGCTCTTGTTAATGTCCTTCGCCATTAAGACAGAGCTTGGCTGTAATATCGGGGTGATGTGCTGCCAACCCCACACAGCGAGGGCGGCTGGGACGGTAAGCCAAAACAGGATGTCGACGAATTTTACAATGTGCTTGCGGCGTACTCTCTTCACTGAGTCCAGCGGTGACGGCTGTTTACCGCTCCGTACCGATTCTAGATTTGCTAATAGTACTTCGGCGGATTGCGGTCGGCGATTTACATCCTTTTCCAAACAACTTGCCACCAGCTGGCGCATCCCGGCTGAGACCGTCTCGTTTGCTTTCCAAGGCGGCGGCTCATCGTTCAGATGTTTCATGATGGTAGCCATGGCGTTCTCCGCTATGAACGGATTAGTGCCGCTCAAAGCCTCGAACATCACACATCCGAGAGAGTAAATATCGCTGCGCGCATCGAGTGGATAACCCATGCACTGTTCGGGGCTCATATATAGGGGCGTTCCGAAAAGCTCTCCAGTCTGAGTAAGTTTTGATTCCACCGCTTGTCGTTTCGCTATGCCAAAATCGACGATCTTCGGAACTTCGACTCCCTTCTCATCACGTGTCAACATGATATTACTCGGCTTCAAATCCCGATGGATAATTCCTTTTTCGTGCGCGTAAGACAGACCCCGACACAGCGCCGCAAAAATATCAATTGCTCGTTTTTCATCGATATGCCCCAACGTTTTAATTTCATTGTCGAGGCTTGTACCGTCAAGGTAATCCATAACAATGTAAATGATGCCATCGTCTGTAACACCATAGTCGTGGATACCAATCAAGTTTTCATGTCTCAATGCACCAGAAGCTTTCGCTTCCTGGTCAAATCGACGGATTGTTTTTTCCTCTGTCGACGTAGCTTTATCGAGAACCTTGATCGCGAAGATCTGATCAAGCATCTCATGTTTGACTTTGTACACCGCGCCCATGCCGCCGGTGCCAAGTAATTCCAAAATCCTGTACTTGCCACCGATGTACATTTGACCGCGAAGCGGTCCGCCATAGTCGACGATGGGCTTTTGCTCTTGCTCTAGGCGCTCGTTGGACACGTGACTTGACTTGCTTACCTTTTGTCTAGACCATTATGCCCTGTCACAAATTGTCTCTGGCGAGTACACAATGAGTACACGAGCGAAATTCGCCGACTCAAGACAATTTTGCGATGAGTCTTGAAACGCTTTAACAGTGCGGAATTTTTAACTATCGGGACGACAGGATTTGAACCTGCGACCTACTGCTCCCAAAGCAGCCGCGCTACCAAGCTGCGCCACGTCCCGTTGTTGTTATTAAGCCACCGACCTTAGCCGATTATGTACGTCAGGCGGGGCTGTTTGGTCATTTTATCATGAAAGAAGCCGAGATTTAATCGATTCTACTCGGGCTGCAAAGATGCCGTGCCCGCTGTAATCAAGCTCTTCGTGACCCCGCGAATCATGCGCTCCGACAAGATTCGGGCGGTGGTGCGTTCTCCTGCAAGCAGAGCATAGGTTCCGGTTTTAACCATGTTTCCGCTCGTGCCCCGGGCAACAGCCGCCAATCCTCTATTTGCCAGGCTGCGAGCTGTGCCGGCTGAGCTTTCGGCTGCAGTGCTGCCAAGCCAGCTCGATGCATTCTCGCCGATGATGCCGCCAGCCGCTCCGCCCAGCGCCCATCCTGCACCGTCGACAACACGTTGCCGCCAGAAGTCGGGGCGCGTCGAATCTGCAGGCACCAGCCAAAAGCCGAAAACTCCTGCCGCCAGTCCTGTTCTGGCTGCCGACTCAGCGAGTGCCGACGTTATCGGACTGGCGAATTGAGTTCCCGCCCAGCTTGCCACGGTACTCGTGACTCCGATGGCGTCCAATCCCGCGCCCAAAGCCAGGAAATCTGCCGTTCTGCCTAGTCCCACACCGAGCGTTTCGGCATACCAGTCGGCGCTGCCATACTCTGCTTTCGGCAAATCGGCGACCAACTGCAATCGGGGCCATTCGTCGCCCGTCAGCGGTTTTACAATTGCGTGATTCGCGAGTTGTTCGAGCGCGTCGATTGGATCCTGAATCGCGGCGTGCAGGGCCGATTCACCGGTAAGCGCCAAAAAGTGTTCGACCTTAGAAGCGAAACCGCCTGCGTTGGCTTTGGAGCGATGTTAGCGCCAGCGGGCGATTCCAGCGACATGCCATTGCCTTGTGAGAAACGAGTGCCCGTATCTATACGCGGACAGCCAAAGTTAGACCGAAGATGCCACCGGAATTGGTGATGACAGCGGCATTAGCCCGCGGCATAATCTCCAAGGACGTACGGAATGCTGTTGCTCGGCTTGTCCGGGTCGTACAAAATGGTGATCGTCTGTCCAGCGTGCAATCTATCGAGTGCGCGGCCTGGAAAACGAAATTTCTTGTTGAGCACCACGTCCAACGTTCGTCCGGACGAACGATCGCGTGCTGGATAACTGTAATGCGCGTAGTAAGTGGTACCACCCTTGCTACCGCGTACGGTCTCGATGTTGAGCAGTTGTCCGCCGACGGCTTTGCCGATACGACAGAGATGGCGACTTTTGAATGCCGGCATGATGGACATCCACATCAAGGGAAACATGACCCCGCACCAAACGCTTACCCAAAGTGTGGCGAAGGGAAGAACAAATTGATCGGTAGTGATGCCATCCAGTTGTGGATTGAAGTCCGGTAAATACTTGAACACTCTAACGTTGACGGAGCCCCCGATAGGGTACGCCTCTTGTTTGCTTTCGGAAATGTTTTGCGTATTGATGTGTTCTCGATTGTCGACGAGAAATCGATATTTTACTCGGTAGTGAAGCGCGCCTTTTGCGTGATAAGACGATTGGTCGATCACCGTGCCCGGCACTTTGTCGGCCAACAACGCTTGCGCATAGAGCACCAACAGAACGAACGGAGCGACTATTGCAATCCAGGTATGCGGAAGCAGCAAGATCCAGAATGGTCTGACGGTGCCCCAGAAGCCATCACGGCAATGAACATCGCGCGGCGTGGGTCGTTGTAATTCTGGTTCGATTTGGTAATTGTCCACATTTTCGTTATAGCGGAACTCTCGCCCGAGCGGGTGGGTTCTACTAATTTGCTTCATATTTTCCTGGCTTGTTAAAAAGCGGGCTTCCGCCCGCCGCTACGGTGCACAGAAGCGGGCTTCCGCCCGCCGTGGTGGCTGTCAAGCGAGAAGGGAATAGCCGGCAAAAATGCCCATACGCCCGCGGGTGGGCATAATCTAATTGATGGAGCGCGAAAAAGAGGCTATCGATTTAAAAGCCGACGCAACCAAATCTGCGTCGGAGGTTCGCTGCCCGAGGTGCGGACTCGGGTTGTCGCTGGGCACCACCGTCTGTCCCAACGACGGCACGGCATTGGCGCCCGAGTGCCAGATCGGTAGTAAGTTTGCCGACAAGTATGTCCTGACGGCCCTCATCGGCAAGGGCGGCATGAGCGCTGTGTACACCGGCACGGATACGATGCTGGGAAGAACAGTAGCGATAAAACTTTTGCACCAATATCTCGCGCAAGACAGCGTCGCGATGAAACGTTTTCGCCAAGAAGCGCGTACCATCAGCCAGTTAAACCATCCTGGTATCGTGCGCATTCATGAATTCGGAATTCTCGATCACGGACAGCCGTACATCGTGATGGACTATCTCCAGGGCATGAGCATGGCGCAATTGATCAAGCGGCACGGCGTCGCGCGACCCAAGGACGCGATTGAGCTGTTTAAACAAATTACTCGAGCACTGGCGCATGCGCACTTGCACGGAGTTTTGCATCGCGATCTCAAGCCGAGCAACGTAATGCTTGCAGCCACCGAGTCTGGCGACGATCTCAATGTAACGCTCGTCGATTTCGGCATTGCCAAAGTTGCGACGGAAGATGATGTCGGTCGACTAACTGCAACCGGCGAAGTCATCGGCTCGCCCGTTTACATGAGTCCCGAGCAGTCTCGCGGTATGGCGCTCGATGAAAGATCGGATCTGTATTCGCTGGGCTGCTTGATGTATGAAGCGATCACCGGCAAAACTGTTGTCTGGGGCGAAAATGCCCTGGATATTTTGTTCAACAAAATGCATGAGGATCCTGTGCCGCTTGCAGATGCGGCTGAGGGCGTGACGGAAATTCCTGAGGCATTGGACGCCATCGTCACCAAACTGATCCAGCGGAAACCAGAAGACCGTTATCAATCCGCGCAAGAACTTCTCCAAGATTTGGAGACTATTGATACGCCTGAGTTGGCGGTTGCTCGCGCATCTCGGCGTGGGAAAAAGAAAAAACCAGCCAATAAATCACTTATAGGGAAGTTGGTGGCAGCGGGAATAGCAGGTGCCATTGCCAGTGTTGCGGCCTACACCTATATCTCGACGCAAGTGGCAACGTCCTCAAAAACTTCGCCGGCGGTGCATAGAGTTCCGCACGTTCCGGATACTCTCTCGCCCACCGATGAAAGCCTGCGAACCGGCTGGCAGCGAATGCTGAATCAGCAGAAGCTATATTTGAACAAAACGCAAGTCACCGATTTCGGTTTGAATTTTGTTGCATTGATTCTGCCGCTTCAAGAACTCAACCTCAACTCGACGGCGGTGAAGAATCTTTCGCCACTGCAAAAACTGCGCTATCTGCAGCAGCTAGATGTGGGAACCACCGGCGTCAACGATAAGTCCTTGCCGCCAATCGTGAAACTACCGCTGCGCCAGCTTATCGTTGCCAACGATGACATTACCGATCAAGGTGTGAAGACGATCGCGCAGATAAAGACTCTCGACCACCTCGACGTTGCCGGCACGAATATCACCGACAATGCCGCCGGCATTCTAGCGACGCTGCCAAACTTGCACGTTTGGATTCTGGACCGCACGAAGATTACGGATGCGTTCGCTGAAAGAATGCCAACAGAGCAGCCTACATATCTTGCTTTGAACAGCACCGGATTGACCAATAAAGGACTGCTCCAACTGACTTCACGATTACCCAATTTGCAGGGTGTGTCCTTCGGTGATTCAGCTACCGACGACAAATCCGTGGACATCCTTTGTTCCGTCCGCAACTTGCATCAAGTCTATCTGAATAAAACTTGTGCTAACGACACGACGGTGAAGAAGTTTTCGCAGTTGAAGCACCTCGAAACTCTCGGGCTCGATGAGGGCAGCATCAGCAGTGCCGGTGTGGAACATCTGAAGCAAACGCCAAGCCTTCAGCAGTTGCAGCTAAATTACGACCAGATCTCCGATGCGACTGTGCATACAATTTCATCGCTGCACGGATTGCACTCGTTATCTCTGGTCGGAAATCCGATAACCGACGCGTCCTTGCCCGACATCGCAAAACTTACTAATTTGACGAGTCTCGATTTGTCGGACACAAAAATTACTGCGGATCGTTTGACTGCGTTACGACCGTTGAAACAACTTCAATCGATCCGGCTGCAGAAACTGGGCATGACCTATGCGCAGGTCAAACAGTTTCATGAGGATCATCCTTACTGTTTGATCGCTCAGTAGACTACGGAACCATCGTCGGCGCTTCTGCCGGACTGCTTGCTTTGCTGTGCTTGTGGTGATGGCCGTGAGAACTCGAACTCGAGTGGGTCGTCGAGGCCGCTTCGGAGTGCGATGCTGCTTCGTGGCTTGCATCAGCGACAAGCACGCCTTCATGGTGATGGTGGTGTCTGTGCCTATGCGAGCTGGGGGAGCCTGAAGCGACTGCCGTCTCTGGTGGGTTCGGCGCCATTTTGCCGGTGGTGTCTAGCAAGGCTGCGTATATATAACCGTCGCGACCGTTGGCGCGAACGTGATACCACTCTTTGTCATGTCCGAGAATTTCCACTTGAGTGCCAGTGGAGAGTCCGCCGAGCGATGAGCCTCCGCGCTTAGCGGTGGCACGTAGGGTCGCTCCGCCTGCGCAGGAGATGACTGCGAGCGAGTGTTTTGATGATGCTGATGCTGTTTCGGATTTGTGGTGCTTGTCGTGTTTGGAAGTGGATTTATCATGGGTCGCTGCGGATTTTGTACCGGCGGGCGGCAAGCCGCTCTTTGCGACTGAAGCCGCGGAAGCTTTTGTGGCGGCCGGCGTCAGCCCGCTTTTCGTACCGGCGGCAGGGGATTTGGTTTCTGCAGTCGGCGTCGACAAGATTGCACCACCGCGCTCCATCGGTGTACCTGCACCGACAGCCGCGGGCGGCAACTGGCTGATCAATGAATTGGCGGAACTCGAGTCGGTCAAGCCGCGCACGACGATTTTGGCCGGCTGGGAACGCTGGGTGTTGTTGGTGTTGCGATCAAAGTTGGTGTGTGTATGCGAGAGCGCATTTGCCAGCACCGGCGATGCTGTCGCGGCGATCTTCTCGGCGGTGCTGCCTGTGGTGACTGCGACTGCCGGCGCCGCCGCGGCACTGGCCGGAGGCGGTGAAGCCGGGTGATCAGCTATCGGGGGCGCAGATCCCAGCTGAACATCTTTAAAGTGTTGACGCACGAGGCTTGCCGTTTTGTCGCTGTAATCGCTGCTGAATTTGGCGTCTTTCCAGCGTAGAAGGCCGTAGCTCAGTTCTTCGTGAGCACCCTTCTTGTTCGCTTTGCTTATAACTTCGACTTGAATGTCTTGTCCGTTGCCGGCAAACTTTGCCGAACCGTCGTTCTTCAACGCCGGCACCAATTTGTCAGTTTCGTCCGAGATCGAATCCGGCAACAACGCGTAGGTTCTAACCAGCGGTTTGTGCGGCGGCTGTCCACCGCTATGACCAATCAGTGTCACGACGGGGCCGGCGGTGTCGTTTAGCACGCGCGCATCATCAAATACTTCAAATCCGGGCAGATCAAACACTTTCGAACCGGTCGGCGTTTTCATCAGCAGAAAATCCGCCGCCTGCAGTACCGTGTCGACTTCCACCACGCGCAAGCCGCGTGGCAGGTCGGCGATGTGCACTTCGTATGTGCTCGAGGGAAGCAGCTTTTGCAAGCCGGCGCTCAATTGATTGGTTTTGTCGCCGCCGTTGTCTTTGAGATAGGTGCGGATGGCGTTGGAGAGTTCTACTTTGCTGCGCTTAGCGTCCTCAACAGAACGCGGACCTGCTGCCACCCGTTTGGCTACACGCGCGAGATTCTGGTCGGCATTGACCAGCTTGGGCACCACATACGATGCACCGATCGCGGCGGTGAGCGCAAGCAAAACGCCACCGAACCCGACTTTCGCCCCGAGGGGTAGGGGCTTGCGTTTGAACTTCGACCCGCAGAATTCGCATTTCCGCGCGGCTATCGAGTTTCTCTCAGTGCACTGAGGGCAGCGCATAAGTTTGGTGCTCCCACGCTCGTATGGTCACGAGTGATTTGAGTAATCAATAGACAGATAGAGGACCATTATTACCCTATGTCGTTGATGTTTGCTGAAGACCTTTTAAGGCTGGTTCATTACAACCTTTTCTAAAATCGCGAAAAGCAAGTCTGGTTTTCGTATCGATGTCTACTTACAACCAAAAGGAAAGTCCTAAGTTCTTGTCATCAAATGACATATCAGTTTCATAATGTTTCGCGCTGATTGCCGCCGGTGGGTGCCCTCAGGTAGAACTAAACGGGCGACACACGGCGTCGCCCTACACGGTTCGGGACAGATTTGGTGCCGAACGATGCGCCTGGGGGCAATAGCTTTGGCGGAAACGCTGCACCCCGAAGAAGCAGTCACGACATTTCTGCTCATTCGGCACGGACATACCATTCAGACGGAAGCCGGGAAGCTGTATAGCGACCCCGCGTCGACTCTCACCGACAAGGGGCGCGAAGAGGCGAAAGCGATCGCCGGGTGGTTGCCGCGCGAAGAGCCCAAGGTGTTGCTGTCCAGCCCGTCGGTGCGCGCACGTGCCACCGCCGGTGCCATCAGCGATATCTGCAGGCTGCCGGTGCAACTTGTCGAATCACTGCGAGAGTGGCAGGTGGGACAGTGGGAGGGACGCAGCTATCTGGAGATCAAGAAAGCCGAGCCCGATGTTTACGGCGCCTGGGCGGTCGACCCGATCCGCAATGCGCCGCCGGGTGGCGAGTCGATTGAACAATTGTGCGCACGCGCGCTTGTGGATCTCGAAGCGTTGCGGCAGGAGTATCCCGGCGAGCGGGTAGCCATGGTCACGCATAGCGAAGTGATCCGCGCGATTCTGGTCAACGCGCTCGGTATGCCGATCGACAATTTCTGGCGAATCAACATTCCAACGGCGTCAGTCTCTAAACTGGACCTCAGCCCGAGTTTTGCCACCGTCCATTACATGTCGGTAAGTCCGCGCTGAGTTCGCACGACAGGGGCGGGCAATCGCCCACATGGTAGCGGCGGGCGAGAGTCCACTCCTTTAGCCCTTCATTTTCTTGAGGATTTCGATGAGCTTCGTGCGTTGCGGCGGTGTGAGAGCAGCGCGCGCCTGAATCATCATTTTGATGTGCGCGGTGTTGACGTCGGCGATGATCTTGTTGACCTCGTCTTGGAGCCCGAGCATTTTCTTCTCGTCGGGCAGCGGCTCGAGCGAGGCGTCACGGATTTTTTCCTGCAGCGATTGCAGCTTCGAAGTCCAGCCTTTTGCCTGTCCTTCGAATTGTTTGCGCATGTCGGAAATTTTTTGTAGCTCGTCAGGCGTCGCGCCCGCTTCTTTGTAGATCGCCATCGGATCGCCACCGGGTCCGCTGGGGGCTCCTTGGGCTTGCACCGCCGACGGTGCCAACAAGACAAACGACGCGAGCGCCGGCAACAACAACATGTGTGAAATTTTCATTGACGCAGATGCCTCTTGTAGATGGCATCTATTGTACTAAAGAAGCGGGCTGCCGCCCGCCGCTACGATAAATGCCCATCGCTGGTATATTAATCGATACCTAAATGTATAAACGGCGCCCACGCATGGATGGGTTGATGTTCCTCGACTGCCGCGCGTTGCGCTTCCGCCAATGCGTGGGCAATGCTGGTTTTACCCGCTTGCCATGCGTTGTGGAAATTAGTCATAAGATCAGAAGTCGAGCGATCCGCCACTTCCCAAAGGCTCAATATAAGGTTGGGCATTCCGGCATAAATGAGCGCACGAGCGAGCCCGAGAATTTCTCCGCCGTTGGTGACAACGTTCACGCCCGTTTGACATGCTGACAACACGAGCAGCTTGCCGCACTTAGTGCGCAGCACGTTGTCTTGCAAAATGCGCGCCGCCGTCAGAATGCTGCCATCGGAAAGCACCAGCCCTGATGCCAAAGGTTCTTCCGGATTGAAGACCGCGTGTCCGGCGAAATGCACCACCGGGTAATCGCTAAACAGCGAAAGCAATCCTTCCTTTACTTCGTTGTTGGTGAGCAGCTTCGACTCACCTGCATGACGGTTGGCGAGCTGGTGAACCGTCTGCGCCTCCTCCAGCGTATAGCTCAAATCTTCAAGCCCGGCGGCCGATCGCAGCCGGGAGCTAAATACGATACCGTCGTTGCGAGTGGCTGAATAATCGCTGATTGCTGATACGAGATAACTCAATTGCTCGCCCTGCTCTTGCGGAGTTTGCGAGGCGAGCACGGGAACAAGACTGGATGTCGGCAGGTATGACAGGGAGAATCGTTCGATCAGGAAATGCTTGCCGTTATGAAAGGCGGCGAACGGCAGCCTGTGCAGTACACCATGCGGAACAAGAATCAAACGATCGATCGCTGGCGGCAAGGCGTCCATCAATGGTGCCAGCAATCGCTTGTAGAGACGTTTGCATAGGCTAATTGGAACTTCCCACCCCTCAGTAGACGACATCTCGAGGTAATCAGCAAGATCCCTCAGCAATGCCGCCAGTTCTTTGCTGTCAGTGATAATGCTGGTCGCTGGCTTATCGCAGCCCGACCAAATCCCGGCCGCGAAGAGAAACTCATCGCTCATAAAGAATTCGAATATAGCGGTGTGGTCCGATAGTACCGTAGCGGCGGGCGTAAGCCCGCTTTTCGGTGTCCACAGCGAACGCAACTCATCAAACGACAGCGAATCCACCGACACCATGTTGGCGTAGTTGGGATGCCGGCGCCGCAATTGATCGATTATCTCGCGCCGCTCACGATAAAGGCGTGGCGCGTCGTCGGCCGTCATTTGCGTTCCGCGGTGGCCGCTTTCCGGCTCGCCGGGACCTTGCGCGTAAATTCGCTCTAAGCGAGCAATTTGCATCGACAGCTCGCGTTCGCGTGCCACCAGTTGCTTCAGCGATTGGTCGTCCACTTGTTCAAGCTCGGATATGTCAATCGGCGAGTTGCGCAGCAGGTCGAGAATCGCGCGCGACTTGGCACGCCCGACGTATTCCAGGGCCTCAATGCGCAGGTCTGCTTCCAAGAGCGCCTGAATGGTATCACGATAAAGATTTTGTCCGGTGGCGGCGAAGCTGGTTTTCTTTGTGTCCGAGGCGATGAAGCTGCGCTGCTCGTCGAACATTTTTATTGCTTGGCGAAAATGCTTGAGCGACTCGTCGGTTTTTCCCAGACGTTTGTACGCGCGCGCGACGTTCGCCAGATAGACTCGTTCGCCCACTTTGTCACGCAGGGATTTGCCGATGTCCAGCGCATTGTTGTAGTGCGAAAGCGCCTTTTCGTAATCGCCTTTCTCCAGCCAGCAGTCGCCGAGTGTGTCCAGATGCGCCGCTTCCGATCGCCTGTCGTGCAACCGTTTCGCCAGTTGCAATCCTTCTTCAGCAAGTTGAGTAGCCTGGTCCGCCTGCCCAAGCCGCAGATAGACGTTTCCCAAATTACCGAGCCATGTGCTCTTGCTTGCCAGGTCATCCTCCTGCTGCGCGATAGCCAGCGCCTGCTTGTAGCACTCAATCGCCTGCGCGTATTGCTGCTGCTGGAAATGACTCAAACCTTCACTTGCGATGCACTTCGCTTCAACGTGAATATCGCCGATGTTTTTTGCATCTTTCAGCGCCAACCGATAGTAATGAATCGATTCTTCGAGCTGCCCCATTTCGGCAAGCGTTTGACCGATGTTGCCCAGAAGTGACGCACGATTCGGACCCTCGGGTCGCTGAGCCAGTGCTTGAGTGAAACATTCATGCGCAGGCTCGAGCGCACCATAATCAAGGTAGACCAATCCCAATCGCGCGAACGCCAACTCCGCCGTGTCGGCATCATTGCACTCGAGCGCGGCGTCGAGGCCGATTAGCAGACGGTCGATTCCCTTGCTGTCGTCGCCGGCATCAAAATCCAACTCTGCCAGCAGAAACTGCACGTGGCCGATGAGCTGTAGCGAATCCTCGGCGTTGGCAATCGCGAGCGCGTGCTCCATGTCTTGGCGCGCTTCGACCAACCTGCCCATGCCGCGCCGCACCAACCCACGGTAGCTGCGGAACAGCGCCTCCGCCAAGGTTTCATGACCCTCGCGAGCGTGCTTGATCGCCGCCTCATAGCCTCTTTCGGCATCTTCCAAATTTCCGGCTGCCAGCGCCGACCAGCCCTCATTCGAGGACTTTTCCATTTGGCGCTTCGGATTTTTGGTAGCCAATTCAGACCTCGGGCTCGCCAACCCAATTAAACTATGCCTGCTCGCCGGGAGCTACTCTTGCTTCTCGCGGCGGGTCCATACCGCTCGGAGTATGCATATCTATCCAGCGGATGGGGTTTTTCGACAAGCCGATTAAATGGCACGATTTCCGGTTCGGACCCTCTTGGCGGCGCAGAGTTTCTCGGATCTCGAGAAACGAGAAAAGTCAAACTGACTACTCCGGGAAAGGGTCGCAGGCTGGGCGTTCGCAGTCTGGTCGATACTTGACTTTCTCGGATCTCGAGAAACGAGAAATTCGGATATGGCAACTACCGGAGGGTCTGCTGGGAGCGGCTCTCTGGCAATTGGGACTCTTGACGTTCTCGCTTCTCGAGATCCGAGAAATTCTGCACCAGGCAGACTCTTCCGCCCTAGAAAAAATCGCCGACGCGTGCGATGGCACAATGGCTTAGACAATTAGCTAATAGGTAACGCCGCGAGAGCTGGTGTACATTGGGTAGCTCGCGACCACCAGGGGTTTGGCTTTCGGCTGGCAACCGACGGACTGCGGCGCTGACATCGCGGTGCGGCTTGCGTGGGATGCCGCGTAGCCGTGGGCGCCCGCGTGACTGAGCGCGGCTGCGTGCGTGTGTCCGCTGTTTGCGCGGCTCATCGCCAGGGATCCTGAGCGGCTTGCGCCCACCGCGCCTCGTCGCGCCGTCGGCGTCTGCCTTCCTGTGGGAGGCGTCACCTTGTAGGAGAACAAGTGCGGCTGCCGGTTGCCGAGCCAGCTATGGAACCCGCACTCAGGCAACGCCGCACCGTGCCACGACCCGAAGCGCGCTTGCGGCACGTTGGCCGGCTTGCGCGCGAGGCTAAGGCGCTGCATGGCGTTGCCTGGCAGAAGGTTCATGGGGCGTGGGCCAGGACCTGTCCCGTTTGACGGATTATCCTTAGCTATTCCATGTACGTCCCCATTGAAGTCCATTACCGCGGCCGGGCGATTTTGCGCGGCCAGCTTTTCCAGTGCGAGCTGTTCCTGCTGAGTAAGGCGAGGAGCCTCAAAAGCAGGGGAAACCATCGGCTGCATAGATTGCATAAAGTTGCGCTGGATTGTACCGGCGGCCGGAAGCCCACCAGGAGCATAGCCCTGCATCGGCATCTGCTGCTGCTGCCATTGCATGTTCTGCATGGGCATTTGTTGCGTCATCATGCCTTGCATGGGCATTTGCTGCGGCCATTGCATTTGTTGCGTCGGCATTTGTTGCATCGGCATCATGCCCTGCATCGGCATCTGCTGCATCGGCATCTGCTGCATCTGTTGCATGGGCATTTGTTGCGGCATCATGCCCTGCATCGGCATCTGCTGTTGCCATTGCGCGCCCTGCATTGTAGCGGCGGGCGGAAGCCCGCTATTGCCGTAGCCCTGCATGGGCATCTGCGCCGATTGCGTTTGCGACATCATGGCCACAGGCATGGAAACGGGAAACTGCGGTCGGTTTGCTGCCGCCTGTTGGACGGGCGGATCCGGAATCATCGGCTGCACTGCCGCCTGATTGGCTGTGAGCTGCGAAGGCACCATCGGCGCTTGTCCGGGCATCAGGCGAGGAGAGCGCCCGCCAATCTGTCTTTTCGCCTTCATCTGATGCGGCATCGGCGTCTCGGCCACGCTCATGCCATATTGGCTGTACGATGACACCATCTGTGGTGCCTGGTAATTGACTTCGCCCGACAGAGAGCGCGGCGTCATCATGGCGATCGAATTGTCCACTTGAGCTTGCTGCGAGACAAGGGCTGCCCGTTGCAGGTCGCTTTCATGCGGCAATGGACGATTGGGCATGAAAGGCCGCAACTGCGCGCCGAGCGATGCCGGCTGATAGCCGGTGCTGCCTGCCGGCATGGCGTGCGAGACTTTGCGTGGTGCCGGCTTAGCGGCAACCTTGAACGCGGGCGCACTATGGCTGGTGGTCTTCAGGCTGGTGATGCTTTGCTTCAGCCATGAACCCGTCTGGGCCATCGCGCTCGGCTCTGCCGAAGCTGGAGCTTGCGACATGGACAGAAGGGGAAGACTGACAGCCAGGAGCGCCGAAAGTTTCATCGAGATACCTGCAGAGGACAAGTGCGCCAACGGATAGGATTGCAGTCTAAGGGAGGTCCCCTAGCCAGTCACTGGGAGGATTACGCAAGCAACACTTGGCATCTCCGCTTCAAGTGGGAAAACTCCCAAACCCGCAGCCAGCCAGGGATACGCTCCCGTGCAGATGAGTACGTATTCATCTGCAGACGGTAGTTGTCAGCGACCGAAAAATGCTATTCCCAAACCAGGCGATAACCGACGCCGCGCACGGTGAGAATGTGCTTCGGATGGCTTGGATCCTCTTCGAGCTTTTCCCGTAGATATCTTATGTGCACGTCCACGGTGCGGCTTTCGCCGAGGAAATTCGAGCCCCATACCTGCGAGAAGAGCTGGTCGCGGGTGAACACTCGGTTGGGATGCCGCGCCATCGTCGCCAGAAGTTCGAATTCCTTGTATGTCAGATCGATAATCTGCTCGCCGACTTTCACGGTGCGGCTGTCTAAATCTATGTAAAGGTTGCCGTAGCGGATAATCCGGCTGCTTGATGCAGGCGTAGCCGGCGCCGCCGTCTCACGGAAGTGCGCTTTCACCCGAGCGACCAGCTCGCGCAGTCGCACCGGTTTGGCGATGTAATCATTGGCGCCCAGCTCGAGGCCAACTACAGTGTCCACCTCGGAGGTGCGCGCCGTGAGCATCAGAATTGGAGTCTTCTTATCGGTGGCTCGCACTCGGCGGCAAACTTCATACCCGTCAATTCCAGGCATCATCAAGTCGAGGATGACCATATCCGGTCGCTGGTTTTCGTAAAGCTCCATCGCCTTCAGCCCGTCATGCGCCAAAAGGGTCGTAAAGCCCTCTTGCTTGAGGACATATTGAATGGAATTGGCGATGTCTACTTCGTCGTCGACGATAAGAATGTTTTTCATAGTAATAACGGATGAGTGCGCCGCGCGACCGAGCTCCGCACTTCATAGTATCATCGACCTAGGTACTTGCAGCATGTCAATCGGGTATTGGATCCGTTTGCGCCGCTAAAAAACAATCGATGAATCAACCACCTCTTGTCCGTGTCCGAGTCGCAAGCGAGACTGTCGCCGTCCTGTTGGCGCTCGTAGTTGTCGGCGCCGCCAGCCCGGACGCGGCGGCATATGCCAAGCAAGTTCATCATTTGAAAGCGACTGCCACCGGCAAGAGCAGCTCGTCATCGCGAAGCGCATATAGTCCATATCCGATGATGATTACGCCCGTACGCATCGGGCTTGCCGTGCGTACGTCCAGGGCTCACTTTGCATTGGCTTATCCTGGATTTGTTTTTGTAAACGGTATTCCGATCTTCGATGTCAAGCCGATGATGGTGTACACCATCGCCCAAGGACGCATCACCGAGATGGCCACCGGACGCAGCGTGGCTCTACCGATAGATCAACGCTCGTACGTTTCGGCGCCGCCGGATTATAGAGTTTGGACCAACAACCGCTGGTATCGCGGTTGCCTGGAGCTCATCAGTTTCGGCA
The DNA here is from genome assembly GCA_036703785.1 of Candidatus Obscuribacterales bacterium. Classification (GTDB taxonomy): domain Bacteria; phylum Cyanobacteriota; class Vampirovibrionia; order Obscuribacterales; family Obscuribacteraceae; genus JADYXS01. The sequence continues at coordinate 49,632 of DATNQY010000347.1, forward strand.
ACACGGTATCGGTGATCAATTTGCTCGATCTTGAAGAGTATCTTCTTGGGGTGGTGCCTTCTGAGATGCCCTCTAGCTGGGCCATGGAAGCGCTCAAGGCGCAGGCGGTGGCGGCGCGCAGCTATGCCTGGGCGCACGTCGGCGCCAACTCAAAGTGGCGCAATGACGGATTCGATCTTGTTCCCGACGTGCGCGATCAAGCGTACAACGGATTGGCTCGCGAAGCGGCCTCGACATTCATGGCTGTCCACCAGACGCGCGGGTTGATATTGAAAGACGCCGGTCGCGTCAAAGCGGGCTTTTACCGCGCATGGGTAGGCGATGAGTACGAAAACCTGAATATCCGCAAAACGGCCGTGCCGACACCGGTATTGGAGAAGCTCACCGGCGTCAAGAACATCGTCGGTGTCACTGTGAAGAAGTGGGATGATGGTGGCAATGCCCACGACATTCAAGTCATGGGCGCCAAGAAATCGCGTGAGGTTTATGGTGTAGAACTCGCACACCGCCTCGGTTTGGTCACAGCCGGAATTCTCGATGTGCGTGAAGAAGGGCCCAACTGGGTGTTCACTTATCGCGGTCCCGGCAATGGTGCCCGCGGCTTGAGCCAGCACGGTGCAAACATGTTGGCGACGAAGGGCTGGCGTTTCGATCAGATCTTGCAGCAGTACTATCAAGATCCAGACGGTAAACTTCGTCTCGATTATCTCGACACTTACAAAGCCGCCTTCCGCAGACCAATGCTCCAGCCTGCTTCGGAAACCACTCCGGCCAAGACCGCTGATGAGTAGCGGCGACGCCATGCGTCGCCTTGGTCTGAATCTTCTACCGACGCTCGCCGTGATCGGTTCGATCATTTCGCTTACTGTCGGCACGTCGTACGGCAAGCAATTATTCCCTCTCATAGGGCCGGGCGGCACTGCCGCCTATCGCGTCGTGTTCGCGGCAATGATTCTACTTGCAATTTGGCGGCCATGGCGAAGCCGTTTAAGTCGCAAAGATGCAATCGCGATCGCGCTCTATGGTGGCACGCTCGGACTGATGAACTTCGTTTTCTATCAAGCGATCGACAGATTACCGCTCGGCATTGCAATTGCCATCGAATTTACCGGACCACTCACCGTCGCGGTGCTGTCATCGCGGCGCTTGATTGACTTCCTGTGGATCGCGCTCGCTGTCTTGGGGCTTGCTTTCCTGCTGCCTTTTCGCGTCAATGCTCATTCGCTGAATCCGGTCGGAATTGCCTTCGCTTTCGCCAGCGCGCTTTTGTGGGCACTGTACATAATCTTTGGTCAACGCCTCGCGCATCTTCGCGGCAGTCAGGCAACCTCATGTGGAATGTTGGTCGCGGCTCTGACAATCCTGCCGCTTGCGCTGCTCGAATCCGGACCGCACCTTGTTCAACCCGCGCTTTTCTTACCCGGTATCGCCTTGGCTATAGCATCGAGCGCGGTGCCATATAGCTTGGAAATGTTCGCATTGAAAAAATTGCCCAAGAACACCTTCGGTATTCTACTCAGCTTGGAACCGGCTGTCGGCGCGCTGTCCGGGCTTTTCGTATTGCACGAAACCCTTTCGCTAACGCAATGGTTCGCCATCGCGTTCATCATGAGCGCTTCGGCCGGCACCACGTATGGTGCCAAGCAAACGACCCTGGAATCCACACCCGAAACCGTCCCCGCCGACGTTCTCTAAAGCGCCGCCAGGCGCGTCTGCAATTTTGACTTATGGACCCCGATATGAAGCAGCGAGCGATAGCGCGCTTTGACTGCACGAATTTTGCAGTCTCGTCTCAATGCTATACTCGAAATACGATCTGGAATTTCATTTAATGCTTTTGGGTTGAACTTTTTTCCGGTCGGTGACGTTTACCTCTATATACAGCTAAGGAGGAAAAACGATGGCAGACGATGAGTTGAAATCGAAAATTTCCCAGCTGCAGGTTAGCTTGGGGGCGCTTCACCGTGATGTAAATACCGGTTTCGCCGAACTGCGTTCGGATATAGCTAAGACCAACGATCGCATTGATGGCACCAACAATGAGGTAGCCGGTTTAAGTATTGAGGTAAAGAAAACGAATACCGAAGTGGCGAACCTCAAGGGCGAAGTGGGGAACCTCAAGGGCGAAGTGGGGAACCTCAAGGGCGAAGTGGGGAACCTCAAGGGCGAAGTGGGGAACCTCAAGGGCGAAGTGGGGAACCTCAAGGGCGAAGTGGGGAAC
>DATNQY010000348.1:0-7680 GCA_036703785.1 Candidatus Obscuribacterales bacterium
CAAATTGGGCTATAAGCCCGACATCGCCACTAATGGTAAAGAGGCGGTTCAAGCAGTCCAGCAAAAAAACAATTACGCTCTCATTCTTATGGACTGGCAGATGCCAATCATGGACGGGATTGAGGCTACCTTGGCCATTCGCGGACTTGATTCCCAAAATGCGCATTCCGTGCCAATTGTGGCTTGCACCGCTCATATTATGCCCGAAGACCGATTAACCTGCCTAAAAGCCGGTATGAATGATTACCTGAGTAAGCCCGTTTCTTTAGAAGCATTACAAACGGTGACCGAACGGTGGGTTCCTCGCGCAAGGACAAATGCTGCTTAGAATGGTAGTGGACAACTGCCGAAGCTACTCTTCCGTGGCGGTGCAGTGCGCCAGGGAGCGATGCTACTATGCGCGATTGGTGAACATCTGACGCCGTACTGTCGCAATTCAGAAGGAAATATTCTGGTATTTACCGAAGATCCAGGTAAAACACTCAGCCGAACGAACGATGCGGAGAGGGCCGGTCCGCGCTATAATCAATGGTAGATATGCGGCTCCAAATATCTATCATTGTGGTGGAGGTGACCGAACATGGCAAATGGAAAAACAATCTGTACTCTCTGCAATTACGTTTACGATGAGAAACTGGGCGAGCCCAGGCAGAATATCTTGTCTGCCGTTTCATTCGAGGACTTGGCTGAAGACTGGCGTTGCCCCGAGTGCAACTCAGCCAAGGATATGTTTCAACCGTGCTCATGTGTGAGTCTGCCGTTATATAAGCAGACTTGCGTAGCTCATCTGGCTGTGACGTCCGAGAAACAAAACACAGGCATAGACCCCAAGACTTCAGTAGGGCAGCTCGTGGCGGAGCGATCAGGACGTGCCTGCGTGCTGGAAGCGCACGGAATCGATTATTGTTGCGGCGGAAAATTCAGTCTAGAGGAAGCCTGTCGACAAAGAGGAGTCTCGCTTGATGAGGTCATGAATCAATTGGCTCAGGCAGATCAATTAAAGTCTGACGTTGATTCTATCGATTGGAGAACCGCGAATCTTCGCGATCTCATCGAACACATTGTGAGCCGGTATCATGAGCCACTTAAACGCGAATTGCCGCGTATAGCGGCCTTGGCAGACAAAGTCGCACGCGTACATGGTGCCAGACACCCGGAAATGATCGAGGTTCGCAATGTCTTCGTTCGATTTAAGACGCAACTTGAATTGCACATGCAAAAAGAGGAAGCAGTTCTCTTCCCATTCATTGAACGAATGGCATCGGAGGATGTCATGCCAACGCTTGTTTGCGGCAGCGGCGTAGAGCACCCGATAGCGGTCATGACACAAGAGCACGATGAAGCCGGAGAAGCGCTTGGTTCTATGCGCCAGCTCACACGCGATTTTGCCGCACCGGCGGACGCATGCAATTCCTTTAAGGCATTGCTTGCCGATCTTGCAGAAATTGAATCTGAAATGCATCAACACGTGCACAGAGAGAACAGTATTCTGTTTCCACGAGCGCTGGCGCTGCAATGCAAAGACAGCGTCGGAGTTACAGCGAGGTGATGCATATGGATAAAGAGCATGCCAAGCGCATTCTGGAGCGCCTAGAAGCTGAACGCAGCGTACATGACGAAAAATTCGCGTCGCAGCCGCTTCACAAAGACTGCCTGCGGCGTTTTGATAGCGTCATAGCGGCGCTAAGAGAGCAATATGACGACGCCACGTGCAGCCGGCTCGATTACGCTACCAACGAGTGCGCGTTGCCCGATGCAATCTGCTTTGCGCGCGTATTGATGGATACGGCACAAGAAATGTCGCTGGAAAAAGAAGACGAAGCAGCCGAGCTTATGCATCAGCGGGCATTGGAGACGGTAATGACAGAGTTAAATGAGTTGGACGGGTTTGCATGTTGAAAAGAGAGGACTGCCAATGATCTCACAAACAGCCGAATACGCTTTGAGGGCTGTCGTCTTTCTTGCGCTGAATCCCAAGGGCGCATTTACAGCACAGGAGATCGCTGCCACCACCAAAGTTCCCCCTGCCTATCTTTCCAAAGTCTTGAAGCTGCTTGTCACAGCCGAAGTAGTGATATCCCAGCGCGGACTGGGAGGTGGCTTCTCTCTTGCGAAAAAGCCAGAGGACATAAATTTGCTTGAGATTGTCAATGCCGTTGAGCCGGTTGAGCGAATTAGGACCTGTCCGCTTGGATTGAAGGCACACGGTAAGGTGCTCTGTGCTCTGCATAAGCGACTTGATGATGTAGCGGCAAGTCTCGAATCAAGTTTTGCAGAAACGACGGTTGCCGATTTGCTCACCAATCCCACACCTTCAGTGCCGTTATACGAAAAACTACCTCGGCATGCTTGCAAGTAAGCATTTAATCCGATTGGCTCATCTACGTGCTTCGTTAGGAGCTAATAGCCGCCCGTCTCCCTGCAATAGTACTTGCAATAAACTTACGTCACTGGAACGCGTGATAAATACTAGCCGCGCAGCAGCCGCAAATTCTGCGAGGGCGAATGGCAGCATGATAAGCATGAGTGTCGAAGCCACCAGACAGAGCGTGCACCAGCTATGAATAATTGTCGGTTGCAGAATGATCAATATGAGCGCAGTTACTGACGCTGGCACAACGAGCGCCGCAAGCAAAAAGGTCACCCATGGACTTGTACACCAGCGGTTCTCGTCGCCGACACATACAAGCAAGGCATCAAGTAAATACACTATTGCCCCAAGAGCGGCATCCGGTATCGGGAATGCATGGGAAATGAATGAGGTCATCACCTTCTCACTGCCAGCTGCAAAAAACGGATCCCACACATGCGCCACGCATCCTAACTCGAAGGAAGCAAGATAACCACTTATCGCAAATGCGCATAGTGAAAGAATAAACATGATCTGGCGATGGCTTCGTTTGGACGGATTGAACGTCCAGCCCTCGGGAACTGAAGCCTCCGACGCCTTACAATTGCCACTGATAAGCTCATGTGCCATCTCGTCTTCACCGTGTGCCAGCAGTGAACTTCTGCTTTTTGATGTTCGTCGCAGCTTTCACAAGCGGCGGCGGCGCTGCCAATTTGTTTGCCTCGTAAAACCTGTCTGGATCGGATTTGAGATTGGCAATCATCTGTGGCACCGTAGCATGCAGATTGTGCTTTGGCTCCCAAGCGAGATACTTCCTGGCATTGCCGATGTCTAGCTCATAGTGATCGTCTGCTAAATCGATCATCCACGGTTTGATGAACTCACGCGTCCCCGGAACCTTTCCTTCGACCCAGGCGCCAACTTTTGCAATTACTTTCGGTACATATTCAGTCAGCCAGCCGTCGCCATGAGTCAGCGCGCCAATCTGACGCTGGAGTGTCTCGTAGCTGAAGGTCACCGGTTCGCCGATTAAAAGCGTCAACTCGTCCGGCAACTGTTTGCGCCTCTCAACCGCTTTGATAAAACAGTCTGCAAGATCGCCAAGGTGAATGAACGCCTGTCCGTGGCGGGGATCGCCTGGAAACAGATGCCCAGTTAAACGCTCCTCGTAAATCCGCTGGATTTGCTGGCTGATTGGAATGGAATGACACCACTCGTCGTAAACGCCGGCAATGCGCAAGATGAGCGTGGGTACGTCCCGCCTGCAGTTGTGAATGCGCTCTTCGGTTTCGACCTTTGACTTCGGATATTCCCATTTCGGCAACAGTGGAGACGATTCATTTATCTTCTGACCGGGGCTGCTTGGCTCATGAACGAGCATCGTGCTTGAAAAGATGAACTGCTCCACATCGAAGCGCTGTAACTCTCGTAAACAGCGTTCAGTTCCCTCAACTGTGAGTTTGCGATAGAGATCACTTGGTTCACCCGTGAAGGAATAATATGCAGCAAGATGAATGAAGCTTGACAGTCGTTTGCCATAACGCTCCTCTATGAGCGCAAACGCTTCTTGCGTGCTCTGATCGGAAGTGAGGTCCACAAAGAGGCAATCAGCTTCCGGCGGCGGGTATGGTGGACCTTCGCGATCAAAGCCAATAACTGTATAGCCCTCGGCGCTAAAGCGCTCGACGAGGGCTGATCCGATTAAGCCGCTACTCCCAGTGATTGCAACGACGCCCTTCTTGTTCATAGCATCCTCCTTTGCACATCACATCTCGAATGGCTGCAAGCTCGCATGCCCTTTCAAAAATGTGTACATGTGCTCTCCTCCACCACTTTGCCGCAAAGGCTCAGCATTAAGATTCGGTGCTAGCTGGCCGTAGCCTCTATCAGTTTCGCTAGCACCATATTTTCATGATCGCGAATTTGCGGCTGAACTGCATCGTCCAAAAGGTGCATTGCGCGGCCATTGACATGAAGCTAAGATCAGCTTGCTTGGACAATGGTGCTGCTGACTTTTCAAAAAGTTGGAGAGTGAAACCTAACCGCGAGTCTCCTTGTCTTTGCACAGCGTTTCCCGACAGAGGTGGGGGTAATTAAACATGGAGACGAAATCACGGCCATCGCAACGGCTGAGTCCTTCAGAAGTAAAGCAACGGTTAGATCGAGGGGAAAAGCTCACAATAATCGATGCTCGCAATGAGCAAGCGTGGAGCGATTCGGACGCCAAGATCCCTGGCGCATTGCGCATGCCTTTATCTGAGTTCGAAGCCAATAGAATTCCCAAAGACCGTCCTGTGATTACTTATTGCACTTGACCGCACGAGCAAGCGAGCGCCAGGATGGCGCTTGAACTCGCACAGCAGGGCGTCGATGCGAATGCGTTGCTCGGCGGATTTGATGCTTGGGTAGAGGCTGGCTATCCAGTTTCTCCTAAGTGATGGGGACAGTTGAACGGACCGAGCTCATCCATACAGACGGCAGCACCCACTCGGATTAGGTGGGTGCTGGCTATAGCATTGTGAGCCAGGAGCAGATATGCGGCGGCGCCGACACAAAGGCGCCGCTGCGCGTCGCTAGCCGGCCCTCACCCAGTGCGATGTGTCTGCGTCGGGACGGTCGCGAAAGCGCAGACCAACGACACCCCAACGCTGAGTGACAAACTGAGGGTTCGTGAGCGATGCACGCGGCGCGATGGTGATCACATCGCAATTGCGCGGGTTGGCGAGTAACTCGAACTGTTCAACTGTAAGATGCAAAAAGCGCATGACCAAAATGCGGGCTGTCAATCCGTGAGTACAAATAAATACGCGTGTCGCATTCTTGCGTTCCACCTGGCGAAACATGCTCTCAATAAAGCTGGCGCAGCGGTCGTAGCAATCAGCGGGGGATTCGCCGCCCGCAAAGCGATAGTAAAATGATCCGTGAATGGCGCGCAGCTTTTCTTGCTCTTCTATGCTGTTATATCCGTGTTCAACTTCTCGCAGTTGCGGATCTTCATAGACATGCACCATAGCTTCTTGCCCCCGCTGGACCAGACCTGCACCAATGAGGATGCTCTCAATTGTTTGGCGAGCGCGGAGATATGGCGATCTGTAAAAAAGTATACCTGGTGTACGCAAAAATGTAGCTAACTGCCGTCCTACTGCTGCTGCATCCTCCGCGCCTTGTCCGCTGAGGGGGATGCGATAATCACCAATTTGGCTTATTTCAATTTCGCCGGTATTTTGCATAGACTGCGCGTGCCGACAAATTTTTACGATTAGTTTGGAAATGTCCATCGCCATTCCGCGTACTCAGTATCCGGCGAAATCTTCCGAATGAAGATCTTGTTTTGGGATGCCATTTGTAAGCAGCAGCTCTCGAAACGCCTTCACAAAGCGCGGAGAACCGGCTATGTAAAACAAAGGCTGCGAATAGTGCCGGGTGTGATTTGCAATTGTATTGAAATTCAAGTGTCCAGTTTCGCCGCCCCAAGAATGGCTTGCGTTATCGACGCCAGTCATAATAGCGACCAAGCGAAAACGCGGATTGTCTTTTTGCAGCGATGCTAACTCTTGCAAGAAGGCAGCATCTTCAGGACGCCGATTTGAATAAAGTAAGACAAGATCGCGTTGGACATGCTGCTTACTTGCATGCACCAGAATGCTTCGAACCGGCGTAATTCCGATGCCTCCGACAATGAAAACGGCCGGGCGCGTAGATTCATCAAGCGTGAACTTACCGAAAGGTCCTTCTAACTTGATGGTAGCTCCGATTGGCATAGTCTCAAGAGTGTGTTTGAAATTTCCGCCGCGCAGCCTCGTTGCAAACATCAGATCGGCCTCGTCTGGCGCGCTCGCCATGGAGAACGCTAGCATCTCATTTTGCAATTCGGCATTGTCTACAATGCCAATTTCGGCAAACTGACCAGCAGTAAACTTGAAGTCATTGGGCCTTTCAAGCGTAAAGCACAATGTTCGATACGCGACCTCGTGCCGCTCTTTCAGCTTGACGATATGGGTGGTTGGTTTTGTAATTGTCGCCATGGATTTTCCCGCCTCCGCCTGACTAACTACCTTAGGCGCGTTTGCGCTTCAACTTCGGTTCAAGATATGACTTCAATGCAACCGCCTGATTGTGTTCTTCATCCTTAGCGCCGTACAAAAGAGTCACAGAGCCATGCTTGGCTGCTTGCAGTATTGGCTTCCAGGCATCGGTGTTGGAGTCCAGTTCTTTGAAATACCGATGCAAAAAGCCATTCCATTTACTCGGATCATGACCGAACCATTTTCGCAACGCTGTACTTGGGGCGACGTCTTTCACCCAGACTGCGTCCGACAGCGTTTCTTTGGTAATCCCTCGCGGCCACACGCGATCCACCAAGAACAAATGTCCTTGAGCTTGTGAGTGATCGTAAACTCGCTGCGTATGAATGGTCATAGTCCCTCCGAGTTTCGCCAATTAGGATGCTGCCTTGGTCGAAGCGGCAAGATTGCTTTTGGATGCCAAGGTTGTCGTGACTGTTTTGTGCCCTGTAATCAGTTTGTGGATCGGGCACTTGTCCGCGATGCGACGCAGCGTCTGTAGCTGCTCGTCATTCAAACTTTCGGCGACTTTAATATCGCGCGTAATTGCCGACATGTGCTTGCCAGGCTCTTGCGGGTCGGGCACGCGTGTTTCGCTGAGTTCGATTTCAACTTCACCCAGATCCCAACCTCTACGTTGTGCGAATATCTGCAGCGTCATAGCGGTACAGGTCCCTAAGGCGCCGAGCAAATACTCGTGCGGATCAGGATTTTCGCCTAATCCGCCTTCGTCCTTGGTGGCATCGCTGAGCCACCGGTTGTCGCCAGCAGAGATCATCTGCCGAAAACCTTTCTCAGGCTGAGAAGTTACAGAAACTCTAGCCATACATCCCTCCTAATTGACCAGCCAGAGCAGCCATGCTGCTGCTAAAGGGATTGACTATTGTCAAAGATGGATTGTCAGTATGCATGGTTCCTCTGCGAATTGGTCTGTTCTTAATTTTTTGAATAGGTGCCGATTGCGAGTAGAGTCGAAGGCATCATTGAAGCGACCGCATAATCTGATCCAGCGCCTCCTTGGGCGGCCTCAACTTGCTTTCGCTCAACCGGCTGAGCGGCTCGTCAGTCAAATTCAGCAATTCCTGAAGCGTGGGTCTGCTTTCGTCGAGAAAGAGCAACCCCGTCAAAAGATGCTGCGCCTGCTTAGCCTCACTTATTGCCGCCAGAGCCTGACGACGATCAGTTGGATCGTAATCCTCTCCTAATTTCTTTAGGACAATTTTGGAGCCATCATGCAGAGCAAGCTCAATGCTTGTGCCGGGCTCA
>DATNQY010000349.1:0-16435 GCA_036703785.1 Candidatus Obscuribacterales bacterium
CGCAATCCGATTGCGCTCCAAATAGTGGGCAAGTTCTTCAACTTCTTTTGCTATTCGCTCAGCACGCACGCGCTTGGCGCGTTCTTGCACAAGCAGGCAGATAACAACTACGGTTGTCACCATGCACAGTGCCACCAGCGCCCAGACCATCGTGTACTCCACCAGAGCGCGCCCACTCGGGCGCTTCGATCATTAAATAGTAAATGATGCGGGCTGTCAAGGATTGTGGCGTTCGGTGTGCGATACCCTTATGTACAATTGGCGTATGCTCAGCTTGCTGGACAAATATTTTCACATAGCCGAAAGAAATTCCGATGTTCGCACGGAAGTGCTCGGTGGGTTGACGACCTTCATTACGATGGCATACATCATCGTCGTCAATCCGGCGATCCTGGCTTTCGCCGGTTTTCCCATCGGGCCCAGCACCATGGCCACCATTTTGACTGCGGTGTTCGGCTGCTTGTTAATGGCGCTGTATGCCAACTTGCCGATCGCCGTCGCGCCTTATATGGGCGAAAACGCCTTTATTGCATTCGGTCTTGCCACCATGGGCATCAGTTGGCAAGTAAGATTGGGAGCTGTGTTCTTGAGCGGTCTGGGCTTTTTGGCTCTGTCGCTGGCCAGGATCAGGTCGTGGCTTGCCGAGTCGGTGTCCACAAGCATGAAGCATAGCTTCGGAGTAGGCATCGGGCTGTTTCTGACATTCATCGGGATGTACCAAACCGGTATTATCACCAGCGGCGCGGCCGGCATGCCCGCTGCGGCACTGTCCATTAGCCCTTCGAATTTGCTGAAAGCGCCGCCGGTTCCGGTAAAAATTGGGGATTTCCACGATCCCCAGGTGCTGCTGGCGATTTTTGGATTCGTGCTCATTGCCGTATTGGAGTTGCGCAAGGTAAGGGGCGCCATCCTGATTGGAATGGGTGTCAATGCGGTCCTCGGCATTGCACTGGGATTCGCCCACGCCCCCAAAGCTATTGTCGCGCTGCCGTTTCAAGGCGAGTACAGCCTTGTGCCCCTGGCTTTCCAGCTGGATATTGGGGGCGCCCTCAAGGTCAATTTCTTCCCGATACTTCTCACCTTGTTTTTGATGAGTTTTCTCGACACGCTTGGAACTCTAGCCGGAGTCGGCGCCGCATCAGGGATGACGGACGAGCACGGCAACTTGCCCAATATTGAGAAGCCGATGCTGGTTGATTCCCTGTCCTGCGTGTTCTCCTCGTTGGTAGGCTCATCCACAAGCGGGGCGTTCATCGAGTCAGCGGCCGGCATTCGTGAAGGCGCCCGCACCGGTCTGGCTGCATTGGTGGTGGCGCTCCTCTTCGCGTTGTCTTTGTTCTTTGTTCCGCTGATTGAACCTCTGCAGGAGTTGAAATTTGCTTACGCCCCTGCGCTTATGTTCGTCGGATTGCTCATGATCCAATCCATTACTAAGGTAGATTTCGAGGATCTAACCGAACTGGTGCCGGCATTCGCCACGATCGTGATGATATTGTTCAGCTATAACATAGCCAACGGACTGACCGCCGGCTTGATTCTCTATCCGCTGTTCAAGCTGCTTTCTGGACGAGCCCGAGAGCTTCGTCCGGGCTCCATAGTGCTGGCGGCGATGTGCCTCGTGTATTACGTGTTCGGATTGCCGCACTAGCTCCCAGGTTGGAACATTCGGCATACTGCGGTCGCCTAGGTGGCAAGTAAAAAGCGACCTAGTGTGCTTATTTTGAATACATTTAAGACCAGCGATAGATCTACGTTTGCTCCGCAGAAACCGCCAGGTACGCCTTGGCTTGTGATTTGTTGTTTTGTCGCTACTGTTGCGTTTCTGTCCGGAGAGATACTTGCCGGCTCAGGGCCAACGCATGAGATGGCGTCAGCGCCGGGCCGGCCGCTGGTCATGTTCGCGCGCTCATCGCAAAGTCCGGTTGCCGATGTCGTTTCACACGTCGAACCGGCAGTGGTAAGCATTGATACCACGATCGTTCCCAAAGATGTAAACGACCTTGGTTTGCTGGATCTATTTAAATCCAAATCAGGACAAGGAATCGCCCACGAGGCAGAACCGCATCTGCAGGCGCATGGCTCAGGTTCGGGCGTGATCATTCGTTCTGACGGTTACATCCTCACCAATAATCATGTCGTGAAGGATGCTGAGAATATCAAGGTTACGCTCAATGACAATCGCGTTTTCACCGGACGTGTCGTCGGGCACGATGCCTATAGCGACATCGCCATCGTCAAGATAGACGCAGGCGGGCTGCCCACCGTGCATCTGGGAGATAGCAGGACGGTTCGTCCCGGCGATTTCGCTATTGCAATCGGCACGCCATTGGGACTCAGTCATACAGTCACCCTCGGTATCGTCAGCGCGATCGGGCGCTCGCTGGCCGACCTCAATAATAATGTCGATTTGATTCAAACGGACGCCGCTATCAACCCAGGCAATTCCGGCGGTCCATTGCTTAATATAAATGGCGATGTGATTGGCATCAACATGGCGATTCGGACTGACGCGCAAAACATCGGCTTCAGCATTCCCATTGATTCGGCGCGGGACGCGGTGGACGCCATTCTGAATAACAGACCGATCCTGCATCCTTATTTGGGTTTATCCATGATGGATTACGATCCCCAACTGGCTGCCAATGATGGACTCTCCCAGAAGCAGGAGGGAGTGGTTGTAGCGAAGGTGCTTACTGACGGTCCTGCCGCAGGCACAGGAATCACCGTGGGCGATCTGATCGAAACGGTAAATGACGAACCGGTACGAACAGCAAGCGAAGTTCAGAAGATTGTTCGGTCACATAAGGTGGGCAACATTCTTACTCTGCACGTAATGCACAGCGGCAAGAAGCAGAATGTGGACATAACCTTGCGAGCATTTCCGCAAACCGCCAGCATCGACCCCGGTTCATAAAAGTTCGCCGCTTTTGTCGGGCGACGCGTGCGTGGCCCTATTTACTGACAGTGGCTGCACGCCGGATAATCACGACTGTATGCAGGGCGCTTCAGATAGTCGTCCGGATTCCACTTCCAGAACTGCGATACGTCTTTGAAGGTGGCAATGACGGTATTCTGCAGCTTGCCGCTTTTCTTTTCGACCTTGCGCACGTAGATGTTCTCAACCACGTTGCCGAAGTCATCGAGTTTAACTGGTCCGCGCGGCGAATCCTTCAGTTCGACCTTTTTCAGAGTGGCAAGAAGTTTGGTTTTGTCTGAAACGTCGCCCTTGAGTATTTCGATGGCTTTCTGGATCCACTGCCCGCTGACATAGGCGTCGGCTGCATAGCCGGAAGGATCAGCCTGGTATTTGGCCCGATACTCGGCGACAAACTTTTTGTTTGCGGCATTGTCGAGCGCTGCGCTGTAATTTGCCGCGCTGATTGCATTGAGAGCGTCGTCGCCCAGATGAGGCAGGATTACCTCATCATAGCTCGAGCTGCAGGCGACGATCGGAAGCTTCAATCCGGACTCCTTGTATTGATGTGGGAACAATTCGGCCGCGGCGCTGGTAGTGCACAGGTAGATGGCATCAGCGTCAGGACGGATCTTTGAGAGCTGTTGGGAAAAGTCTCTAAATCCAAGCGGTGCCCATAGCTTTTGGACAACTTGTCCGCCGGAGTTTTCGTAGGCGTCTTGAAACCCGCCTACCGTTTCATAGCCGTAAGGGTAGTCCATGCCTATAGTGACCACCCGCTTGTAGCCCAATTTTTTCGCCACATATTCGCCGAATGGATGCGATGCCTGGCTCGACGTATAGCTTGTGCGCACAATCCAATGCGAGCGTTTGCGCTGGGTGAGATCGTCGGAAGCGCATACGGCGTAAATCATCGGCATTTTGGCTTCTTCAACTACAGGCGCCACCTTGTAGCCGATATTGGCCAGCAGCAATCCGTCGAGCACATCCACTTTGTCTTGATCGACGAGTTTTTTTACTTTCGCCACCGCTGTCGCCGGGTTGCTCTCGTCGTTTTCCACGATGAGCTGCACGTCTCTGCCGGCGACTTTACCGTGACATTGCTCCAACCACAGCCTGATGCCGTTCTCCATATCTTTGGAGGGATCTGCGCCCACCCCGGACAGCGAAGCGACGAATCCGATTTTGATCGGTGCGGCAGCAGGCGGAGTCGCCGCCTTGCCGACGCTGAATATTGTCGCGGACATCGGAATTACCATCAGTGACACCGCCGCTAGTATCGGGTGCCACTTTTGCCCGCGTTTTTGCGGATTTGCATTCATTGAGAAATCCTTTTTTAAAGCGACGTTTTACTGATTGCAGTATTTGCAAGGGGGATAGTCGGGACTGTACGATGGTTGCTTGATAGTTTCCTCAGGGTTCCATTTCCAGAATTGCGAGACGTTGGGGAATGTATGGGACACCGAATTTTCCAGCCGACCATGGACGCGCTCGACTTTGCGCACGTAGACATTTTCAATCGGGTTGGCGCGGTCGTCTAATTTGAGCGGTCCTCTCGGGGCATCAGTGAGCTGAACTTTTTTCAGCGCCGCCAACAGCTTTTGCTTGTCGTCTGTTTTTCCCTTGAGCGATTCAATTGCTTTGCCGATCCACAATCCGGAAGTATATCCACATTCTGCAAAGCAAGATGGATCTATGCCGTTAAATTTGGCGCGATATGCTTTCACAAACTTTCTGTTTTCGGGTGTGTCCAGCGCTGCGCTATAAATGTGCGCGCTGACGGCGCCGACGGCTTCGTCGCCGACACGACTGAGCACGCTCTCGTCGAAGCTGGTACCACCGGCGATAATTGGCAGACGCGGACCGAACTGCGCGTACTGCTTCGGAAAGATCGGAGCTGCCCCGACGGTGGTCACCACAAACACGGCATCGGCGTCCTTGCGTATTTTCCTCAGCAGCGGCTCGAAGTCGCGCATGCCGATGGGAGCCCACAACTTTTGAACAACCTTGCCACCGGCTTCTTCAAACGACTTCTGGAATCCACCGGCAACTTCCCAACCGAAAGGATAGTCGAGGGCAAATGTCACCACTCTTTTGTAGCCGAGTGTTTTGAAGGCATAGTCCCCGAACGGATTAGACGGCTGACTGGCGCTCCAGCTCGTGCGCACAACCCAATCGAAATGCTTTTGTTTTGTTAGCTCGTCGCCTGGTGATACGGCATAAACAGCGGGCAATTTGTATTCATCCACGATCGGTGCCACGGCATAGCCGATGTTCGCCAGCAGAATGCCATCCAGCAAATCAATGTGATCTACCGAAACTAATTTGTGAATCTTTGCTTTGGCGATGGCCTGGCTGCTGTCGTCGCTTTCGATGATAAGTTCGACCGGACGTCCAGCAATTTGGTTGTGGACTTGCTCGAGATAAAGCTGGATGCCGCTCAGTAGTTCGCGACCGCTTCCGGCTGCAACACCCGACAACGAAGTGACGAATCCGATTTTTATGGGTGCGACTTTGTCTTTTATAGCGGCGGCCGGCGGAAGCCCGCTTTTTTCCGGCATCGGCGCGGCTATAGTCGCCGATTGGCATGAGTATGCAGAGGCAAGCAATAGCGAAACCAGACTGGACGTCACACGCTGCCACGGATACGTGCGGGGCCTCATAGCCAAAGTTTCCTCCAGTCCTAAAACACGTGTGTTCGCCGATGGCTAATGTAGCACATTAGTGATGCTGACGATGAAAGGTAGATGGCGCCGGATGCTCACGTAGACTGGTCGCAATCAAGCTGTCTACAAAGATCGGCCGCGCGTTCAAGCAGCACATCTTTGCGTTCGGGCGCCACTTGATCAAGGTAGGTCGAAAGCGCGTTTAATGGTGCGACGACGGAAGATTCGGTAAGCTGCGGCATGCGCACGGTTCGCTGATGATAGGCGATGTGGGGTTTGATCTGTAGCGATAATGCGCCTTGCGCCGCTTCGCGAATCGCTGATTCATCGAGGTGCGGGGCTTGCTCTTCGGTGATTTCGAACCGCACACGCAAGACGCAGCCGGCGACCACGTGGCGTTTTATCTTCTCGACAAGCTGCGCCGTCGGGTCTTTGCAGCTAGAGACGTCAAGCTCGACGGTGATAAAGGGACGCGGCTGCAGCGAATGAAACTGATAACGCGTATCTTGCCTTTGAAGCAGGACATGGACAAATCCTTTGTCTTCATCCGCTTCGCCGAAGTCGACACGTTCGATTGAGCCGGCATAGACAATGGCAGGCGAGGAGCGCCGTAAGACCTGGTGCCCATGAACGTGTCCGAGCGCAACGTAATCTATGCGGGGGTCTACGAACAGATCGACTGGAAACGTCATGGAATATCCGACCATGAGTTCTTGCTCGGCGCCAGCGCGTGCTCTGTCAACCATCATGTGCGCGGTGGCGATCGTGGGCAGTTGTGGATCGAGCTGATCGTAAAAGGAGCGCAGAATATCTCCCACGTGTCGGACCATCGTCTTCTCAATTTCGGCTGCCGGCAGCGAGGCGTACTTCTCATGGGTCATCAACAGATGTCGCGTGACGTGCGGTATGCCGATCAGCTGGCATGCACCGTGAGCGGTATCAATGGTCAGCAGTTTGGGCTGATCGATTGTAATCACGTTGGGAACGGCAAGACTTTGAAACACGGACATCGAATGGCTGCCGCTTGATTTCAGGATTTGATCGTGATTACCGACCAATAAAATCGTCGTCACCCCGGCCTGTGATAGCCGCCTGAGCTGATCGGCGAATGCCTTTTGATACATCGGCTCGGGGGCGGCATTACGGTAGGCGTCGCCGCTGAACAGGTAAATGTGCGCCTGTTGCTCGATGGCGAAGTCCACCGATCGCGAAAAAGCCGATACAAAATCTTCGAAGCGGACGTTGTGCCCGGTTTTAGGATTAATGCGCCCGTGACTTTCGCCGGAGCCAAGATGAATATCGGAAGTATGAACGAGGCTGATTGGCTTCGGTGACATGTCGAGTTGCCTCTTGGAGCTATAGAACTTATCAGTTAATACGCATTCCGGCTGTGAATAGTTCATCTCTTCGCGATAAAATTAGATGAATCTTTTGGAGTTGCCGGTGTTATTACGCGTGTCGGGCTTAAGAGCAATAATTTTCGGAATCTTGCTTTCCGGACAGTTGTTTGCTCCCGTATATGCCGCCCACGATTCGGTTGCGGAGCGAATTCGTGCCGCCATCGAGTCCGCCAATCTGGTGCCCACGTATTATCGGCACCACATCAATATAACTACCACTGCCGGCGCCGCTGCTATCGCTGTCTATCGCGACCCTGACGCCCAACCGTATGATTGCCAGATCGACGCGGTGCTGATCGCGCACGCCATCCACCAATCGGTACCTTCGGTGGAAAAGGTAGTGGTGGCGTTTTATCAGATTTTTGATTCCGGGAATTTCTGGCAGGTCGCCGTGCCTGTCTCATCCGTGGCCGCGTTTGCTCAGGGCGCGCTTACCGGCGAAGAAGTGATCAAATCGGCTCGCCTTACGGCCTGCCGTGCCAATCCGTTGGCGAAAGACTATGCGCCGTTGTCCTACGAGGACATGACTAGACAACTCGGCATCGTCAAAGGTCCCCTGCGTGACAGGCGAACTTACACTTTGGTGCGCATTTCCTCGCTGGAGCAAAAGGGCTTGTACGCCGGCGACTTGCGCCGCCAGTTTTTGCACGTCGAAGACAGCGCCCGACGCGGCGATCGAGTGCAAACGCAGCATTGCCTGGATGCGCTTTCCAGCTCAATCAACAGGCGCCTGGCGTCGCAGGAGCGCTCGTTTCATTGAAGAAAGGCGAGACACATAAGTTGCGCATTGCTTCGCTTGCACCGGGCGGTGAGGGGGTTTCGCGCGATCTTGGCATTCCCGTGTTCGTCAACCGCGTGGCTCCCGGCGATCTCGCCGAGGTCAAGCTCTTTGATGTGCGCAAAGACTTCGCGCGCGGTGCGGTCGTTACTGTGATCGAACCAGCGGCCGTGCGTGTTGAACCGCCATGCAAAATTTTCAAAGTCTGCGGCGGCTGCCAGTGGCAGCATGTGGATTACGCAGCGCAACTGGAAGCCAAAGCTGACATTCTCAGACAGGCGATCAAGCACATCGGCAAGTTGTCACCGGATTTGGTGCTGCCTACAATCGGCGCGGTAGATCCGCTGTTCTACCGCAACAAGGTGCAGTTTCCCGTGGATTCCGTGGCCGCCACCGGCCGCATACTGGCCGGCTACTACAAAGAAGGCTCGCACGAGCTGGTTAATATCAAGCACTGCCCCGTACAGCCGGAGCCGCTCGATCGGGCACTGGATGCCTGCAAGCAGATTGCACAGAAGCACAAACTATCCACTTACGATGAACAAACGGGCGCCGGCTTGCTGCGTCACATTGCAATGCGTTACAGCTTCGCGGCCAACCGCGTGTTGGTGACGCTCGTTGTTAACGATCTTCCCGACAATGCGCCATTAACCAAACAATTGCAGGCGGTAGCTGCCGAAATATTGCGTGAGGTTCCCGAAGCAGCGGGCGTCTGCGCCAATTTCAACAGCACGCGCGGTAATCGCATCATGGGCGATCAGGTTGTAAGCTTGGCCGGCGATTCGCATTTGATCGAAGTGCTGCGCAGCAATCTCAACTGGGCGCCTGAGCTTTTGCGTCACGGCATTAAATACCAGCTATCCAGCACCAGTTTCTTCCAAGTCAATTCCAAGCAGGCGGCTGTTTTGTTGGATCAGCTGCTGTCGGCGGTAATTGATCGCGCGGGTGAAAGCGGCGAGCCGATGAGTTTGCCAAAGGTGCCACTTTTGATCGACGCTTACAGCGGTGTCGGCACCATGGCGCTGTGGTTGTCTGCGATAGCCGAACGTGTGTTCGCCATCGAAGAATGGCCGGCGGCCGTGCAGGATGCAGCCATTAATTGCCGGTTAAACGGCATTGACAACGTTGAATTGATCGAGGCGAAAGTCGAGGATGAGGCGCTGCGGCTGGTTGCGCAGGGCGTAAAAGCAGATGTGATTGTTGTCGACCCGCCGCGCAAGGGACTGCACCCGAGCCTGGTGAGCGCGCTGGTGGCGCTGGCTCCCCGGCGTATCGCCTATGTCAGTTGCAACCCAGCCACACTGGCTCGCGATTTGAGAATTCTTGAGGATAACGGGTATAAAACTAAGCGAATTCAGCCTGTCGATATGTTTCCCCAAACGTACCACGTGGAATCTGTGACCGTTTTGGACAGGCAAGGCACCTAAATTAGCGGTTTTCCGTCGCTCTTGTATCGACCCCAGCTGCTAATATCGACGTAAGAAGGAGCACGCACTTGGTCCTTTCGGGCATTTGGAAGAAGCAAGACGGTTCTAAGGACGACGACGTCCTGAAGAACATCCGAATCAGCCACGACAAATGCGTGCCGCCTCGGGACGTTCAGGAACTTTGCGCATCTGTCGGCTGGAGTCGACGCGAGCCGGTGCTGATTTCACGCGCGCTGCTCAACAGTTTGGCGGTAGTCAGTGCCTGGGAAAACGGCGTGCTGGTGGGCTTTGCCCGGGCCACAGGCGATCATGTGTTTAACGCCACCGTTTGGGATGTCGCAGTGCGCCCCAGCCATCAACGCAAAGGAATCGGTCGCCTTGTCATGGGTGAGCTGTTAAAAGAGCTCGACCAATATGAGATTCCTCTCGTCACTCTCTACGCAGACCCCGGCACGGATTCGTTTTATCGCCGGTTCGGCTTTTCAACCGATCCCTCCGGCGTGCGCGGCATGTTCCGCGAGCGCATGTGAACCTGTAGCGGCCGGCGTAAGCCTGCTCTTTGGTGTCAGATCATTAATACCGTCAAAACACACGCCTGCCTGCGCCCCAAGTCATGGTAAATTTCTATATTCGTTCCTAAGCCTAATTCTGGTGGTTTAGGGGGCCGTGGCCGCTGCCGCAGGCTACCCGCGCATCGAATCAAGGCAATATTTTCGGAGTACGTATGAAGGTTATTCTGCAAAAGCCCGTGCAAGCGCTAGGCAAAGCCGGCGACGTTGTTGAGGCGGCGCCTGGTTATTTCCGCAACTTCCTGCAGCCCAGAGGATTGGCTGTCGTCGCCAGCCCCGGCGCGCTGAAGAAGCGCGAAGAAGATTTGGAAGCGCTGCGCAAGAAAGCCGAAGAGCAGCATCAGGCTGCCGTGGCTCTGGCTGAGCGAATTCAAGGCATCGCCACCGTTCGCATCGAAGCCAAAGCCGGAGAAGGCGGTCGCCTCTACGGTAAAGTCACCACTCAGCAAATCGCTGAGGTTCTCAGCAAAGCCGCAGAGCATGACATCGACAAGCGCGCGGTCAAAACCGCCGAAGATATCAATGCTCTGGGCAGCTACAAAGCAACCGTGCGCCTGGCGCCGGAAGTGCAAGCGGAGTTCATGGTCGAAGTGGTGGAACACAACGCCGTCACTGCCTAAACTTCGCGAGCAAATTGCCAAACACTCTATAGCCGTCGCGAAAGCGACGGCTTTTTTGCGTGGTACGGAAGGAACCGATTCGCCTCACGTTCTTCATTACCTGGAAAGTACACAACGATGAGGTAGCGACCATGACTAAGGGCGTAGACGAAATCATCAACAAGGTCGAGTTGATGTTCGAGTCCGGAAAAACAGATGCCGTTAACTTGCTCAAAACCGATCACCGCAAAGTAGAAATGTTGATCAACGAATTTCTCGCGAGCGATGGCAACAAGAAAGCACTCATGAACAAAATCATTGAAGAGCTTTCCATACATGCATCTGTGGAAGAAGATCTCGTTTATCCCATACTCGAGAATTCCGATAAGGACAAAGTTGTCCAGGGCGCAGACGAAGCCGAAGAAGAGCACCACGTTTTGAAAATGGCTCTGGCTGATCTCGCTGCTGCCGATGCCTCACCGCGAAAGCTCAAAGCGAAAATGATGGTGGTGCGCGATCTGGTGAAACACCACGTCAAAGAAGAAGAATCGAAGCTGTTGCCCGAACTTAAGAAGACGGACACGGATCTCGAGCTGCTTGGACAACAGATTCGCGCGCGCAAAGAACAATTGAAACGCCGCGTTAAAACCAGTGCAATCGGCAAAAACAAAGACCGCACAAAACTCGCCACCACATCGCGCAGCAAGAATGTGGGAGCAAGCAAGGGTAAAACCAGAACGCGCAAGAGCAAAACCGCAACGAGCACGCGCAAAGCCTACAAACGGACAGGTCGCGGCAACAAGCGAGCTGCTTAGTTCCAATCGGCGGGCGTACGAGGAAACCGTAAATCCGAACTTCTCATCGGTTGGACAGCTCTACCGTGACCTTGGTGACAACCTCAGCGAGTGTGATACGAAGATCAAAATCGAACGGGCGCGAATTTAATCGCTAAGGTTTCGCCGGTTTTTCCATGGTCAGCTTTTGCAGCGAATCTTCCGCAGCTTGAGCATCTGCCGGTCGGTCCAAGCGTTTGTAAACGATCACCAGATTGTGCATGATGTTTGTGCGCATGGTGACGTCGCCGCGCTCGCCCTGCATTGCCAGTGCTCGCTGCAAAAATGAAAGCGCGGCTTGGTAATCGCCGTCTTTGGCCAAGTCCGCTGCTCGTTTGCTCAGACACCACGATATGTTCTGTTTCAGCGGTTGCGACTTTGGATCGTACTTGTACGCGCTCTCGAACTTCTGCATAGCGCCTGTGTAGTCGCCTTGTTTCGCAAGTTCTATGCCTTGCGCGTTAAGCGTCGCCACGTCTTCGACGCTGCCCGGGCGCGCTGAAGGAACCACCTGCGGGTCGTAGAGATGAGCGAGCGTTCTCAAGTCGCGCTCGGTAAGCTTGCGTGCATCGGCGCTCAGTTCTTCCGACGGATACATGATGTCCTGCGCATTCGGGCTGTGTCCGCTCAGTCCGAGCGCGTGTCCTATCTCATGCAGGCAAACTTGTTCGACATCGCTTGTGCTGGGAGTTTTCCAGGCATTCTTGCCGACGGCAACCGTGAGCAGCTTGATGTCGGCATGTTCGATGCCGGTAAGCGGGCTGGCTTTGACGCGTGCTTCGCCGGCTTCAGAAGAGTTGGTCAACTTGGTGGAATCGGAAACCCATTGGCAATCGATGGCGGCATCGGCCGCATTATCGACGAATTCAAACCGCACTTGCTCGCTGGAATCGATTTGCCAGGTGTTGAACGCTTCTTTTAAAGCCACGCCGAATTCCGGTTTGTAACCGCTAACTTGAGCCGCTTCTTGATCATTCGGAACATGCACCTTTAGTGGAAACTTGTCCGGCGTCCATTTCTTGACACCACCGGTGGTGACAAAGTCAAAGAAGTCCTCCGAGCAATTGGCACCTTTCTTGCTAACAATGGATTCATTGGCCAGTTCTTTTTTCAGCAGCGCCACTTTCGATTTCTGCAGGGCGAGGTCGGGCATCTGGGGAAACTGCTGGATGATTTTCTCCATGACCGTAAGGGCGCCCTTCAAGTCGCCGCGCTCTTCAAGCACCGCTGCTTTGGACATATAGCCGCGCGGCGTGCGCGGCTCGAGCTTGATGACGCAGTCCGCTTCGCTTGCCGCTTCGTCGTATTTTTGCATGGCGCAGAAAACGACGACCAGGTCGAGGTGTGCTTCAACGCAGGTCGGATCGACTGCCAGAGCGTCTTTGAGTTCGGCGTCTGCTGAGTACCAGCGCCGGGCTTTGATGTCGACGTACGCCTGGTGCACCAGTTTGGCCATGGTGTTGTGCTTTTCGATTTGCTCGCGCGTGACACCGGGCGGTGGCTTTATAGGTGCGGGCATGGCGTCGCTGGTCTCAGCGCCGGCGCGCGGCGGCTGAGCGACGGCGACAAGAGACAACGATAAGGCAAGCCAAAATGAGGCAAAACGGCGCATGGCAGACTCTCTGAGAACCTTGTCAAGATTGTTCCCTGAGGCTGCATGATTAAATCGTCAGCGCTGGTGTGGTTATGCGTGGAATTTGCGTCAGACCACAGGCTCGGACTCTTCGGCGAAAGGCTCTGTTGTTATACCGCTGCCGGTGCGTTTGAGCACTTCGATTTTTTGCTGCGCGGCTTTCAAAAGCTTCTCGCAGTCCTGGCTCAGACCGAGTCCGCGCTCGAAAAGCGCCAGCGCTTCTTCCAGTTTGAGCTCGCCTTCGAGCTGTCCGACGACCTTTTCCAGCTCGGCAAGCATGGTCTCGAAATCGGCGGATTTGGTGGTGGACTCTGGCATAGTGTTCGCTCCATCGGACGGTTGTGGACTTTTCGGTTGGCGGGCTTGCGTGCTGGAAATGTGATTCGCGCTTTGCGCCTTGCGGGCTTCGGCTTCGTCTGCAGTTTTGGCCGTTTTTGGCTTGCTTGTCTGCTGGGCTGGGCCGTCGCCCAATGAAATGCGCAATTGCTCGGGTTGGTCGCTCATGATTGCCAGTCCTCGAGACATTCTTCGACTTTCAGGCGCAATTTACCCTTGTGCAACCATGCTTCAAGCAGGTCGCCCGGCTTTACTTGAGAAACGTCCTGCACCACCGTGCCGTCGGGTTTGCGCACGATGGCGAAACCGCGCTGCACCACGTTGAGCGGACTGAGCGCTTTCAATTTTTCATCGAGACGGTGCAGCGTGCTTTCGCGTCGCTGCGTGATATTGTCCATGGCAGTGACAAGTCGCTGCTGTCTGCCGGCAAGCAGAAGTTGCAGCTTGTTCAACTTCTCTTGTTGCCGCGATAGCGCATGTCGCGGGTTGAGCCTTTCCAAATTGCGGTGGGCGGAAGTGAGCTTGTGCTCCATGCCGGCAAACAACAACCGCGTGACGTTGGACCAGCGTTGCAAAAGCTCTGCCCGGCCCCGAGAGACGAGCTCTGCCGCGGCAGTGGGAGTAGGCGCCCGCAAATCGGCGACGAGATCGCATATGGTTATGTCCGTCTCGTGACCGACTCCGGAGATTACCGGAATGCGCGATTGGCTGACAGCGCGTGCCACCACTTCCGTGTTGAAGCACCAGAGATCTTCTATTGATCCGCCGCCGCGGACCACGAGCATCACTTCGATGTCGTCAATTTGTTGAATGTCTTTGATTGCCTGGGCGATCTCATTTTCCACGCCGTCGCCTTGCACGCGCGTGTGCGCAATCACCACCTGCACGTTGGGATTGCGGCGACGCAGGGCAGTGAGCACATCTCTAAGGGCAGCAGCTTTTGTGCTCGTGACAATGCCGACTTTGCGAGGCATCAATGGAATCGGGCGTTTGCGTGCTGCCTCGAGCAAGCCTTCTTTGCCCAACTTCTCTTTTAATTGATCGAATGCCAGCTGCCATTGCCCAATGCCGACCGGCTCGATCGTTTGCACTATTAATTGATAGCTGCCTCGAGGTGGATAAACATCCAGGCGGCCGCGCGCGATTACTTTCAGTCCGTCTTGCAGATCGAACTTGATGGCGGCGTTGGCATTGCGAAAGCACGCGCACACGAGCGTGGAATTTTCATCCTTGAGAGAGAAATACCAGTGTCCTGAAGGTTGGGTCTTGAAGTTGCTGACCTCGCCGACGACGGCGACGTCGTGGAAAGTATTTTCCAGCACGCCCTTAATTTGGGCGGTGAACTGGGACACCGACAGGACAGGGTATGGTCGTTGGTTGAGAGCTGTATTCATTTATTTAGTGGAAGAAGCTATTTGCTCGACGTATGTAATACGTCAGCAAACCGCAAAAAGTTCGAACGGACTTTCATTATCCCAAAATATCCACAAGCCGCGCACCGTGCCGAATGTAGTGGTTTGTCATCGATCAAAAGCAAGATGCGATCTTTTTTATTTTGCCTCTTTGAATATCACTCGGATGGCGTATTTATATCGGTTGTGACCGTATCGTATATTTGAATTGTCAACAATGTGACCCCTGGCGCATATATTTCGTATCGCTTAGAAGTGAGATGCCATGCGGGTTTCGGCCAGCCGACCTGGCGGGAACGATCGGATTGCCGAAGACGATCTTTCATTTGACCGGACCTGTTGTCATACTATATATTAGTATGACATACAAATGTACGGCTGGGTTTCCCAAAGGGAGCTTTTTTATGGACCGCACGCTATTTACTCCCCCGATGATCGAAACATTCCGTGTATGCCGCCGCGCCTATCAGCTTGCGTTTCACTCGAAGCAAGGGACAGCCGGCGAGCCGACGCGTCTCAGTACCTTATGTAAGCGATTCCTATTAAAGGCATTGGCGGAAATCAATCGTTCCCGCATTCATACGTTGCCGCAAGTTCAAAAATATCTCGGGCAGAATTGGCCGGCCGATAGGCTGGTTTCTCAGGACGATAGTGACGCGCAAGAGAAGACGATTCAGGCTTTCCGTTTTGTCTATCGAATTTTGATGCACTACATCAAGGCACCCTACAAGCCGCAAGGTTCCGAGGTGGCTGCCGTCAGCTTGAAAGTGCGCGCGCGCGTTGTGCACAGCAAGGCTTATCTGGAAGACTCGTTCGATTTGATTTTGTGGCATCCGGAAAAGCGCATACTCGAGCTTGTGGATTTTCATTTGCAACCGCTCAAGCCTTTTGATCCCGCGTGGCCGGCGGCAACTCTTTTGATTCGACATTTTCTCGCGCAAAGATTGCGCGGACGCTGGCCTTTCGACAAGCTTGTCTTCACGTTCTGCCAGTTGCAAAGCAACGGCTTGGTGCCGGTATCCGTCGAGCTGGACGAGGCGGTTGTGCGTCTCCACTGGCCCGAGGTTTTGAAAACTATCGACGAAATAAAAGAAGAGCAGGAATTTGCCCCCCATCGTTCATCTTTGTGCAAGCGATGCCACTTCTTGCAGGAATGTATTGCCATGGGCGGTGTGAAATCACAAGTTTGTGAAAAGGACAATGTCGGCTACTGCGCGTAAGCGGCTTGGCAACCGCATCACCATCTCCAGGTATAATGTGGGCTTTCGTATATATAAAGCGCCGCCTGGAGGAGCTCATGGACAAAAAGAAGGTTCTAGATGCGTTGAACCTCGACCTCGAACACGAAATGGCAGCGATTGTTCGCTACCTCCACCACTCGTTCATCATCACTGGTCCCACCAGAGGCCCGCTGGTGCAAATGTTCCGCAGGCAAGCCGAAGATTCCATGCAGCATGCCATCAAGCTTGGTGAAAAGATTTGCGCACTGGGCGGACATCCGTCGGTGAAAGTTCACGAGGTCTATGAGCCGGGCGAACAAACCATAGAAGAGATGCTTCGCGAAGATCTGGAGATGGAAAAAGAACATCTGGCGCTATACGAAAAGCAAATGGAAATAATGGCCGACAATACGCCGCTGCGTTTGATGATGGAGCAGATTCTCATCGAGGAAACAGCGCACGTCGACGAACTCGAAATGTATCTCGGGCCAAAACAATTTGCTGTTACGGGCAAGCAAAAATAGTTTGGCTTGTGAAAAAAACTGATCTGCTCATCCATCCGATCGGAGAGCTTGCCACCACGCGCGGCGGCGAAGGCCCGGCCCATGGACGGGACATGGGCAAAGTCGAGCGCATAAAAGACGGTGC
>DATNQY010000350.1:0-32067 GCA_036703785.1 Candidatus Obscuribacterales bacterium
CTCGATTCAATAGCGGTCCCCGCGGTGCTGAAGGTCGTTACTTGCCCACCATTTAAATTCAGCGCGGCACTGCTGCCCCCCGCCGCAAAAGTCAGCGAACCAGTCGCATTGGTCGAAGGCTGAATGGTAATAGCTCCACCACTCGTGCTGAGAGTTGCAGTCGCAGCGGCTACCGATCCAACTATGACGTTTGGGGAGATCAACGTTAGAGTTCCCGTAAAGCTCAGATTCGTCCCCGCATTTATTGTTAGATTATTCGCGGCGCCAGATGCGGTTTGCAGAGTCACACTTCCGGCACCAGTTATGAAGTTTCCAGTTCCACCCACCTGCA
Source organism: Candidatus Obscuribacterales bacterium (assembly GCA_036703785.1). Taxonomy (GTDB): domain Bacteria; phylum Cyanobacteriota; class Vampirovibrionia; order Obscuribacterales; family Obscuribacteraceae; genus JADYXS01. The sequence continues at coordinate 332 of DATNQY010000350.1, forward strand.
GATTACCGGTTGTCGCGCCAACACTGCTGATGGTTATGCTGGTTTGCGCCCCTGACGGTTGCACGATTCCATCATTGATCAGCCTACCGGTTTGCAGAATGGGCACTGCGATATTAGCGGTCACTGCGCTGGAGTTGTTGGTTATCACAACATTGGTAAAGCCACCTGCCGGGACATTGGCAGATGTGATCGTGAAACTTCCACCGGAGGCAGCGTTGTCGCTGCCAATGTTTAGTGTTTGTGTCGCGGTGTTTTGAACCTGTATTGCTGCTATCCACTCGGCAGGAGTGACGGGAGTGGTTGGCGTTATAGTGAGGGTGCCCGAAGACCCGACTGTGATTGACACAGAGTAGTTGGGTGTTCCATATGATCCAGGACCAAGGTTCGAACCTGGCTGACTTTGCCCATTGGTAAAAATCGTCCCTGTGCTGGTGCTAACAGATGCACCGGACAAAATAGTAAGAAGCGAGCCGGTTGTGCCTGGTATGAACAGAGCCGCAGTTGTCGCCGACAGATCGAGATCGGTCGGAAAAACGCTAGTAATCGATGTCGAGGCCGTTCCATTGAAATTAATATCCGAGCCGGCGGATACCGGTCCGGCAACAAGAAATGTACTGCCAGATCCCAGCGTCAGAGCATTACTCGCAAACGTGCCCCCCGATACGGTGACCAATTCGGAAACGGTATCGCAGACGTTGACGGTTCCCCCCTGTCCGCTTGTGTGAGTCGCATCTACGAATAAGGTCAAACCACCTGCGCCACCGCTACTGACTAACAGCGGTACTGTGGCCGCCGAGTTACCACCGATATTGCCGCCATTAGCAGTAAGAAAAATTTCTTGGCTCGAAATTGCCAATGCTGTCGGTTGGCTCGACAAAATATTGCCGGCCGCTGTCAGCGTAAACGATTGCCCGCCGGTAGAGGGCGCGAGATTGTTGTTTATCTGCACCGCATCATTCGGCAGCTCGTCCTCGATGTCGACAGTCCCACCGGTCGTCACGGTTAGGTTCACGGTACCCGGTGTGGACAAACTACTCTGAATGAATAACGGTGACTGTGCCTGATTGCCAATCCAGCCATTAGTGGTTGCTGAGAGCGAAATATCAGGGGCGACCAATCTTCCACTACCGCCGATGATGCCGCTGCCCGCCTGCAGGGTGATTTGGCTACCGACTATGTTTTGAGCAACAATAATGCCGGTTGTGCCATTGTTGCTTATGGAGATAATCCCGCCGGTAACAGTCCCAGCAATCCCGTTCATGGGACCGATGCCAATGCTCAGGGTGGAACCCGAGCTATTTTCCATCTCGCTAATGGTGACATTGTTGCCGGTGGCTCCACTGCCGGCCGAGATGCTGCCATCAATGTTGATCGACCCATTCGTGCCAGTGGAAAGCAGGCTTACAGAGCCAGCAGTCGCGCCAGGGGAGCCGCTGGTCGTAATCGAACCGGATACAGTGATATCGTGGGCAGTTATTGAAACACTTCCGCCGCTAGCGCCGACAGTCGAGAGGTTAATTCCCGATGTGAAGCCGCCTCCGCCTAGAGAAAATGCTCCGGTGCTCACCGAAAAAGTCGGGGCGGCAGATCCTGCCACCATCATCGATGTATTAGTGCTCCACATCGTGACGCTGTTATACGTACCACCGGCGTTCGTCTCTAGGTTGACGGTATTGTTGATCGTGAATTGACCGCTGCCGGCACTCAAAGTTAGTAGGTCGACTCCGGTAATGCTGCCATTGAGCGTGATACCGTTAGCCTGAACGCTGAAGCCGTTGCCTGTCGACCCTGCCAACCCAACTACAGTGGCAAGCGACGCGCTGCTGCAATTGCCCGTACGAACTCCTTCTATAGAGATACCGTTGGGCCCGAGCATGAGAGTTTGCCCGTTCTGGAAAAACGCAGCATCGGTGGCGAACACTATCGAATATGCGCCTGGTACGCTGAACCCGTTTTGGTTCGAACCTGCACCGGCATCGAACGGAGCCTCAATCGTAATGTTGCCGGGTATGGCGACCTGTCCGTTGGCTTCAATACCAGAGCATAGCAACAATCGCGTCTGAATGTTGGAAAGAAGCGTCGAGTCGAGAGAGAGCTGTCCTGCGACGCTACCATTGAATGCAATGTCCCTCCCTACAGTCAGCGGAGCAATACTCACCGAGGAGCTACCGGTGATTAGGGCACCGTTGCTAGTGATCGTGTCTGCAGTAAGATTGACGTTTCCCGATGTTATCGGTGCATTCACGGTGATGGATCCTGCCATGAGTCCGACACTCGGCGATGACAGCGTACAATTGATGCAACTGTTTACAGCGAGGCTTCCGTGGCTGGCTGATAGATCGATAAGGACTCCTCCGCCGATTGATATGCCGGTGATACCATTTACGGTACCAACCGCCAAAGCACCGCCAGTGCCAACAATGCTGGTAGGCGAGCCAACCGTCGACACAGACACTGCAAGGGTCGTAGAACCAGCAGTCGAAATTTTCAACATCGATAGTTCTTGCGCAAGCACGGCAACACTCGGTGCATTTAGTCCGCTATCGGCGTTGTCCACAATATCCGCCCCGCCCGTTTGTCCTGCCAGATCAATTTCCACGGACGACGTTATCGCGTCGCCAGCTGCTGGCAAAGAAAGCGACAGCATGCCGGCAGTCACGTTCACCTTGCCTGAACTGGATGGCGCTGCTCCTTGAATAGTCAGTGTCGTCGCGTTTAGATTGAGCGGGCCGCCAAACGAGACGGTGCCGGCGCCAGTGAAAGTGACCGCTCCCCCGCTGACGGAATAATTTCCGGTGCCGGTAAATGTTGCGCTGCCATCCGAGGTGATCATTGAAACGTTGGACAGCATCAAGTTGTTTCCACTTACGATCGTTTGATTCATTCCGGGCGCTAAGGTAAGTTGCACATTGACTACGGCAGTATCAGTTCCCGCCGAGCTTCCGTTCAACATGCCGACGCCGCTCAATGTCAACGCAGAGCCCCCAGTATTTGTCAACACAATTCGATCGCCTGTTCCGGCCGCCGCGGTCAGTGTTCCGTTGTTCGACACATTGTATGAGTCTAAAGTGATCGTCGCCGTGTTGCTTGTGATCGTGCCGCCGTTCGGAACGCTAATCTGCGAGGCGCTGTTCGAATTCGCAGCGAGAGTGACCGTCCCATCGGCAACGATACTGCTGGCAATAATTGTCTGGGCACCGTTGTTTGCATTGACACTTATGCTGGCACCATTCGCGGTGGCGCTGGCCGTGAGCGAGGTCGATCCGGGGGTCGAGAGAAAAATCGGTGCGGCTGCGGTTCCAACGTTACCACCTGCAGCGGACAGCGAAATGATAGGTGCCGACAACCCTGCTCCGCTCGCCGTTGAAATGCTGCCCGTCCCGGTGTCTGTTATCGACAGCGAGGTTCCAGCCGCCACGTTGAAACCGGCTTCCAGGCTCGTACCGGCGGTGCTCGCAATACTTACGGGCGCCCCATTCAAATTCAGCTTAGCGGATGAGCCTCCTGGCGCAAAAGAGATGGCGCCGGTTCCCAAAGTCGAGGGCTGGATCGTGATGCTGCCACCATCGGTCGTGAAGCTTGCGCTCGCATTGCCGGACGCTCCAACCACGATATTCGGCGCAACCATAGTCAACGTACCGGTAATTGAAATATTTGTGCCATCACTGATAGTTAACGTATTCGAAGCCCCCATGGCCGTCTGAAACGTCAAGGTGCCCGATGATGTGACAAAACTCCCTGTGCCGGCGATTTCGAGATTACCGCTGCCACTGCCGGAACTAGTTACCACGATATTGGTTTGACCTCCTGCGGCCTGAATTACACCGTTATTGGTCAGATTATTCGTCGGCAGACTGGCAACGGAGACGTAGGCTGTAACCGGAGCCGGATTGTTCGGAACGATAATGTTTGAGAAGCCACCAGCAGGAAGATTGCTCGAAGTGATCGCGAAATTGCCGCCCGAAGCTGCGTTATCGCTGCCAACAGTCAAAGTTTGATCCGAATTGTCCTGTACCTGAATGGCCGCTACCCATTCTGCGGGGGTAACAAGCGTCGAAGATGTAATGGTCAGGGATCCGGTTGGACCACCCGCAATGGTGACTGAATAGTTGCCGGGCCCGTACGACCCAGTCCCGAGAGATGTAGAACCTTGAGCGCTGCCATTGATTGAAATGCCGCCCCCGGTGCTGCTGATGGACCCACCGGAATTAACGGTAACAACAGTGCCGCCGGTCGCCGGTATAGTCAACGATGGGGTTGTCGCAGACAGATCAAGATCAGCCGGAAAGACACTTGTTATTTGCGCCGTGACCGATGCGCCGCTCAAGGCTATGTTGTCACCGGCAACAACCGTGCCCGCGATGGTCAACGAGAGTCCGGATGATAATGTCAATGCATGACTTGCAGAACTCGCATCAGAAATGGTGAGTACTTCACTGTTGGGATCGCTGACGTTAATGCTTCCGCCGCCGCCGTTGCTTTCAAGCGCCTGTGCAAATAACTTCAGACCCGAAGTCCCTCCACTGTTAACAACTAGAGGGGTGGTGGCACTCGCGTTGCCGCCTATGTTGCCACCCACGCTAGACAGCGCAACCTGCGGGGCAGTAATTGCCGAGCCTGTGCCTGCTCCGATGATGCTGCCGGTAGCCCCTACGATAAAAGTGCTACCGGCAGACGACGATGCAATGCTGACGTCGCCGACACCGGTTATTGTGACATTACCGGTGGTGCTAGCTGTGAGCGTGGGCGAACCGGCAACGTTGACGGCACCCGATCCGGATGTCAGTGATATAGTCGGCGAGATGAGGGCCGGGGATTGGATGATTGAAACGCCAGTACTCAAAGCATATGCGATATAGGCAGTAACATTATTCCCCACGGCGCCCAAGAAATTTCCCGCCGGTTGCCTGGGAGTTCCGACACCATTCGCCGTGGCTACCAAGGTATTTGTAAGAGTGCTGATCTGGAAAAGGCTGCCACTAGCGCCCAAGGCATATACAAAGGTCCCGGACGGATCGACATCAACTCCCACTGCTCCTTGTGGCAATGACACGTTACCTACGATTTTATTAGTAGACGTATCGATTACTGATACGGTATGGACAAAGTTGCCGTCATTGCCAACGTAAAGGTATCGTCCAGATTGGCCCATAGCCATTGCGAGCGGAGTGCTCAGTCCAGGGATGGTCGCCACAACTGTATTCGTAGACGTTTGAATGACTGAGACTGAGTTGCCACTCTGATTGCCGACGTACACTTGCGTTCCGGACGGATTCACAGCTATTGCTTCCGGACCCAACCCTACAGGGATAGTGGCCACCACTTTATCTGTGGATAATTGAATGACAGAGACAGTACCACCTGACCAGTTTGTTACGTACAACCTTGTTCCAGATAAATTTACCGCTATTCCCCGCGGATCATTACCAACCTGAATGGTCGCCACTACACTATTGCTGCTCGTGCTTACTATAGACACGACGCCGGGCTGACCCAATTGTCCGCCCGCTAGATAAACAAATGCGCCTGACGGATCGACCGCCATAACATTCGGACCGACATTAACCGGTACCGCTGCAATAACACTGTTGTTGCTGGTGTCAATCGTTACCAACTGTCCGCCAAAATAAGCATAACCCCGAGTGCCGGCTGCATTCAAAACGAACTGCGTTCCAAGACCAAATGTGCCACCAAGCGGAATGCTGCCTGCGAGATGGTTCGGGGCTGAAATTGCTCCGGAGTCTGGTGTCGTCAGGGCGATGCTGCCGGCAGTAATATTTCCACCGATGGTAATTGCGCCGGTGGTCGAGCTCGACTGTAGCTCTATTCGTCCTCCGGTGATTGGAGCAGTTGTGGTAATGTTTCCAGCCGACTGCACGAGGTACGTCCCGGTCACATAAGCCGCACCAAGACTGATATTTGAATCGGCGCCGATGGTTGCATTCCCCATTGTCGCAACATTCACGGCGGACACACCGGTGACATTCACATTAATATCGCCTGAACCCGACGACAGAGATATTGATGGCGATGAGATTGTTACGCCGCTCGGCGTGCTGACGGAGCCGGACCCATCTGCAACAATCATTTCCGAACTGGCATTGCTCAGATTGTCGCCGATTGTGATATTTCCGTGGGCTAAGGTTTGAATCTCTAGATTAGGTACGTTGGCAGCCGCTAAAGAGTAAGGGACCGTGATATCAGTATTGGTTTGGTTCGACAGACCCGCCGGTGCGTTAGTGACGGTAGAGCCAGGGTCACCACCAGCAATTGTGCAACCGGTACAACCCGAGATAATGCTGCCCGGAGCAAACACGATATTTCCCATCGAATAAATCTGAGCGAGACTATTTGACGTCGACAAATTGCTGAGGCTGATGGCGGCCGCTTGTAAGGTGCCACCACCAAAAATTCCCGTGACTAGACTTGTACTGCCGTTTGTTAACGTCACAGAAGCGGACGAGGGCAAGCACCCTGTACAGATCATGTCCGGCGTGGCAGAGGCGATAGTGACATTGCCACCGCCTCCACTTCCACCAGTAGTGTTTACGCTAAATCCACCACCGATCACCGTATCAGCGGCTGTAGTGTCTCCGGCAATCATAGTGACATTGCCATTAGTGCCGGTTCCTGCGCCGCCAGAAGTGATCGTCGTAGAACTCGGTAGTGATATCTGTCCGATGGATGCGCCACCGAAAGCAATCAACGTCACATTGCCACCATTACCGTTGGTTGCCGAACTCGACGTATTCAAAGATGTCATGCCAGGGGCACTGGCGAGATCGATATTCCCGCTGGCGCCCGCTCCGGTGATCTGAATCGAACTCAAGGAAGGAACCAGTTGAGCGCCGGAAATGATAGTGACATTGCCACCATTCGTATTGACCGAGCTAGTGTTTATCGGTATGCCCGAACTCCCAGCGGTGTCGATGTTGGCACTCGCTATGAATGTGAGGTTGGTGCCAGGCTTTGTCAGGCTGGACGCCAGACTTATATCGCCTCCGGCGTTGGCAATCGTTATCGAGCCACCGTCACCGCCCGCCGAAGAAAGTGCCGTCACAGTACCAGTCACCCCGTTGGCAACGGGACCTGTGCCGCCAAAGGAAAAGGGCGTTGAACTATTGCTGCTTATGGTTATATTGTTGCCGGTCACTGCTCCCGCGATTTGGACGTCGGTACCAGCAAGCACTTCTACGTTGCCCGCCGCAATGCCGGAAATGCCGGCGTTCAGAGCACCGGTAACGATCGCACCGTTTGCATGTCCGGCAGTCACAGAGAAACTGGGCGGATCCTGTGCGGCAACGATGCTGCCAATTCCCAGAACTGGCGTAGCGGCGGCAAGGATGATGTTGCCACCAGTACCGGAACCGCCGCTCGTCGTGATGCCGAAACCGCCGCCGATGTCCGTATCGCCTGGTGTCGTGTCACCAGCGATCATGGTGACGCTGCCGTTCGTCCCTGTTTGGGACCCACTGGTAGTCACGGTCACGCCACTGGGAATATTTATCTTGCCGATGCCAGCCCCACCGAACGCCACCAGCACAATGTTTCCCAGATTGCTAGCCGAGTCATCGTTAGAGCAATTAAAAGAGGAGATACCGGGCGCCGCGGCGAGATCGATGTTGCCACCGGCACCGGCCCCGACGATTTGGACTGCATTCAGCGACTGTTTGAGCTGAGCTCCGGCCACCATGATGACCGTTCCGCCAATGTAGGTCGGTGCAGCCGTGTTAATCGCTATAGCAGAACTTCCTACAGTATTGATGTTCCCGCTGGCTACCAATACAATGTTGGTGCCCGGATTGTTCATGCTCTCGCCAAGGTTGATGTCTCCCCCTGCATTACTTAGCGTTATTGCTCCTCCGTCCAGGGTTAGAGAAGACGCAACACAGCTGATTGAACCGACGACGCCATTCACGACGGGACCAGAGCTGGAGGTGGTAAGCGGCGATGAGCTGTTGCTGGCGATGTTAATGGTGCCAGCCGCAACGGGACCTGTGATGTGCACGTTGTTTCCGGCCAACACATTAATCGCGCCACCTCCCACGCTGGTAACACCGGCTATTAGTGAGCCGGTCGAGATGGACGCATTGGGCTGAATTGCTCCGACGAAAATTGGAGGAGTTGCTGTGCCCGTCACTGATCCTGAAGAATTGTTTGCCAGCGTAAACGGCTGCATTGTCGGAACCGCTGTTGCTATAGTGATGTCTCCCTCGCTGGACGCGCCGTTCGCCGCGTAGGTAGTAATCGGGCCAGTCGTTATGGCAGTGATAGGCGTGCCACTACTAGCTCCGGCGATAAGAGTGACCTCGCCGTTATGGAAGACGCTGAACCCACCAGATTTGCCAGTTGCAATGATCGAGGTGCTCGGCGATAAAGTAATGGTTCCTGCCCCGGCATCGGGAGTTCCTGTTCCTTCCAAAGCGACCATCGTAATATTGCCGGCACCGGACGCGGTGCTACTCGAGGTGATGTTATTGATTGTGGCTCCGGTCAGATCAATTTTGCCACCCGTACTAGATGCACCAACAATTGACAGAGTTGAGCCACTGAAATCGTTATTTTGTTGACCGGAAATGGATGGACTTGATGAAAATTGCGCGCCCGCGATGAAAAGAATGTTGCCACCATTTTGGCTGCTAGAACTCACGTCAATGTTTCCTGTTCCAGTCGCGGTAATATCAGTTGCGGCAATGACAGCAAGATCGGCACCACTACCGGCGCCTTGTATCGTGAGCGGGAGTCCCAGGGTTATAGCGCCCGCTGTGTTATAGAAGCTCGGGTCTCCGGACAAGTTTATGCTGCCCAATTTCAAATCGCTGGTTGCAGCGACAACATGAGCCGCCCCCGCGTCTATGTTCACGGTGCCTGAAATTTGGCCTGCATTCACGTTGACTGTGCCCTGTCCTGCGTACAGGTTCAATTGGTTAGACAAATAATCGCCACCATCAAGTTCGACGTTAGATTTGCTGGTAACTGATGGCAATCGAAAATTGATCGCCCCTGCGGGCGCTTGAAAGGTTCCATGTGCGCCATTGACCGCTAGATTTGTGCCTGGCGACATGACAGAAACGTTGAGATCGCCACTATGTACCGCAATCAAACCAGAGTTTACGAGTCCACCTGATCCGACTACGAGACTGATCTCATTTGCCGCTTGTATGGTAGGTTGCGACCCTCGTGTTCCGCGTGGCAATGAATTGGTCAACGAGCCGCCGGCCGTGAGGGACAACGCCCCAGCACTCGAAATTGTACCCGCATTAGAGATATTTCCAGTCGCACTAAGCGCCAGCCCAAGGTCATGTTGGCCCTGAATCGTACCGAGTGGCAAAAGGGTAGAAATAAGTCCTTGATGGACTATTGAGATGTTGTTCGCTGAGACGGAAGCACTCGAAGATCCTTGTGCCGAATTAGTGAGATAAAGGGTACCCAGATCGATGAGATCTCCGGTCAAACTCAGGCTGCCGATACGGTCGACCACTGTGACGTTCCGCGGCACGGTCACTGACGAAATTGACTCATTGAGTCCCGAGCCAATAAAGACGGCGCCCCTTTTTGCGACACCATTCGCGCTCAGCACCAGCGTCTGAATTCCACCTTGCAGGATTTGCTCCACAACCACGAGTTCGGCAGGCGTGAGTAATGTGCCGGCAGATACGCGTTCCGCATGGCTGCCCACACGTATTGTTACTGGCTTCGAGCCGATACCCACGGGAGCCATGATGTTGGCTGAAGGGGAACCAAGATTAAGAGCCACCGGACCTGAGGATGGTAATACCGTCGTTTTCACCGACGATGTAGTCGCAACGTGCGCAGCAACCGCTGTCCCTGACAACACGGAAAACAATAACGACACCGTGCAGACTATAGCCTGCAGACGACACCCGATCGAACGCATAATTCCTCTCGATGAGACGAGATCATGGATTCCGAGACATTAACCCAACTAAATACTAGCAGAGCTGTTTCGCCTCTTCGAGTTATTTCGATCAGTCCGGCCGTCTTCGGAGGAAACATCCGGAATGGGCGCTCCTTCGCAAGATTTCTGGCTAGCACACTAATTTTGCATACACTCAAATGGGCCGGTCTCGCATAAAATCTTGACGGAGAACGCACAACCCGATCGATTTTAGGACCACCAGAGGAACCGTCTTGGGTGGTTCCCTCTGCGGGCGGAATGATATTACTTGTTCCATCTACCCTCGAACAATTGTGTTTGCTCAACCAGCTGTTGCTCGGTGCCAAAGGCGCCATGAAAAGGAAGGGTTCGGTTTCGCAAGACGATTGAGCACTCTGCGATAAAATTGGACCGAAATGATTGAGCACTTTTTCACATGCCCGTATTGTTGGCAGCAGATTTCAATGCTTTTGGATTTAAGTGCCGGCGGACAAACTTATTCTGAGGACTGCGAGGTTTGTTGCAACCCGATCGCAATTTCGTATCAAGTTGAAGATGGAAACATCATGGCGTTTACAGCAGAGGTAGAATCGTCAGCTATTTGAGCTCAATTGATTCTCCAGCAGTCCGCGTTGTGCCTGAATTAATTGTAGGTGGGCATAGTATGAAAGAATCGCTCGTTCAGCTAGGGAGGCAGCATGCCCAACATTCTTAACGTGATTGATGCAGATCACGCATTGCAAACGGCCGAAGCCAAGCTTGGGCAGACACATGTCGAATTGGCACCGTTCCTGAATGCGTTGGGCACAAGCTATGTGACGCAGGGCCTGTATGAAGATGCGCTGCGCTGTTACTCCCGGGCTCTTGAGCTGAAACGGCGCAATGAACAAGTGGACGACGAGTTGCGGAACTTGGTGCATAAACAGGGCGTTTTGCATCGGGTCCGCAACAACTTTGCGGACGCTGAACGCTGCTATACCGAGGCGCTCGATTTGGCCAGGCAGCTTTACGGCGAGGATAGCCTGCAATATGCCGAGCAAAACAATTATTTGTCTGGCTTATACTACAGATGCGCCTTGTATGACTTGGCTGAGCGAAGCATGCTGAGGTCGATTGCCCTGTACGAAAAGCTGTCCGGTATTGAGCCTGAGACGCTTGGGCTGTGTCATTTTGCGCTGGCACTAATTAAGCGCAGAGGCGGGCACGAGGATGAGGCGCAGAAGGAATTCAAACAAGCCAAACGTTTGTTGGCAAACATCCCGTGGGAACTTCATTTCGACGTCGAAGTCGGATTGGTGGCTCTCGCGGTGCGAAATTTCGAAGAGAAAAATGACCAGCAAGTCGAAGAGCTTTTCAGACATTACATTGTCGCTGGGGAAAGGCTGTGGCCCTATAGTCCATTAATCACAGACAGCTACTATCAGCTCGCCGATTACTTTATGCGTGCCGGCGATACTAAATCCAGCGAAGCTTGTTACTTGGCCGCATTGAAGAATCAAGAGGAAATGCTCGAACCGAGCTGTCCCCAGATTGTCGAAACATTAAAACGCCTTGCTATTCTGCATCTAGACGCCAACGACAACGAAAAGGCAATGAGGTACATGAAGCAAGCTTTGGGGATCAAGAAATAATCAGCAGGAGCCAGATTGATATCAACGAAACTGGTGCGAACCATCCTCATTAAGGCTCCCAGACGCCCTGCTAAACGTCAGCCGACCAAATAAATCTATGAACTCCGAGGCATCTCTGCAAGTGGCCACATCCGTTGTGATACCACCACGTAACTGACGACGAAAGCACGCTTGTTTTAGTGTCTTCCGTCGTAATTTCCGTCTTGGCGAATCGCGGGACGATATGTATATTGAACATATCGTCCCCCATTCTCAGGCTCATCGTCATGCCGGACAGCATATTGCCTTCGCACGCGCCTTCAGAAAAGCCCGACGCGCGCGGCCATGAAACGCATCAAAATACAGCCGACCAAGCTGTCAATCGCTTCGCCGATGAGGTTCGCCAGCTAGTAGGCAACAATATAAAGAACGAAGACAAACTGCAGATTATAGACCGTCTCGCACACGCCGGCGTCAAGCAATTACAGTTGCAAGAGCAGGATGGCACGACTCGCGAATTCACCGTCCGCGAAGCCAACCTCGGCCACGGACGGATGATTCATTTATTTGCTAACGGCAGCGACGGCAAAGAACATGTTGTATTGCGCGGCTATCTAACTGATGATGGCCAACTGCGTCGTGAACATGACGACCATGGACAGTTCGTCAATTTCGAAGGCGACTGGTGGTCGAAGCATATGGGAATTAATGCACCGGCCGCAAACGACAAGACACACGAACAGAACCGGCCACAAACTCGAACGGAAGAACCAGGCAAGGAGCAGAAAGCACCGGAAGCGCCGGCACCTGCAAAGCCCAATCCGCCTGAGCAGGCAGCTGCGCCTCTAACGCCTATTCCACCTGAGCAGGCAACTCCGCCTGCGCGAACCGCTCCGCCTGAACAGTCCGTCGTCCCTGCGCGGCCAACCGCACCGATAGCCGAATCTCGTGCCGCCGCAGCACCAGCTGAAGCTCTCGACACCAACTTTCCGAGAATCCACGCAAAAAACGTGCAGCTAGCACACCAAGGCGCCGATTTTGCAGTATACGGCGATTCCATAGTGCAGGCGCTCGGAAATCACGCGCGAGAAAACAACGGAATATTCGGTGGCCGAGTGGCAGCCCTGGGAGTAACAGATGATGGCGCATACCAACTGCGCACCAGACTGGACAATGGGGAGGCCGCTTTCCCCAAAGGCGGTCAACCACGCGTTGCCGCCATCATGATCGGCACCAACGATCTTCGCCACGGAGGCGCCGATGATGTCGCTTCCGACGTTGTGAATGCAGCTACAAGAGCGCACGAACGACTACCAGGAACAAAGATTCTCATCGAAGGCATTTTGCCGCGCGGCAATCAATACCTCCATGGCCAAAGCGCAGCCGGCATGAACGAAATGATCGCCGGCGTTAACGAGAGAATTCGCAGCTGGGTAGAGCAACACCGACAGGAAGGATATTTCTACGGCGATGTAGGCCGCAGCTTCTTGCGTAGCGACCATACGGTGCCTGACTATTACATGCAGAGAGACGGACTTCATCTCAGTCTCAAGGGCATGGCTCTGTTGCAACAAGGACTGTCCCGTTCAATGCGCGCCGTCGATGCGGGACGCTAGCGATGGTGAAGGATTTGAAGAAGGACAAACATCACGACGAAAAAGATCCACAATAGAATTCGCGCCAGAGCGTAAGCGGGTTTTTCGCCAGTTGTTCCGTAGTATTGATTCGTTTTCAAATCTTCCGCGCGGCGGTCGGCCAGCAACATGTCTAATGCGGTGGATCCGTTGCCAGTGGGTTGGTTAGTCGTCACTTGCGGAGTGCCATATTCGATTTCCCCCGCTGTCGAGGCATAACCGAGATTGTCTCCAGTGGCTTCGGCAATTAATACCGGGACAGTGCGAACTTTAACCGGAGCCGTAGTCACCGGTGATTTCCTAAGCGGCTGTCGAGACGGAGCATCGCCGGCATCGAGGTGACGCTGTTGCTGAACCCGCTGATGGCGCTGCTCGTCGGCCGCCTCGCCCGCCAAGATCTCCTTGATCTGATCTACAGACAGCACGGCAGGCATATCCACCGGCACTCGAGATTAGAACCGAGCGGTGGCACTTGCTCGACAGGTAGGGACAGAAAGCACCGAACTGTGCGTGCCAGTCTTGCGGTAATTGCATCCTGGCTGGATTCAAGCATGGCGAAACAAAGCGACCGTTGAGGTTGGTCGAAATCTTTTCGCCTGAAGAGCAAGCAATCATCACCACCCTCGAGGTCATTCCAATATTCTGGTGTTACGGACAAGGCATGAAGACAGGTATAAATAACCCAAGCCGAAAAGTTATCGAGATATGCACCGAAGTGTTGCTTACATCTGCCGGGATGCTGATAGTTTTTGTGTCCAAGTTCGTTGCTGCCCATCGAGGCTAGACTGGGCACGAACATTCCATCGTAGTCGACCAGGTAAATAGCGCCGGAAGCAGTGACGATAATATTGCCGTGTTGGAGATCACCATGCGCGATACCGCTCTCGGCAAGCTGTGCACATGCAGTTTTGAACAACTCGGCGAGAACACTAAGTGCTTGCGCGTCCTTCAGGTGGTCTTCGACGACGCGCTCAAGTGTTCTGCCTTCCACCCAACGCATTTTTAATATCGGATACCAGGTGCCTTGAACCAGGATGCCGTTCTCGACATAGCGGAATGGTACAGTAAATCCAAGCTTGTGTTCGCCTAAACACTCGGCAATCGCAGCGTACCGAATCGCCTGGTCCGGCACATTGCGCAGGAAGCATCGCACGGCCCACGACTTCGGATGGCAGTCGATGCGGTAGACGGAAGCAAAGCTGCCACTCGCCACAAGCGGCAATCCCAGTTGATTCAGCGCGATGGTGCCAGACTTCAATTCGGCATCTGCGAAGCAGGCGACTGGCGATTGGACTGTTTCGTTGTATTCTTGCGGACTCGGCCAGCTCATATGTATTAACTCAGTTGCCGCCTGCGCTGCACCGCCAGGTTGAGCAGCGCCTCGACGTCCTCGCAATCATCAGGCACGCAGGCACTCCCAATAGCAAATTGTAGTTGGCTCGGATCTACGCCCTCCAACTCGATGGACCGCACAATTCCGAGCAGCTTTTCACCCATCTGCTCGGCCTCGACACTTATGCTGCAAGGCAGGAGCATGGCAAAATCAACAATGCCGAAATGCGAGATGTAGACAAGCTCGCCTTCCATACTTTTCTCTACGAACGCTGCAAGTTGTTTGAGCGCTCCATTCGACAGGAGCTCCGCTATTCCATTTCGCTTCTGCTTTAGCTCGAATATCGACACAGAAAAAGGCATGCCTGACTTCTTGTATCGAGCGAGCTCCTGCGTCAAGAAAAACAAAAAGAGCGGATACGAAAGCATGCCCGTTTCCGGCCGCAACAGCTCGTGGTAAGCCATCTCCATTGCAGCATAATCAAGTTGCACCGCGGTCGCCGCGCGTGGTGCCGCTTGAACCGCCGTGCCTTCTTCAATTTTGACAAGTTGGCAATGCAGGAAATTTACGATAATTGGCATCCACAATACTCGGGGCATTGGCATTTGACTGACGATCTGATGCGCAGTGATACCATTTCCAATTTTCATGTAGACAGCCTTTTGCCACGAGAGATCCAGTGGCGAGCCCTGCTGCACAATCTGTTCGAACTGACTTTCGCTCAACTGCGGATGCACTCGCATCAAGGTGGCATCCATGTGGAACCCTCTTTCGGCGAGCCAATTTGTACAGTCACGCAACATCGCACCCTCGGCGAGAAGTGTTGCGATGTCTCGTGTCACCGAGCGGTCGGCTATTTTCAAACCGGAGTGAAACTTGAACGAGCCTTGCTCCCACGTGAGCAAATCATATAAAACATCATCACCGCAATAGCCGGAATTTTCGTCGAGGACTGATTGCTGTCCGGCGGCATGAACCAACATGCCGTCTTCGAAATAAAGTTCAGCAGACTTCAGCGTGTCGTTCACTTCTAACTTGCCGACCATTCTGCATAAGATGATGCTCTGCAAAACGTTGGTTACAGCAACGTCGCGTATATTGCCGGACAGATTCATTCCCGATGCGTTGGGGTCAGTTCCACCGCTAACCGGAGCAGGTATAGGCTGCTGGAATACCTGTTGCTCAGATGAGGTCGAGTACCTGCGCTGCGGTTGCGGGAAAGCGCCGCCAAAACCGGCTTGCCCTGGCGCCATCGCGTGATAGTCGAATCCCATGAATTTCAGCTCGGACAACAGCCGGTCGAGAACAAAACTCAAGTCGCCCGTGCTCTGGTGCCAAATCGGCTCGCCCTCAGGCTCGGTTCCTTTGTATAGCACCCATTCGGGATCTCCGGCGTATGCAACTGTGTCTTTCTTGATCAAATCGCGGCTGGCCGCCCCTTGATCGACAGTCAAACACATGGGCGTGCTCTCGCCCCCCGGCTCCCATGGCAAAACAACCGTTCTGCCCGGATTCTGCTGCAGCATACGCAACAACTGCTGGATCAATTCTTCAGTCGGCATACCCTGCAGGGCTGGAAGCCTCACCGGTTGTTTACTGACCTTGTTAACGTTAAACATCGTACGTCCTGAGCCGCCCATTCATAGGTTTTACCCCAGCCCGCCACGATATAAGCGACGGACGCGTTTTATCGGCCGCAAACGTCATGGCATGGGCTCTCAGCTAGAGCAGCCTATTCAACGACCACCCGATCGCTAGCACCGCGGCCGAAGGTCTCCGGCGCGTACATCTCTTCCGCCTTGGGCGGCGGAACGATGAACGTACCGGGCGTTGTCGCCCGCGCCTCGTATGAGTAGTCGTGAACGCCGTCCCACAAAAGCGACGTGAACGCCTCTGCACGATCGTCTCTCAAGTTTTGATGCTCGTACCACTGCGCATTCCAGCGCCATCCAAAATTTCGCGCGCTACCCATCGGCTGCGGCCTTTCCGGCTGAACAGGAGTCACGGCGGAGACTTTAAGATCGGGATTGGTCGCTTCTAACCCGCCAGGCAACGGATCGATCAGCGCAACATGATATCGGCGACCACTTGTCGCCATGTTGATTTTGATCCGCACCGGAGCGCCGGCTTTGATGTGCCATGTCCCGTCAGGATCCTTACGAACATCCGTCGGATGCTCAATTCCCTCATACGTTCGCTCCACCGTAAATCCGTGATCGGCAGCCTTCAACACGAGATCCTTTGGCGCGTACTGCATGCCGATTCGGTAATACAAGCGGCCCGGACCATCCTTGCTAATCGCGACGCTATCTTGACTTGGATGGTCGAACAAGTATTTGAGCGGCACGTCGATTTCCTCGCGCTCCGTCGTATGTCCCACAAAATTCGCTTCGCCGGCAAAACGATCTCCCAACCATACGCGAGCGACAAACTCAGGAGTGACTTTCTCGTACTGGTTGAAGTATCGGTCCAATGCAAGCAGAATGAATGCATTCTCTTGCGTGTTCTCCCAGCGACCTTGCTTTCTATGCGCAAGCAACCCGTTAACAAGCTTCGGAATAAGATCGCTCTGCGGCTGATCGACGATCAATTCATCCAACAGTACACCATCCACCCTACGTCCGGAGCACATCAGCAAATAATCGTTGTCGCCATAGCTCGTGTGGAACTCCGCTGTTGATGCGGTCTCACGAACACTGTTATTCAATTTCGTCCTGATTACAGCAACTACATCTTGCGAGTTGGCATCCTTCGTCAAGGTGGGGAGAATCCAACCCAGCGCTTCCGCCGACAACTTATCAATTCCGACGCGTGTCACCACACGCCGTGCAACAGCGGGATCGCAATCATGCAGTTGATTGCGAACATAAATTGCATACGCCTGAATAGCGCCTTTTGTTTCTTCAGTGTAATGTGCATCAAACTTGCTGTCGATGTTGCGCAGATAGGTTTTCACCTTATCAATAACATCGTCCGGAACGGCGTACCCTTTGTCACGAGCCATTTGTAATGCGTGCGCGACGTGAACAGTAACGTAGGGAAACTGATGCTGATCGCTTTGATCCCAAAGTCCAAATCCGCCATCCCAGTGTTGCCGGCTGCGCAATATATCTATGTCCGCCGACATTTGTGCATTCAAGGCATAAGCAGTCGGCATGTCCGGAGATTTAAACGCCGTCAGAACATCTCTCAGAGCTGCCACTGCGAGCATGCGCGACGCGATCTGCTCGCTGCATTCATAGGGATAATGAACTAAATAAATAAATGCGTCCGTCAAACCTTGCAATGCAGTTGAACTCGTAGTCACCTCTAAGTTGCCGAACTGGGGGAACACGTCGCTTGGTGCTTTTATTGGTTGGACAACCGAACCGTTATCAATGGTTCCATAAGTAGCGAAAGCCTCAGTTGTCGCGGGCGTCCATACAGGCATTAACACCGTCGCAGCATCGGCCATATCACCAGCAGCCGCAGCTATTTGAACGGCCGCTTCACCTGCATCTTCGGTGCGCGCCGGAAAGCGAACTTCCACTCTATCGTCAGCAGGCACCATCACAACTTTTCCGTGCTCGGCCGTCAAGGCGAGGTTGGTGGCGCGCACCGCGACCTCGACTTTCAACGGCTGATGAGTTTGATTTTCTATCACCACAGGAAGTTGCATCTTGTCACCGAAGCGTAAGAACCTCGGCGCCGACGGCCGCACCATCATCGGCATACGCGCCGTAATCATCGACTCCGCCATCCCAAACTGCTTATCACCGGCCGCAGCAACCGCCATGATGCGATATCGCGTTAAATTATCCGGCAACTTCAAGGCTACGCTGACTTTCCCGTTGGCATCGGTGTGCAGCGACGGTTCGAACAAAGCCAGAGCGCTGAAATCTTTGCGAACAGCAATGCCCGGCGGCGTCGGGAGCAGGGCAAGCGCCGAACCTTTCGCTCGCGCATAGCGGCCATCCAAGGCACTCGGTTCTACCTGGAACATGTTGGTATC
Source organism: Candidatus Obscuribacterales bacterium (assembly GCA_036703785.1). Lineage (GTDB taxonomy): Bacteria > Cyanobacteriota > Vampirovibrionia > Obscuribacterales > Obscuribacteraceae > JADYXS01. Next base: position 18,798 of record DATNQY010000350.1, read on the forward strand.
CGCTATGGCCTGCGGCACGGCAAAACGGATCGCTCGTTCGCCCGGTGCGGTTGCCGCAACACCAAAAGCCGCACCACCGACAATGCCATGTCGCATCGCCTGCGCGACCGGAATATATCGGGCGCGCGAGGACGTTTCTTCTGCGAAATCCGAGGGCACTTGCACAGACTGGCGAATATGGAAATCGTTGACGAATGGATATCGCTCCGAATAGAAAATCGTGATGGGATCAGGCAGCTTGTATCCAGAGAGCGCCAGGACTGACTCATCGACTACAACTACTGCGACATCGCCGTTTGCAATTGGCTTGCCCTCCGCGTCCTTCAAAACGACATCAATCGATGTCTCAGCACCAGGCTCGATCTCCGAATTCTTCGGGTCAACTGCAAGTTTGAGTGTGCGCTTTGTGGGCGGAATCTTCAAATCCACAGATCCGCTGGCGAATGCCGGCACGGCTATGGTTTTCTGCTTATCATCGGATCGAGTAGTGACGCCTACGAGATCGACTTGAACGGTGACATTGGGCGTATACGAATCGACGATAGGCACGTTCAACACTCGAGACGCCTCAGTCATCGAAAAATGTTGGTGTGAGACAAGTCCTTCACGTCTAATCGTCATCAATCCTTCGGCCGGAACGAACGGCGATTGAATGGCGATCTCTGCCGTGCCTCCCGGCTGATATTCCTGATGATCCGGAATCATTAGCACGCGCTGTTGCTCTACATTCTTCTGGATCGGAGCCGACTCAGCGCCCGCTACCCAAACCGTCATTTGCGTGAAGTTGGGACGTTCGTCGTCATCCATCACAGTAGCTTCGATTTTGTAAGAGCCTCCTCTAGCCGTAGGCAGGCTTACTTGGATCGGCTCCGCACTCGAAACAACCGTTTGCTCAACAACATCTTTCTCCTCTGTTTTGTATTCGCCATCCACCCATGTTCCTATCTCACGATAAATCTTGAACTTCACAGCCCTGCCTGCAACCGCTTTTCCGTCAATGTCGGTGACTATCGCTGCAGTTTTTATGGGTTGCTTCTCGCGGACAAACATGCGATCACTCTTAAGTCCAACGTACAATTTAGAAGGATGGACAAGAAGAGATGTAGTTCCGTTCCATGCCTGGCGATTCACATCCTGCACCGTCGCAACTACATTTACACTCATCGGCTCGGCGGGTGACACGCTGTCGAAATCGATCCGGAGTAAATGCTTGCCCGCGCCATCGGTTTGTCCCGTGAAATTTTTGAAAGTTGATGGTGGGTAAGGCCGTCCTATTGGACCAAATTCCCAAAACCATCTATGGATGCCGAATACGAATTCCGACCAGTTGGGCGGAGAGTAATTTGTCGGGTTTGCATTTACGTTCCAATTCACAGACGCGTTAGCGAGTCCACCGCCGGTATAGTACTTTGCATTCACGGCGACGATCGCGTGCTGCTTGATCACGTGCGGTGCCTCGGTTTCCGTTTTCACATTGACTTCGAATTCCGGTTTGCGAAACTCCTGAATCTCGAAATTCGCTTCATGCGGATTGCCGGCCATATTTTCGGGGTCGGTTTTGTCGAGCTTAAGTTGGATGCGTGAATAACCCAAATTGGCCGCCTTCGGCACGGTGAAGGCGAAGTTGAATCCGTCAGCATTGCCAAGTTCGGTCTTACCGGAAGCAATGGAATTGTTCGTGGAATCAAACACTTCGTAGTTCAACAATTTGGAGGGGCCGGCCAATTTTGCAACGTCGCCTGTCGGACCTCGAGTAATTCTGCGGACCCATCCTTTTACATGCACGTCTTCACCGGGTTTATACAAATGCCGATCGGTGAGCACGTACCAGCGTGCTTCGTCGACCGCGGGTTTTTTGGACAACACGTAAGAATTGAGCCCATTTCCGCCAATTGCAGTATCAGCACCCTTGCGCGCGACAAGAATCTCTTGAATTGATCTCGACCCGAGATCGTTCAATTGCAGAGTCGCCAAACCATTTTGATCCGTCGTCCGGCTGCTCGTAGCTGGGCCAATCAGCTGAATTTGAACGCCGGCCATTGGCTTGGCATCTTTCAATGAAGTCGTCCATGCTAATAGCTGGTCATTGTCCGCGAATGCGTCCAAACCAATATCAGTCGACTGCACCCAATTCTGAAACTTCTCTTTGTACCTCATTTGTCCGCTTTGCGCTTCCACGGCAACAACCACGTGCCCGTACTTGCCATGCAACGCGCGTCGCAGATCTATTGGCGTCTCGACATATTGGTCTTCCAAAACACGCGGATGTACATCAGCGGAATAGACGGCTTGACGTTGCGCCAGGAAAGCCTGTGCATCGCGCATGTAGTCGGGCCAATCTGTGGGTTGAACCGCATATAAGGCGACATGTATCGTCGGCACATTTATGCTCACCAGATTCCACGTAAGAGGACCGCTGGGATCAATCGTGATGAAATTTTGACTATATTGAACTTGGGGTGTCGCGGGGCCGACCTTGATCTGTATGAATCCGGTTGGTTCTAGTGATTGACCGAATGTATCTTTAATGGCCGTTCCCAAGTTAATACTATATGTAGTGCGCCCTTTGGAATTGCCATTGAAGGAAAGTGAGATTCCCGCCGCAGTGATTATCGAATCTTCGACGGGCGGTTGAATTTTTATTTTCGACGCATCGAAAGCTTTGGTATCGATAGGATTCGTAAAACTGATAAACCACGGCGTCCGTGGCTCGTACTCTCGCTGCCAGTGACTGGGCGGCAAGAGCTTCATCGGCCCGTAAGTACGGAATGAAAAGGTCTGAGCATTCTTCGAAGTCAGCGGACCTTCAGCAGATGGAACCCCAGGTCCGATGGTTACCCTAATATTTCTGTCGCGGGGAAGCGAACTCACCGTCTTGAACGCCACGGATTTGTCCGCTTTGAAGGTTTCGCTTACTGCTGCGTCCTTCTTTATTTCGTCGGCACTGGCCAGTCTAAGAGCAGCAGAACTACCGTCCGCCATCACGCTGATCTTATTAAGGACGGATGCTGGGTCGATATTCTGATCGAAGGTCGCCACCATCAAAGGATTTAGGTCTGTTGGTCCGTAATTTGGCGTGAATTGTTTTACAGTCGGTGTCGAGGTTGAAAACTTGAATGTGAATGCATTTTCCATTTTCTTTCCTGATGCCGACATTGTTCCAGCCGGCACTGACACGTCGTATCCAGTCGCCATCGGAAAATGCTTATGTTCAGGTTCAAACAGAATTGTCTTGCTGCCAATCCAACGCCAAGTTCCCTTAGGCTGCGGTTGCAGTGTTACAGGCATGTTTCCTTTGGCAATGTCTTGATGCGAAGTCACAGCCACCATCGGCTGCGAAAAGGTTACGCTCAGCGACGGAACGGTGGAGTCGATAATGCCGTCCGGACTGTGGCGTATCACTGTAAGCGGCGAATTGTCCGGCACCACATGCGGCGCCACTTCCTTCGCCGGTGGAAACGCCATAGTAATTGTTTTGCCAGTCCTTGGCACCGGCAACGAACGCACAGGAAACGCGAATTCCGCTTTTTGAGCCGGCTTCAATACAGGCAAACGTGCCAGGAGCGCAGCCACTCGATCGGCAGACAAAGTACTCCATGCAGCCTCCTTCATCGGCTTCACGGACTGCGGAGTGGATGACCCTTCGCTTAATCGGAAAACGAGCCCCTCGCCGTCTTTTGCAGGCGGCAATGGTCCTGGACGGCGAACCATCATCGCTTGACTCGCCAGGCAGATCAACGTCGCACAGCAAACACCGATGACAACGCCAAACAACCCCAGCCTGGCGGCGGAGCTACGTTTCGTAGGAAGGCTATTCATTATGGAGACTCGCAGTAGTAGGCCTGAAATCAGTTATAAACCCAAACTGAAATCGCCAGTCTAGGGTAAACCATGGCTTCCAATTAGCCAATTCCCGAATGACAACAGGGGGATTCAAGCGGCGTTTAACGTCTTCGCGACCAGCAGCGCCACCGGTATGCCTACGTGGCGCAAAACTGTCTGCGTCTGGCCGCCCAGAAAAATTTCTCCGGAGCTTGCTTTTTCTACCGCGCCCATTACCAAAAGGTCATAACCACCACGTTTCACCTCTCGCAGAATATCACCGGCAGGATCGCTGCCGAGCTTTACCTTCTTCCGGATGTCGACACCAAGGCGACGGCATCGGAACGCCGCCTCGTTAGCGACTTGATATCCAGCCTGCATCAATTGGCGGCGCGCGGATCGACTCCATGTGTGCGCGGACTTGTCCATGTGCATGACGTGGAAAATCATCAGCTCAGCATCTGTGCCTTTAGCGATATAGGCAGCGAGGTCTGCCGCGGCAAACGAATGCTCACTGCCTGCAATGGGCACCAATATACGTCTTACTCGTTCATCAGGGTGCTTCGAATCTCTTATTACGACAAGCACGTCCGCGTTTGTTCGATCGATGATTTGATCTTGCATGCGGCCCAATGTGAGCATAGTTGCGTCTGTGGGCGGCGGATTGGCGCCAATTGCCACGATGGCGTGGTCGCCGGCGGATCTGACGATACGATCAATTGGATCTTCGGCTGCTGACTCTTGTTCGCTCAGCTCGGTGTTATTCAGCGCATTCGCCTGCTCGAGTGAAGATTCGGCCTTCTCGATTTCTCCGTGTGGACGCACAACAGTCGTTTCCGGGAAATTTAGCTTGGTAATGTCGAATACTTCGTGCTCCTTTTCTTTGGCCTCGGCAATGTCTTTTAAAACGTCCGCAGCCCAAGACGGAAGCAACTCCGGCAACGCAGGCGCAAGAACGCGTTCGACGGTAGAAAGGTAACCACGGCGTTTGGCTTCTTCTGTGTTCAATCGTTCGCGTTCTTCATCATCCGGTAGAACGCTGCGCTGTAAGGCGAAGATCAATGGCGGCGAAAATAGCACGGTGAGCATCGCGACGACGGTGTATATCGTGTATCCTGCCGGTGCCAGCAGTCCTATTTGCGTTCCGATAATAGCTACCACCACATCTGTGCCGCCTTTCAAATTAACTCCGCAACCAATAAGAGCTGCCTGCTTCCATGGCAATCTGCCGACGCGCGCGCCAATAAAAGATGCCGCGAGCTTCACCGCGGTCGCCACCACAAATATTGTGACTACTGCCAACGCCGCATCAGGCGTGGCGATGCGTAAAATATCGACTCGCATACCAGCCAGCACAAAGAAAATGGGTCCGAACAGTCCGGTAGTAAGACCGATGACGCTGCCGCGTAGTTTCTCGCTAAAACGCGGCGATTCTCCGAGCACCACACCAAAGATGAAGGCGCCCAGCAAAGCGTGCAGACCAAGAGCCTCCGTGACTGCAGCGAAGATTGAAGTTAGGATGAGCACGAGCGTAAGCTGCCCGTTGGTGACGGAAGCCATGTCGCTCATACGCCGCATCATCCAAAACACCGCTCGCTTGCCGATGGTAAACATGAACAGCAGAAATAGAGCAGCGAACACAAGCACGCGGGCACCACTGAGGACTCCATCATGATTGTGGATCGAGGCCACCAAAGACAGCAACAACCATGCCACCACCTCGCTGGCAATGCCGGCGGCCAGAATGACTTGTGCGTAGTCTCTGCGCGTCGAGTTTGTCTCCATTAGGATTTTCGACGCCACACTGACCGCCGTCACCGACAGCACAACACCGAAAAAGCTCGCTTTGACAAAATCGGTGTGCAGCATGGTGCGCCCGAGGACAATCCCCGCTGCAACAGAGCTGATAATGGCAAACACTGCCGTAAGAATCCCGGGACGAATTTTTCCGCTGAGAATTCGCAGATCGGCTTCGATGCCGGCAACCAGCAAGACAAGCAGCGCTCCGATCGTGCTCAAGGCCTGCAGGCTGTGCGCAACCTCCGGCGTCTCAAAGATGCTTGTATGCAATCGCGGAAGCAACGCGCCAAAAACGGAATTCCCAAGCAGGAAACCACCAATCAGCTCACCGAGTACTTCCGGCTGATGGAATCTTCGCGCCAACTCCGCCGTGCCTCTGCCGACCAGAAGGACGGTAGCGATCGCAACCAAAAGACTAAGTATGGCGGATTCCGAGAACATTTGCAGTGCGTGTGCCTGTAAGGTATCCGCATAACGACGCCGTCCTTAAGCAAAAGTTCAACCATGGTTGCGCTCGACAATTGCGAAAAGGTCGTGCCGAAGCCGGGTAGTTAGCAGGCTCAGATCTATAACTGATCAGGCGTCAGATACTTCGCTCCGATGTCGAATTTAAGGCTGTTGGCCGACGGCACACCGTGCGAAACTACGCGGACAGCAATTCCCAGTTGCGAAGATCCATAAGTCCAATCCGGGACGATAACCGAGATAGCGTTCTGCGACGAACCAGTGATTTGCGCAGGTACGTTATTGAAAAAAACTTGGTTGTCCTTCCAATTGGGAGAGAAATTCGAGCCTGCGATCGTAACAGTTGCACCGGGTGGTGCCATGCCATAGTTAAGTCCTGTGAGCACTGGTGACACAGGAATCACTGCGGATAATGCGCGCACTGATTTGGATATACTGCGTTGAGCGATAGAACGCATAGGCTTATGCTTCGTCGGTGACCCTAAGTGGTTGCCCTCCCATTGCTGCACGCTCGGCGCTGCCCAAGCAGCCGGCATCATCAAAAGCACCATGCTTGTGAAAACTAGATGTCTTGCCGAAATCATGATCATCACCTCCACCGCGCTTATGCGACGGGGCATAAAGGCATAAGTTGCGCTTCGGTCGCATGGCGTGATCGAATGAACGTTACGGACCAGCTAATCGGCGGGATCTTGCCGCGATTGGGCGTCACTTCTGCCTGCAGTTTTGCAAACGAAAGCCCCGGTTTTTCAACCGGGGCTTTCGGGCTCCCAAACCCCTTCCCAAATCTAAATTACCGACAGGCGTCCAGTTCGTTCTCTATGCCGTCGTACGCTCCGTTGAACTGCGCGATTCGAGAATCGTCCAGCCCGCCGGCGGCGATGGCGGATTGCTCTTGCCGTCTTACTGAATTGAGCTGATTCGACAGGTCGTTGGCCATCCCCGAGGAGATGTGCAAGTGCCATAGCTCCCGACCGATCTCCGACCGAAGGTGGAAGTCGCGAAGATTGAAACTGTTCATGACGATCGCTTGAGGATTCGACGATGCCTTAGCTTCGCTCGGGAAGGCACCAAGAGCGGCTACACCAAGGGCAATGGCTAACACTGATTTGAGTCCGTTCACAACACACCTCCAGATGGCACAGTCTCGATGCTTCACGCGGCTTCCTGGTGATCGTAGGGGCGAGGCATGCCTCGCCCGTACAAAGAATTACTTAGCGGCGATGACCGTCGAAATGCACGTTGGGACGCGCTTGTTCACGAGGTGCGGCAACTTGTTGGCGCGGCGCACCGGCGAATCGTTCGCGGTCAAACTGACGATTGGCTTGCCAGTTGTTGGCGACTTGGCGCACGATAGGACGCTCGTCTACATTACGGGCATCGCGGAAGTCGCGCACGTCCCGATTGATACCGCGCCAGACGGGGCGCGCTGAATAAACGGGCGCCGGCGCGACGTAGACAGGAGCGGCGGCTACGTACGGAGCGGCGTATCCGAACGCTGCCGGCGCAACGACACCATAGGGAACTGACGCAACCGAGGCGTTGAGCTGGTTGGTGATATCCGTGAACATATTGTTGAACTGAGCAATTTGCGCATCGTTCAGTCCGCCGAATGCCATGGCGGATTGTTCTTGAGCACTAATCGAATTCAGCTCGTTCGTCAAATTGTTAGCTACTACAGGCGAAAGCTGTCCGGTGTTGACTTCGCTGGCAATTTGCGAGCGCAGTTGCGCATCGCGAGTCGCGAAATTGTTCAACACGACGGACTGAACATTAGGAGCTCCGTAAAAAGCTCGGGCTTGGGCTTGGCTTGGAAACAGACTCAAGGTCGCTAAACCAAGGGCGGCCACCAACATTGTTTTGCTTACTCTATTCATAACGCACCTCCAGTGGCGCGGTCTCTTTATGCTATTTACGACGCCCACGGTCCAGTTAATGTTCCGATAGTTCGCATGCGAAGTATTAATATTTGCTATTCTCCCTGGCTAATGGTAGCCACTTAGGCGCTAAGCCGGGCGATTCGTTCGTGTTCGAAGGTTTCCCGGAGAGCAGCCAGCCAGGGCGTTTAATCTCAGCAGCCGGTCCGCCGGGCCGTTTTATATAAAAAAGGTTGGCAAACTACTTGCACCGGCAAGCTGGATGGCGATAATGCGATTAGTTCGTCCCGGTTCTTCCCGTTGGATTACCCCTGGGTAGTTATCCATCCTTACTATGTCCAGAGCAATCTTCGTTTTCTTCTTCCTTTCAGGATTAAGCGCGCTCGTCTTCGAGGTGTCGTGGGTGCGGGAGTTGTCGCTTTTTTTGGGAAACACAGCCCAAGCGACAAGCACCGTACTAGCAGTATTTATGGGCGGCCTCGCCCTGGGAGCCTTCCTGGGAGGCAGGCTGATCGATCGGCTAAACAAAGACCCACTGCTCGTTTACGGGCTTCTCGAAGCGGCTGTGGGGTTGATCGCCCTGGCGGTTGGATTGGTGCTCCAATCAGGCAGCGCCATTTATGTCTGGCTGCTCGGCTGGCTGCATCTAGGCGACATGACCCTGGCGGCGGTGCGTTTGATCATGGCTGTGATGTTGTTGTTGCTGCCCACCATACTTATGGGCGCGACGTTGCCCGTGCTGGTTGGATATCTAGAGAAGAGAGGTTTGCAAAAGGAGCTCTTCAGCATCCTCTATGGAATCAACACACTCGGCGCCGGACTTGGTGCCTTGCTTGCGTGTTTTGTCGGCTTTCCGTACGCGGGAATACAGGGCACCATGATCGGCGCCGCGGCAATTAACGTGATGATAGGAATTTGCGCTGCGCTTTTGGCGAAACGCGGGCTTGCGCCCGCCGGTACGAATTCCAATACAAGCGGGCTTCCGCCCGCCGCTACAACAACCATACCCGCCAGCACCAACAGATCAGAGCAAACCAAACTACTGCCCCTATATGTGGTGGCGTTTGTCACGGGCTTCACGGCATTGAGCTATGAGGTGCTGTGGACACGCGTGCTGCGTTGCGTCGTAGGCTCGGTTACTTATGCATTTTCAATCATGGTGGCAATGTTTCTTATCGGACTGGCGATTGGAAGTTTTCTCCATGAGCGAAAGATCCTTAACTCAAAAGCGTGCGCGACTGATCCGTTTCTTACGTTTGCCAGCTTGCAATTCTTGGCGGCATTCGCCTGCGCTGCCGGTTGGTTGCTATTTCCCAAGACATCGCAACTGTCGCTGGACGTCATATACTCCGCGTTACCGACTTTGCAGAGTCATTCCATCTTATACACGGTTCTTGTCTGCATACCGACGATGCTGGTGCCGGCTATGTTCATCGGCATGTTGTTTCCAATGCTAGGCACATTGGCAATCTCCAACGGTGAAAAGGCGGCCACACGAGTCGGGAAGGTTTATGCGTTGAATACCATCGGCTGCGTATGTGGCTCGTTGATCTGCGGATTGGTGCTCATACCGACAATCGGCTCGTTGGACGGATTCCGATGGGTTGTTGTGCTAAGTGCTCTGACAGGAATTTTTGCATCTCTGTTTGGCCGGCAACAAACACAAACTACGCGGCTGGCATTCGCAGCGGTGCCGATTGCTCTGCTCGTCGGCTACCTGAGCATTCACTACGACATCAGAGTTGTGCCGCCCGGAGGAAAGACGCTCGCCACGGGCGAGGACAATACGGGCATCATCTCTGTCGTTTCGTCGCCCCTGGAAGGTGGGCTTCTGCTCAACGTCAACAATACATTCTTATCATCGTCGCTTCCGCCTGCCCGGCGATATATGCGAATGCTTGGTCATCTTCCGATGCTGCTGCACAACCGTCCGGAATATGCGCTGGTCGGCTGCTTTGGCACCGGCACCACGGCCGGTGCCTGCGCTTTGCACCCGGAGCTCAAGCATCTCGACATTGTGGATCTTTCGCCGACGGTGCTTAAACTTGCAGATCAGTTTCGCGACGTTAATTACGACGTCTTGAAAAAGCCGACAGTGACAGCCCGCGTCAATGATGTGCGCAACTTTCTTTTGAATGCGAAACAAAATTATGACGTAATTTCGTTCGAGCCGCCGCCGCCATCCGACGCCGGCATTGTGAATTTGTATACTACTGATTTCTATCGCCTAGCCAAAAGTCGCCTCAATGCAGACGGAATTCTCTGCCAATGGATTCCGATGCATTTGGTTTCCGAACCGCTGTGGAAAATGCAAATCGCCAGCGCGCGAGCCGTATTTCCCTACGTGAGCGTCTGGTGTTCCAACAGCCGCGAAGCGATTTTCATCGCCTCGAAACAACCGATAGTCCTCGATGTAGACGCAATGCAAAAGCGAATCGACGCGACGCCTATCATCAATGCGAGCTTGCGCGATGTCGGATTTGACAATGCGAATGCCCTGTTGAGCACTTACATTGCATCAGGGCAACCGCTCGATGATTATCTCAAAGACACCCCTCTTATCACGGACAACCATCCACGTCTGGAATTTTTCATGGCTTATCCCGGACGTTACCTGAGTGAACTGGACATTGAGTCGATCGGGAATACAGACGTGCATCGATTCGTTGCGCAGAACAAACAGACCAAGGGATTTGACGCGAGCGAAGTGTGGAAACATTGGCGAGCTATTCATCTTCTCAGACTGACCGACAAAACAGACAGCACTCGCAATGAGGTTGATTCGCTGATCAACCAGTGCATCGCCATGAACCCGTCAAACCGCTGGTACAAGCACGTCGATGCTCATCGCACCCCGTTCTACCCTACGGGACGATGGGACTGGAAGTACTGAACCGGCGGCCCGATGCGCCGCCCCTACAAAGGCCGAACATACAAGGTTGCGACGATCAATCCATTGGCGATTGTGACGGGCCAAAAGACGCGTTGGTAAGCAGGACCTTCGAACTCATCGAGGCGATTCCAGTGCCGCGGCAGTTGATCTGACCGCAAAATATCGACTGGAACTTGGTTGCGCACCGTGCCATCAATCGTCAGTCTCTTGTACTGACGCCAGGCACCCAGCTCGCCTTCCACGGTGCCGCTAAACCACTCGCCCGCGATCATTTCCACTTGGTGGAAGTTTTGCTCGCCTGGCCGCAAAGAGCCGTAGACCGCCAGCGAGCATGATGGTCTGCCCAATAGTTCGTCAGCGTCTAAAGGCTCTGCGGTAGCATTAACAATCCCGACTCTCTTCGCAAACTCGGCGAGTTTTTTGTCTGCCGCCTGCCTCGCTTCGTTCGACTTCGACCGCGTAGCGTGATTCAGTTTGCGCGCTAAAGCCGTGAGCTGCTTATGATGCTCCGAGGAAAAAACGGTTGCTGTTCCGGTTTGCAAGTTGAAATCCTAGACCACGACGTTTCCATTTTTGATTATACAGTTAGAATATGGGCATGTTCGAAGGAGAATAGATCATGGCATCCAAGCAGATTTTGATGATTGTCGGCGACTACGTCGAAGATTATGAAGCCATGGTGCCTTTCCAGATGTTGCAAATGGTCGGGTATTCTGTGCACACCGTATGCCCCGGCAAGAAACCCGGCGATACGGTTGCCACTGCTGTTCACGACTTCGAAGGTGAGCAAACTTATTCCGAGAAGCGCGGCCACAACTTCAAGATCAACGCTGACTTTGACAAAGTTTCGCCGGATAGATACGACGGACTCGTGCTGCCGGGCGGCCGCGCGCCCGAATATTTGCGTTTGAATGATCGCGTAATTGAAATCATCAAGGATTTCTTCTCCGCAAAAAAACCATGCGCTGCAATTTGCCACGCGGCGCAATTGCTGGTGGCGGCAGGAGTGGTTTCAAACAAATTGTGCATTGCCTATCCCGCTATTAGGCCGGACCTGGTAATGGCGGGCGCGCGTTGGGGCGAAGTCAACGACACGTACTCGAACGCGGTCGTGGATGGAAATCTGATCACTGCGGCTGCGTGGCCGGCACATCCGGAGTGGATGCGGGAGTTTGTAAAATTGCTGGGCGGACAACTGCAGGCATAAACACCGTCGCTTCGGCGCCTATCCAATCACGATGCTGATGTGGCTCGAGCTCGAAAAACGAGCGGCCCAGCTTGATTCGAGCACTGATGCGTAGAACCCCGGCCGACCACTATAGATTACATTGGCGTCTTACCTCGTATTTTCCACACTGACAAATAAGCAGGGATCGGCGACAATCAGCATCTACCGCTCTCCCAACAATTTGGACCAAAGCGACTCGCTCCGCGGGGCGACGTTTGTGTCTGCCTAATTCAGGTATCGCTGTGACCTTCGGTGACTATTCTTACGCTTATAATCACCGTTCCCACATTGAGGAATGGTCCTGCTCTCCCCTGGCTAAATTGTACGATGCCAGTCAGGCGTTGCCGGATCTTGCGCGATTGCCGGCGTTGGGCTCATTGCCCCGAGAAATCATGCAATCACCAGCGGTACGCGAACTATTGCAAATAACGGGCGGACACAACCGGCCGAGCAGATTCGGTGACATCGTGCCGTTTGCTCAAGGCTCGTCGCCCAGAAATTTGAACGATCGGATGCCACTAAACACCAGAATGATGAGCGAAGGCGGGCTGGACAACGTCACGCGTATGTTCGCCGGCATATCACCCCAGTATGTGCCTCCCCAATACGATGATCGTACCGACTATTCCTCTCAAAGAGACCTCGACGACCCCAGATATTTGCCGGACTATCCACCACAATACACAGGAGCGTATCTAACACCTCGTCCTATGTCGGTGCCACCACCCGAGGTGCCGCGTGCTCAAACAGCGATGCGCCCTTATTATCCATCGCAGCAAGCCTATCAAGAAGCACCGCCGGCATACGAGCGACCGCGCGTCTATCATCAACAGCAGGCACCGTACCAACCGGCCCCGACATACGAACGCCATCCAATACAGCGAACAGACCAACGTGTGGAACACCGAACCGTAAGACACGAGCAGCCGGCACCACAAAGAACAGAAACGGCAGAAGACAGAGAGGCAAGAGCTCAACTCGCAGACCTGAGACAGATAAGCCGACAATACGACATCCGAAGCTATCTGCCGATTCAGAAAGAAAGAGCCATGATGCTCATGAACTTCGTGCCGGGTGAACAGGCAAGCAGGTTACGTCCGCTATTCCAGAAAGTCTCGCGCGACGGGCAAACCATCACCTCCCAGGATATCGACGCTTATTCGATAAGACACACCGGCCATCAAT
>DATNQY010000351.1:0-36515 GCA_036703785.1 Candidatus Obscuribacterales bacterium
TCGCTAAAGGCGATCTCGACCAGGCGTTGAGAGGCTTCTATCAAGCGCTGCAATATCGGCACAATTATCCTGATGCCAGCTACAATTTGGGTCACGTGCTGGTTTTGCGCGGCGACTACAATGGCGCCATTGCCTCTCTGCAAGAGGCGGTCAGCCAGCGGCCGGAAGTGGGCATCTACCATCGCGATCTGGGCGATGCATTGTGCGCAGCCGGCGACAAAGAGCAAGCGCTCACGGAGTACAAAGAAGCGTTGCGCCACGGCGAAAATAATGCGGCGACAAAACTTCGTCTTGCGCGCGCACTTAAAGATGCAGGCGACTATACCAATTCGCAAACGCTAGTCGATGAGATTCTTCGTCATGATGCGAAGAATACCGAAGCATTGAATTTGAGCGGATTGGACCAGTGGAAACTTGGCAGGCACGAAGCCGCCCTTCATTCTTTCGAAACTGCCCTCGATGTCGATCCTTACTTCGTGCAAGCGCGCAATAATCTGGGCGCCGTCCTCTATGACAGGCATCAATACGATGAGGCGGTTGTCGTCTGGCGGCAGGCAGTGGCGATCAAAGCCGATACGGCGCCGGTTCATTACAACTTGGGAACCGCCATGTATCAGGCTGGTTTGTTCAAACAAGCTGCTGACGCGTTTCGTGAATGTTTGCGTTTAACACCTGATGATGCAATGGCTCACAATAACCTGGGACTGGCTTTGCTAAAGCAAGGCGAAACCGATGAAGCGATTGGCGAGTGGCGAAAGGCGATTCAGCTGCAACCGGACCTGGCGCCGGCGCATATCAACTTGGGTAAAGCGCTCATGCAGCAACAAAAAACGCCACCGCTTGATATACATGAGAGCGGCTAAGTAAAACTTCCAGCTGATTGCGATATTATTTGCGGCGTCGAAAACCGTCTTCGAGCGTCTTCATATGCCGACATCGACCGAGACTTTTGACTTGCAGGCGACCGTCAATATGGTCGGTCACGCGTTTGTGGCAGTCATTTGTAACATCGGATTTCAGGTTGCTACCGCAGGTTTGTCAGTGGCTATCGTGCTGGCGCTGTCCGGCTTCATTTGCCTCAGTCGCGGACGCCGTCCAGGCAAGCCGTTGTTGGCTGTATCGCGGAAGATTGCGATAGTTTGCGCCGGCATTGGTCTTCCCGGGTTAATCACGCTATTGACGCGGGGCGCGTTGCCTGCAGTGAATCAGCTTGTTTTGAACCCATTCGGGTTAATCGGCTTCTGGGGGCTCGTAGCGGCTCACATGTGCATGGAAGAGATGAACTTCCAATGGTACGCGGATAAGTAAATCATTCCGGGCTGACGCTTTTTCCAATTCCATTGTTGGAATTTCGGCTCCTATCATCTAGATGTTGCATCTGGGATGCATCAGGATATACGAAGGGCACCTTGCACACCCCTCAACCCTGGGTGCCTGTAGTAATGAGGGTAACCACCGTCACCGCCGAGCACTTACCCATCCATCTGCTCGAACCGAGAGCGGTGGCGGTGGCTACACCCTCAAATCTCATAACAGGCGCCCCTGGGGCGCCTGTCCCCCCTTTTTAGCGCCATCGTAGCGAGGGGCGGAAGCCCGCTTGCGGTGCTAAGATACGACTATGCACATCACCGGCAAACACGCAGGCTTTCTTCTCGCGGCCGCCATCGGTCTTGCTTTCGCACAGCCTGCGTACTCGCAATCGTTTTTGAACAACAGCTCGTCGCATTCATCGAGCAGCCATTCATCGAGCATATTTGGCGGCCCGCCCAGCGGTTTTGGTGCCACCACCAATGGTGGCTTGCCGATGGGCGGCTTCGGTGGTAGCACGTTTGGTGGCTCTACCTTCGGCAACACCCCATCGGCAACTCCTTTCGGCGGCGTCGGCGGTGGCACCACATTTGGTACCACGGCTCCCGGGGCCTACGGCATTAGCGGAGTCGGACCAGCGCCCGGCGTCAGCTCTTTCAGCGGAGTCGGCATGACGCCCGCACAGTATCTTTACTACAGCAACCGTAATCGCTTGACCAATCCAACCAGCCTGGCGCCGCTTGCTATCGGCGGCGGATATTATCAGCTCGGCGGCGGCGGTTCATATTGGCTGTCACCATCAGGCTATTACTACCCATGGGTCACTGGTGCATATGGTGGCTATCCGACGCAGGTGATTTATGTCTTGCAACAAGGCTCTATAGGCGAAGCAAAGCCGCCGGTATCGACGGTAATCATGGATCTGCGCAAGTTTATTCTGGACGCAAAGAGTCAGCAGCAGTTGGATATGACCGCCGTCGAATCGTTTTCGGCAAAACTCACTGACATCGAAACAAGGGCCACGAATCTGGCAGCGAACAACGGCGGAGTGCTTGATGCGAGTGACGATGTTTCCATTCGTCGCGAACTCGATTCGTTAATTACAGATATAACGCAAGCTCTGCATAACTGAAGAATCTGATTCGCAGCTACTTTCTCACCGCTTGACTCGCTCGCGTCTGTGAAATTAGTAAGGATACTAACAATTGCCTTACAAAAAGCGATTATCATATTGCGGTTCTCTGGAAACACCAACCAAATATGACCCCGTCGTTTTTGCCGACCCACAGTAGGGCATTTCGGCGCATCCTGGCAACCGGCTGCGCGTTTTTTGTTGTCGTCGCTCCGGTTGCGGCGGCTGACAGTTTCGCCGCAACGAGCGACGGCCCAGCGCTACCGGCGGCCGCAAGCCCGCTGACAGAGCGCACCACGCCGGCGGTTTTGCAACCCATCTCTGATGCGTCGATGGTGGCAGCCGGCGAGGCCGCACTGCGGGCCCGAGCGATAAGCCCGAGCGCCACGCCTATAAGCAGTCAGCAAAAGGCAGCAACTTCAGCGTTCCATGCTCCCACCAGTTTGTTGGGCAGCGCACCGCCCATGATGCAGTCCACCAGTACGCGCTCGACTGCAGGCGGAAGTTTCCTTGCCCAATCTTCAGCCGACAGTCTGCTCAATATTCCTGCGGGGCCTCCCACAGCGCAGCCGAATGATCAAACATCCATCGACGAGATCATGAAGGGCACGGTGACGTCGCCGTCCATGCAAGCGCTTCCGGCAATGCAGGGCCCGAATCAAATGCAGCCCATCGCACTGCCTGAGCTGCCACCGGAAATCACTGACCACAACAAGAACAAAACAATCGATCTCGGCCCGCTGCACATGGGACCGCTAATTCAAATTGCAACGTTGCGCCCGATAAAACTCGACGCAAACTACACGCAACCCGTCACCCTGCGAGATTCGCTGGTTTACGCGTTGCGCAACAGCTTGCCGATACGGATCAACTATCAAACATTCCAATCCAACCGCTACGCCTTCTACGGCGCATTGGGCGGATTCCTACCGAGTTTGACCTCGGCATGGACCTATACGCACTCGCACATTTTCCCGGACACTGAGTCGAACTCTCGGATCTATTCCGAGCAGATGGCCATTCCGGTATTTCAGGGCGGCCGCATCATGTACGGCATGCTCGGGCAGCTATACAGATGGCGCGCATCCCATAATCAATATGATGCATCCATCAATGACACACTGCTGAACACGTACAACGCGTATTACAACTTGCTGTTGCAACGCGCATTGCTGCAGATTCGCATCAAATCGGTTGAAGTTTCCGAAGCGCAATTGAAACTCAACGAGCAGTTGTATCTTGCAGGAACGGGTACGCGTTTCGCGGTTATGCAATCACGTACGCAGCTTGCTCTCGATCGCCAGGCATTGTTGCAGCAACAGGTTCAGGTTCGGATTGCGGCATTACAGCTTGCCTTTGACATAAACATGCCGCTTGGTATTAACATTATTCCAACTGATAACACTGTCACTGAATCGTCGCTACTTGACGAAGGAATCAACATCAATGAACTGCTCAATTTGAGCATTGTTCATCGCCCTGAGCTTCGTCAGTACGAGTGGTTGAAGATGGCTGCCGAGCGTAGCGTCCAGGTAGCAGCCGCACCGCTTTATCCGACGGCGCAGTGGACAATCACATACTCGCATTCCAGCACCAGCGTCAACGGACCTTCCAACACACCGAAAGCCGAGGCGGCTTCGGTGAATCAGCAGCTCGTCAATTCGTCACGTTCGAGCGGCACGACAACCACCACAACCAGCCAACCCGTTAGTGCCAATGGTGGTGCCACCGGGGTTAGCCCTACCAGTAATCCGTCGGCTGGCGGTGCAACTGGTATCACCACGCCCAGCAGCCAGGTGGCCGCCAGTTCCACCAATATCACCACCCCAACGAGCGTCGTGGGAGGCGGTGGTGGCGGCAGCTTCAGCTCCAGCAGCACCACGCAAAACGTACCTGCTGTCGGTGTATTCGGCGGCAAATTCAACACCGTTTCTTTCAGCTTCAACCTCAGTTGGACACTCGGACAGCTCGGCACCACGGCCGCGGCCAATATTCTGTCCGCGCGCTCAATCGCGCGGCAGGCATACCTTCAATGCAACCAGGTGCTGTTGCAGGTGAGCCAGCAAGTCCGCTCTGCATATCTGAATGCGCTTACGGCGCGCGAGCAAATTGATGTCACCGCTACCGGTGTCGCATCTTCCGCGGAAGAGCTCCGTTTGGCTAACTTGCGCGTGCAAATGGGAGTCGGCACCAACCTGGAGTTGATTCAGGCTCAGCGTGATTACATCCAGGCACTGATCAACCAGGCGCAAGCGATCATCGCCTCCAACCAGGCGCAGGCGCAGTTGCTTCACGACGCGGGCATAATTTCGGTCGAGACCCTCACTGCCGGATTCAAGCGCCCGATTAGCAGCACCGGTAACACGACGCACTAGTGCGGAGGAAGATGGGTTTGAAATCAACAGCCTTTCTCCTTATCTTCCTGCAATGCGCGTGGATGAGCCCTTGCGTTGCTGCCAAGGAAATACCGCTACCGGCAGCTACGCCCGCCGATCAGCGCGAAATCAACGAAATTCTCAACAGCACGGTGACATCCACGGCCAACCAAACGCCGCCACCGAGCTTGGGCAATCTCGCTGTCCCGGAGTTGCCGCCGCAGATTACAGATCATTCGAAGAATAAAACGATCAACCTCGGACCCTTGCACATGGGTCCGCTCATCCAAATTGCAAGTTTGCGCCCGATAAAACTGGATGCGCAATACACACAGCCGATAACCCTCAGCCAGGCATTATCCTATGCTTTGAGAAACTCGCTGCCGATCGCTATCAACAAAAACGTCTATGCCTCTCAGTATTATCAATTCTGGGGGTCGGTGGGCGGCTTCCTGCCGAGCATCGGTACACGCTGGTCATACACCCATTCGCATGTGTTTCCCGACACCGAAATCAACTCGCGCATCTTCCAGGAAAACATGAGCTTCCCTGTATTCCAGGGCGGTGCGGTAATGTACGGGATGCTCAACCAGCTATACCGCACGCGAGCTTCGCGCCAACAATATTTCACCTCGATCAACGACGTGCTGCTCAATACCTACAAAGCCTACTACAACCTGCTGCTGCAGCGTGCCTTGTTGCAGATTCGCATAAAATCGGTTGAGGTTTCCGAAGCGCAGTTGAAACTGAACACGCAGTTGTATGTTGCCGGCACGGGCACCCGCTTCGCGGTAATGCAATCACGAACTCAGTTGGCCCTCGACAGGCAAGCGCTTTTGCAGCAGCAAGTGGGAGTGCGCCTTGCTTCGATCGAACTTGGCTTTACGATCAATGCTCCGTTGGCGATGAACTTAGTGCCTGTTGAAGATCATGTCACCGAAGACTCGTTGGTCGATCAGGCAATGAACATTGAGGATTTGCTGAACATTACCCTGACGCATCGCCCTGAACTGTTCCAGTTTGACTACTTGCGCATGGCTGCAGCACGAAACGTGCAGGTTGCCGCATCATCTCTCTATCCGCAGGCGCAGTGGAACATAACGGCCCAACACTCGAGCACCACCGTGCATGGTGGCAATGGCGGAGGCGGCGGCACATCGCTAGGCGCGCTCGCATCAGCGGCGGCCGGTGCCGGTGGATTTAGCGGCTTCGGTATCGGCAGCGGGCCGGCCGTCGGCGTCACTACAGCCGGTGTCCCGGTGATCAACGGCACGCCCCTGCAGATTCCGCAGATCGCGCCCGGAACAGGTGGCATCTCCGTTACTCCGGGCTCGACCAACGTCACCTTCGGTACTGCCACTGCTGCCACCACAACCGGTGGCGGCGGCTCGACGGTGGTCACCGGCGGGGCGGGCAACCTTGGCGCTTCATCATTCTCGCCGGGCAGCACATCCGTCACCGGAGTCAGCGCCATCGGAGCGTTCGGCGGCAGGTTCAACGCTGTGACTTCATCCTTCAACATTAACCAATCGCTTTCGAACCTCGGCGTCTCACAAGTTGCCTCGATTTTGCAGGCTCGTACCGGCGAACGCCAGACTGTCTTGCAAGCCAACCAAGTATTGCAGGTGGTCAATCAGCAAGTGCGTCCCTCCTATCTCAATATGCTTGTGGCTCGTGAGCAGATCGACGTCACTGCCGCCGGCGTGGCATCGTCGGCCGAAGAGCTGCGTCTTGCTAATTTGCGCGTCCAAATGGGCGTCGGCACCAACCTCGAGCTCATTCAAGCGCAGCGGGATTACATCACTGCTTTGATCAACCAAGCGCAAGCGATCATCGCCTCCAACCAGGCACAAGCCCAACTCCTCCACGACACCGGCGTCATCTCGTTCGATACCCTCACCAACGGCTATAAGTACCGTTAGCCTCTCGGCGGGCGAACACCGGCGCCCGATCATCCACTTGCTCACCACCCTCATGCATCCGTTCCGCTGCAGCCGTTTGATCCGATTCCACGGGTACTGGTGAATTGGCCTAATCACCTCGTGCGACCGACGATGCAGGCAATATACCTGGCGAACATTTATCTCGCTAGGCATGTCCATTAATCAAATACAGGCGTCGAGTTGACTCGGCTCGGAACCACGTTTGCCTTTATCACGTCCGTGGTGGCACCGGGGAGTACACCACGTGTCGACATTGGTATCACAGGGCTCTCAGTTCACTGCTGAATACCTGTATGCGCTGGGCTGGGCGGATAGGCTTTTCGAATCGCTCGCGCCGGCAGCTATGCACATGCGTCCGATCGAGTTCCGCCACCCATGTATTTTCTACTATGGTCATCTGCCTGCATTTACGTGGAACCAAATTTTTCGTTTCGTCCTTGGTAAACCATCGTTGAATGCCTATTTCGACACATTGTTCGAGCGTGGCATTGATCCCGCCGATGATTCGATGCCCGAAAGCCGGATTGGCAATTGGCCGCCGGTAGAGCACGTGTCCGATTATAAACAGCGGGTGCAAACCGAACTCTTCGGTCTGTTGAGCACTGAGCAGGAAAAGATTGAACGCAATGCCGACTTGCGACGCGCATTGAACATGGTGCTCGAACATTACTGGATGCATGTGGAAACGTTTATCTACATGATGCACCAATTGCCGCTGGAATTGAAGCGACCGATCGTTTTAGCAGAGGAGCGCAGGCTGCCGGCTGGCGAAAGCGGGCTTGCGCGCGCCGGTGCAATAAAAATTCCGGCAGGCATGGTGACGCTCGGCGCCGAGCGCGATCAGGTGCAATTCGGTTGGGACAACGAATTTGACAGCATGCTGGTGCATGTCGAAACGTTCGCGCTCGACAAAATGCCGGTGACCAACGGCGAGTTTCTTGAATTTGTAGAGAACGGCGGATACACGAATGAGCAGCTGTGGACAGCGGACGGATGGATGTGGATCAATTCGTTCGAACGGCAACACCCCCAGTTCTGGACGAAAGAGGACGGCAAATGGCTCGAGCTAGGCTTGTTCGAGGTAAAAGAGTTCAACGAGAATCATCCCGCCTGGGTAAGCTTGGTTGAAGCGCGGGCTTTTGCCAAATGGAAAAATGCGAGGCTGATGACGGAGCCCGAGTTCCAGCGCGCCGCCTACGGTAGCGACGACGGCAGCGAGGTTGCCTATCCCTGGGGTGACAATGAGCCGCAGCCGGTTCACGGCAATTTCGGTTTGCGCTTGCTCGATGCTGCGCCTGTCGGAACGAACCCACACGGCGCCAGCCGATTCGGTATTGAAGAATTGGTCGGCAACGGCTGGGAATGGACGCAAACGGCGTTTGCGCCCTTGCCCGGGTTCAGCTCATTTCCGAGCTACCCGGGCTACTCCGCCGATTTCTTCGACGGACGACACTATGTTCTCAAAGGAGCATCGCCGGTAACACCATGTAGGCTGTTGCGTCGAAGTTTCCGCAATTGGTTCCAGCCGCATTATCCGTATATGTTCGCTAAATTCCGTTGCGCTTATGGGGTCTCATGACATGAACGAAGAAATCCTCAACTCGAATGAAACTGCACCTGATATGGTGCCGGATATTGCTTATGGAGCGACATTCCACCTGGTGCCTGGCTCGAGACCGACTCCTTCGCAATTCGGAAAAGATATCGTCAAAGGATTGTCATTTTATCCAAAAGCGATCCCTAGCCGCTATCTTTACGATAACGTGGGCAGCGTGCTGTTCGATGCCATAAGCCAATTGCAGGAGTACCCGTGCACTCGCGGAGAGAAACGTCTTCTCAACAAACACAAGCGCGAGATTATCGCCGCGCTGCCGGCTCACACGGTAGTGGCCGAACTTGGCGCCGGTAACGGCTCTAAGGCCGCGATTCTGCTTGCCGAACTGTCAGTGAAGCAGATTCCGACCATATTCCATGATATAGACATATCCGCTGCAGCGATCAGCCAGTGCCGGATGACTATCTCGACACTGCCCGCGGTGAACTTCAATGGATATGCCGCTGACTACTTGCAGGGACTTCAGCGAATCTCGTCAATGCGCCATCACGATCAGGCGCTTTTACTTCTTTTCCTCGGAAGCTCGATTGGTAATTACGAACAAGCTGAGGCTGTGGACCTTATGAAAGGCGTGCGTGAGCAATTGCGCGCCGGCGATTTTCTATTGCTCGGCACCGATCTCGTCAAGCCGAAAGAGAGATTGCTCGCTGCTTATAATGACCCTCAGGGTGTCACCGCAGCCTTCAACAAAAACATCCTGGCGCGGATCAACAGTGAGCTGCAGGGCAACTTCGATTTATCGGCGTTCAAGCATGAAGTAAGGTGGAACTATCGCCTGAATCGTATCGAAATGCATCTTGTCTGCACGGCAAATCAGATCGTCGAGATCGACGGCGTGAGCATGATTGTGCGCTTGCGGCAGGGCGAAACCATTCACACGGAGAGTAGCCACAAGTATCGGCTGGAGCAGATCGGTCCATGGCTATCGGAGGTCGGACTGTATCTGGTGGCACAATGGGTGGATGACGAATCGCTATTTGCCACCACGCTGGCTCGTGTTCGCTGACGGCGATTGCTCGATTGTCAGATCGCCGTGCTTCATCTTTTCATAGTCCTGCCATTGCTTGTAAGTGAGCAATTGGAAAAGGTCTTCGTAGGCGTCCTGCCGGGCGTCCGCAATCCCGTGTTTCAATTCGGCGATGTCGGACTTGAGCGCCGATTGCTCTGCCGGCGACGCCTGGACCTCAGGTGGCTGCGGGTTCAGCTTTTGCTGCAAAATTCCAATCGATGAGTTCAACGCGCCTATCTGTTTGTTCAGCCGCCTGTCCAATCGCGACACTTGCTCTCGCTGTGGTTGTGTCAGAGAAGGCAATTCACGAATCATTTTGAAATCGACCGGACGCATCGAGCGCGAAGCCGCCAGCGGTCGTCCGTTGCCGGAAACAAATGTCGGCAGGGCGTTCTGTTCTGCTTGCGGATTGGAAAAGAGGTTTTGGCTGTCAAGTTGAGGCGTGGGTTGTTGTTTCTTACTTTTGCGAGCGTCCATCGGCGCAGCTAAAACGCCTGCCAGAGCCAGTCCGGCTGTTGTCACCAAGATAATGCTGCGTCCGCTCATTTGTGTTTTGTTCATCGCATTGGATTTATAATCGAAATCCATTTCTAAGGATATGGAAGGCAGCATTGGAAATCTATAAGAAACACGTCTTTGTTTGCACTACCGGCAAAACTTGCCCAAGCCAGGGCAGCGAGGATGTATGCTCGGCATTACGCAAAGAAATTGCCGACCGCGGTCTTAAGAAGGTCATCCGTATAAACAAAACAGGATGCCTCGATCAATGCGGCAATGGCCCTATGGTGGTCGTCTATCCGGAACAGGTTTGGTATGCACACGTCCGGCCGGAAGATGCGCACGAAATTGTGGAGTGCCACCTGATTGGCGGAAAACCGGTTGAGAGATTGCTCTACGATGGCAGAGGTAAGGTCGTTTAAATGCCCAAGGACATAAAGTGGTATCAAAAGCGCGCTAAGGAGGGCGACCTCGACGCGCAGTATCAGCTGGGCGCCATGTACGAACGCGGCGAAGCGACGAAAGCGGATCTCGACGAAGCGCTGAAGTGGTATCAAACAGCCGCCGAAGGCGGCAACCCTGACGCCCAGTATAAACTCTCGACCATGCATTATTATGGCGTGGGCATGCCGAAGGATGTGATCAAAGCGGTCGAATGGATCACCAAGGCTGCGCAGCAGGGACATGCTGACGCGCAATATCGGCTGGCAACACACAACTATTTTGGCGACGGCGTCCCGCAAAACGTCAATAAAGCCATCGAATGGGTGCACAAAGCAGCGGAGCAAGGTCACTCGCAGGCGCAGTTGAATTTGGCATCCTCGTACGAACACGGCAACGGCGTCCCACAAGACATCGACAAAGCGATTCATTGGTACAAGGCCGCGGCGGCAAGCGGCAATCTCGAAGCACAGAACATGCTTGCCGTGATGTACGAAAACGGACGAGCCGTGGATAAAGATCCGCAAGAAGCCGTGCGCTGGTACCAAATCGCCGCGGAATCCGGCGATGCCGTCGCGCAGTTCAATCTCGGCTCGGTATACGAGCGGGGAGTTGGTGTAGAGCCCGACATCAAGCAAGCAGTCGAGTGGTATCGCAAGGCCGCGAAGCAGGGCAATGTCAACGCGCAGTACAATCTCGCCGTCTTATACGAGCGCGGGGAAAAAATCGCCGTCAATCACGCCGAGGCATTCAAATGGTTCAAAGCCGCGGCAGAACAGGGCGACCCCGCAGCCCAATTCGGGTTGGGCGTTACCTATGCCCAGGGACACGGCACGGCGAAAGATAATCGCGAGGCGTTGAAGTGGTATACGAAAGCTGCGCTTCAAGGACATGTCGATGCGCAATACAACCTCGGCTTGACCTATGAAGGAGTCGAAGGCGTCCCTCGCAATTACGATGAAGCATTGCGTTGGTACAAAGCGGCCGCAGAGCAAGGTGACGGCGCGGCGCAATACAGCGTCGGTCTTTTCTACGATCAGGGCATGGGATTGAAACGCGATCCCGAGCAGGCGATCAAATGGTATGAGACCGCGGCGCGTCGAGGATTCTCGCCCGCCGCGCAAAAACTCGCTCAGAAGTATGAAACCGGCGACGGCGTCGAGGTGGATCCGGAGAAGGCAAAAGAATGGACTTTCTACGCAGCAAAGCAAGGAAGTCGCGGCGCCATGACCGAGATTATCCTCACCGATGGTCATGGTCTTACAGCTGCTCAAGAGCAGGAGATCATCAACTCCTTAGCCGAGAGCCAGGTGGTACCGCCAGTTTTGGTGGCACCATCGAATGCTGACGAACGCGCGGATACCTTGCGCAACTCCGGAGTCAAATCGCCGGACTGGCTGATTCTCACGTATCGCTGCCCGTCTTGCGAAAAATACAGCAGCGCTTCGGCGGACATCAATGCTGTTCCATACACCAACATTCCCGAGATGATCAAAGCGGCTTTAGCTATTTCACTTCAGCCGATGAAAGATCCACTGTCCTGCCCCGAATGTGAAACCGTGATGAAGCCATACTCTTTGGATTATCATGCGTTCCACAGCTCGCTGCAAAAAGATCTCGTCGTGGACTGCTCGCTCGATCGGCCCGCCGGACAGAACCTTCAATTCTGCTTGTTGTGGTGGGATTTGGAAAAAGGCTTCCTCGGCGTGGGCAAACTTAGCGAAGAGGAAATCACGCAATTCCGCTCCGATGCCACCACGCGCGCCGAAGCGCTGGGCGCATAGCACTGGGATCGCAGGGTTCCAGCCTGCTCCTCTGTTGCTTCGGAAACGATGACCAGCAGTCATTATTTGTCGATTTGATGACTACCAGGCATTACGAGATAAGTGTCAACGGCACTAACACGAAAATAGCAATGACCACCAGTCATCGTTTGCCCAAATGATGACTGCCAGTCATCATTTGATCCCCGTTGCCTTGCTTTAGCCCGCTGATTTGGCCGCTTGCAGTTGTTTTACAAACTTGGCGTGTTTTTGACTCGCCAGTCCTTCATTGAGGGTGGAGATGAGAGTCTGCTTGTCATTTTTCAACACGGCACCGCTGTGAATCCACAAACCTGGAAATATTACGGAACGGAACACCGAATCGTTGTCGCTAGTAAGTTTCGTCTCGTTGCGGAGATCAAACCAATGAACCTCCATCGGATCGAGGCAGAGCACGACATACTCAATGACGCCGGACTGCTTGTAGCGCTCCAACTTCAGATTGAGATCGATGGCTTTAGTGCTGTGTGCGACTTCACCGACGAATTCGGGCGCTCCTTTTATATATTCGAACTGCTTTCCCTTCGCGCGGCTGCTTATGTTTCCAGATTGTCCACCGTACGCAGGCAAGATGCGTAAAAGTGCAACGGGCTCAACTTCATCCTTCGGACCCAAAATTACAGTTGCTCCGCCGCACGAATCTACACCAGGGGTTGCGGCTTCATAAACACCCAATAGAACTGTGAGTGAACCTTGCGATCTGGCATGGTAAGTTCCGATTGGCTCGCGAACAAACACTGTGCCATCGATTAGCTGCGCGTGAAAATCTTCGGCGCACTGCTCGTAGAGTGTGTGGAACTCGCCCTGTGTCATACGATCACCACAACTCATCACGCCGCTGTAATAATCGGTTCTACCTTTCGGGGATCTGTTTTTCGGGGAAGCAGTCATGACGGCACCTCGTTATTCCAGGGAATTGCTATCTGACTTGTATAACGATTAAACCATGCCAAGAGTTCAACGATTCTGCGCAATTTTCATAGTGCATGAATAATGCAGTTTGCCTTCCATAAACACTCGGCTGTGATGCATAGAACCCGACGAATTATGCTTTTGCCTGATTCCATGCATCACTAGTCAGAATGATCGGATTGAGGTTTGATGCAGTTTTCTCCAACCCTAAGCGAATCTCATCTATTCGTCCGGATTGCCGGCCATTCCCCGCCGAGGAGGCAGTTTGGTGCCAGAATCGTTAAGAATGGCTGAAACTGTGCGGCTTTTCCTTGACGGTCCGGCTTGCCGCTTGCGACAATGCCTCCTTGTCTTCGTAAGAAGCGACCGTAGACAGCCGGTGTATCTGTCTTGCACACGCGACGCGACCCGTCGCACGCAAGAGCCAGAGACTTAAAGGCACAAGCCGCCAGCCAAGGTCACAAGCAACGACATAGTCGAAACGGGACTCAGTCCTGTGTTTGTGATCCCTGCGGGTAAAAACCCCGGGGTTTTTTGTTTTCAGAGAACCCCTCCATAGCCGTCAATCAGGAGGCGCAATGGCCACCAAAGAGAGAAAAGCAGAAATAGTGGCTGAACTGGAGAAGCTCTTCGAGAAGACCCAGGTCGCCATCGTTGCGGATCTCAGCGGCTACACGGTCGCCGAAATTACCCAATTTCGGCGCAAACTCGACAAGGACAAAGCGCAATGCAAAATTGCGAAAAACACCTTGATCGAGCTCGGCAGTGCCAAGAGCCAGTTTGCTGAAGTAAAGCAATTGGCCAAAGGCCCCACCGCCCTCATTCTTGGATATGAGGATCCGGCGGCTCCTGCCAAAACCACGGTCCAGTTCATCAAAGCTCTCAAAAAGGGCGAAGTCCGTGGTGGCGTTTTCGAAAGCAAATTACTCACTGCCAAGCAAATCGGCGAACTTGCTGATCTGCCCAGCCGTGAAGTACTGCTGTCGTCCATTGCGGGCGGCTTGGATTCGGGAGCGCGTGGCGTAGTCACCATCCTCAACAACGTCATCAGCGACATCGCTTGCCTGGTGGAAGAAGTTGCCAAGAAAAACAATGGTGCTGCTTAGCCGTTGAATAGACGCGACCTGTAGGGGCGGCATACGCCGCCCGTTCCCAGAGATAAAGATCACAAAATTAGGAGAGAACAATGCCTACGAAACTTTCTACCGATGAGCTGCTCGAACAGATCGGTGGTTTGACCCTCATCGAAGCCGCCGACCTCAAAAAGAAAATGGAAGAGAAGTTCGGCGTGACCGCAGCCGCTCCGATGGCCTTCGCCGGCCCGATGCCGGGCGCTGGTGGCGGTGCTGCTGCTGCTGAAGAGAAGACCGAATTCGATGCTATCCTCGCCTCCGTTGGCGACAAGAAGATCGAAGTGCTCAAGGCCGTCCGCGAGCTCACCGGTCTTGGTCTGAAAGAAGCCAAGGACCTCGTCGATTCCGCTCCGAAGCCTCTCAAAGAGAAGGTGAAGAAGGAAGAAGCCGAAGCCATGAAGAAGAAGCTCGAAGAGCTCGGCGCCAAAGTCGAGATCAAATAACCGACTGGTGCTATGCAAAGTTTGGGGCAGGGGCGAAAGTACCCTGCCCCTTTCGCTTGGAGCCCTTGGTAGCGGCGGGCGAGAGCCCGCTTTCATACGTTTCGTATAAATGCCCACCGGGTTGTAAACGGGTGGCGCCCGAGCTGTTAAACTGACTGTAGGGTTTACTCTGCGCTGGTCTTTCTATGCAATGTCCTAATTGCGCGCTCTATCACCCGTCGCGATACGACCAATGTGTCTCCTGCGGCACGTCGCTGGTTGCCGACAACGATCTCGTCCCGCCGCCGCCGTCGGTATCGTCTCAGATGGGACGCGGCATTCGACAGGCGGTGGTGCAGTCCAAGTTGAACACGGAGACGCAGACCTCAGACGATCTCGCACCGCGTCAGAAAGGCGGAATGCCAACCTTTGTCGGCGTACTCATTGCCGCATTTATTCTTTGCGTTTCTGCCGGCGTTACCTTTTTCTTCCTCACAAAGCCGCCTGAAAATCAGCGCTTGCTCACCGAAGGACAGCACCAACTCGCCCTCGGACAATATGCTTTCGCGTTGAAAACGCTCAACGAGGCTTTGAAAGCCAAACCCAACGACCCCAAAATATTGCTCGCGCTGGCCAGAGCCTACGTCGGTGTCGATCAGGTCGACAAAGCATGGGACCTCATCGTGCAAGCGCAGCAGCTGGGCGCAGGCGTGGTTGCTGATCCCGAACTCGCCTCCGATCTCGCGAATTACTATCGACAGAAGGGCCAGTATCAGCGGGCTATTGAGTTGCTGCGCCCGCTGGCGGC
Source organism: Candidatus Obscuribacterales bacterium (assembly GCA_036703785.1). Classification (GTDB taxonomy): domain Bacteria; phylum Cyanobacteriota; class Vampirovibrionia; order Obscuribacterales; family Obscuribacteraceae; genus JADYXS01. The sequence goes on from DATNQY010000351.1 coordinate 15,420, forward strand.
CAATAATGTTGCAGGCAAAAAAGCCGAACTCGCCGATCTCGATGCAAGTTGGGGCGATCAAGCCTTGCAAGATGGCGATGTGAAGCAAGCTTTGACGTGCTGGGAGGAAGTTCGCGACCTGCACGACGGTGGACGTTTCACAGAAGCTGATTCACGTCTTGCCACCATCTATCAAAAGATTGGCGATGAGATGATGCGCAAAGGCAATGATGAAGAAGCGCTGAAGTATTACTCGAAGCTCAACGCCATGACACCGAATGCCGCAGTGCTGGAGAGAACGGCGGATCTATATCAAAAGGACGGCAAGCTGGAATTGGCTATCGATCAGCTGCGCCAAGCGGTGAAACTTTCTTCCGAGCCGGACTATATCAATCGGAAATTGGCCGCGGTCATGACGGCGCGCGGAAAAGAATTGCTCGACAAAGGTGATGCAGACGCCGGCTACGGATATTTGCAGCAAGCGGCGGCCCTCGATCCGAAGACGAAGGCGCCACCGACGACAATTCGTGATGTGCATTTTGACTTTGATCCCAAATCAGGTGTTGCCCACATCAGCGGCGAGGTCTGGAACGCCAGCGAACAACCGATCAATACGCTGATAATGCACGCTGAACTCTATGAAAATAAAAGCGGACGCACGCTGTGGAGCAAAGATTTGCGCGTGATTGACGAGTTTGTTCCGCCTCTGGCGTCCCGCGATGCGCGAAGCTTTGATATCGCCAGTAGTGGCACAGTTCCGGACCCCAAGAGCACGGAACTTCGCGTTTATCTGAATAGCTCTCTCTACCGTACGTATCCGCTGGTCAAAGGCGGAGCTGATTCGTCTTTGAAAGGACCCCTAGGAGATCTGCCGCGCCTGCGCCCGCGCATTCCCGCACCTGCTGCATCGCCATCACCGTCTCCGGTGCCGAGACCTGGTGCCGATGGCATGCCGCCGGCGGCACCCAACCGAGTAAACGAGCAAGAAACCACACCTCTGCCTGCGCCGACCCCTGGTACCCCGATGCAACAGAGCGGTCCCTCGCCCGAAGAAAAAACCCTCAAGGACCTTGAGTAGAGATACCGTAGCGGCGGGCGGAAGCCCGCTTTCTCTGCTTTGTACCGGCGGGCGGAAGCCCGCTCCTCTGCTTTGTACCGGCGGGCGGAAGCCCGCTTTCACCCTAACTCAGCCGTAGGCACTCACATGCTTGCTCCGACGTCGTATGACCAAGCTTAAGCATAAGTGAGGGCATCCAAATGAAAGTACACATGCTCGGCGCGCTATTGGCCGCCGGATTATTTTTGGCCGGTTCCAGTGCGCAAGCACGATGGGGCGATCATTGGTTCACGCATCATGCATCAGGTCTAAATTCCGACGCGCTGTCGTCGGATGTTCAGCCGCAGGGGCAACCGCGATTGCTGTCCGGCGAGGAACAGCTTCGCCAGTCGCAGGTAGCCGCGGCCAATCCTCAGGTTCAACAAATCGCCACCAAGCTCTTCTGTTATTGCGGTTGCGATAAAGAGGATGGACACAGCAGCTTGATGGACTGCTATAAAACCGGACACCTGGCGAATTGCAAAACCTGCCAGGGCGAATTTATTCGCGCTGCGCAAATGAACGCGCAAGGTGCTTCGCTGGCGCAAATTCAGGACAATATTGATCGCGAGTTCGCTAAGGCTTATCCAGGCGCACCAAGTCCAACGTTGAAACGTTATCTTGCGGGTAAAGAACACCCACAGATGTGAGGAAGATGTCACCCGATATTTTTTATCGAACGCGTATGCTGGATGGCGGTAAAATTATCTGACTAAACGCTTCTGCGGAGTGAGTTCTGATGCAACTATCCTGGCTGCCAAGAATAATCCATGAAAACGATCTGGAAATTCACGATGAACATGTCTGGCATCCCGGAATAACAGCCCAGTCTGGAAGCAACCACTCGCAATCTAGCGGACCAGATATGGACCTGATCATTCAGCAAATGTCCGCGTTCGGTGGAAATAGTTCTGTATCGCTACAGTCATTTGGTCCGACGCAGAATGAGTCGGCATATCTGAATATTCTTCTGTCATCCTCGTCGGACAAGGGCTAGTGGAACTGTTTGTGTAGGGGCGATGCATGCATCGCCCCTACACGGATTTTTGCTGTGCCGCGCGCCCTACCGAATGCTGATTCCTTCCTGCCAGAACTTGATCAGCGGGTAGATGAAGGATCAATGATCCACCGCTTGCCGACTTTGAGACTGAAGAGGCGTCCGCTCGGTTTACGAGAGCGCAAGGAAGGATGAATTAGAGTCAGCATGAAAGGCAGCAATTTCATTGCGGCGGGCGCGCAGCAATGCAACGATCTGGTCGGTGGAGCAGTTACCAACACGTAGCCAGAGAACCTTCCGCAGGGAATGTCATCAGCCTGCGGTCTCTATCAGCGGCAAATGCTAGACATGCGCGGATGTCGTCGACTGTAAGGTCGGGAAAGTCCTTCACGATTTCCTCCACTGACATACCGGATGCAAGGTATTCCAAAACATCCGATACCGTGATGCGCAGCCCACGAATGCACGGCTTGCCGCTGCGCTTGTCTGGTTCGATTGTGATGATGTCACGATAGTTCATACTCTGAGCTTACCGTTGGATGGCTGGCGAGTCAACTGCGCCGATGGCAACACGGCAGTTCGGGGATTCGACTTTTCTTAACCCACGGTAGGAAAGCCAGCGCGAGACCTACAAGCAATGGTCGGACGACCTGCCGACAGTGTTTGACGTTGTTTATAGGCTTCCGGCGCAGCCGGGGATTCCATTTTCTAAACGGGCGGGGAGTATTCGGCATATTTGAATATTCTTCTCTCGTCGGACAATGGTTCAATCGGTTGTGTCGGGCGATGCATGCATCGCCCGTACACGGATTTTTGCTGTGCCGCGCGCTCTACCGAATGCTGATTCCTTCCTGCCAGTACTTGATGAGCGGGTAGATGAAGAATTCGATGATCCGTCTTTTGCCGACTTTGATTTCGGCAGATACTGTCATGCCGGCCCGCAATGGTTCCTTCTTGCCGTCGACCGTCAAATACTTCGTCGTTGGTTCGATGTATACCTCGTATACCTGCTCGAGCTTCTTCTCGACGGCTTGTTGCTCGCCGGGTTGTTTCTTCTCGTCGTCATGGCTATCTTTAGAAATAAGCCTGACTTTGCCCTCGTACATGCCGTACTTCTGGAAATCGAACGTATCCGCCTTTATCTGAACCGGCATGCTTGGCGCAATGAAACCTATGTCCTTGTTGGAAACTGCAGCGTTTACCACGACTGCCGTCTTTGTTGGAATGATCGACATCAGCTTTTCACCAGGCTGGACAACGCCGCCGATCGTATGCACGTACAGCGTGTCGATGTAGCCGTCCACAGGAGAAAGCAACCGCTGCTTGCTGTGTTTAAACTTCAATTCTCTAACTTTGCCGAAAAGGTCGGTCGCATCTTTCTGCTTCTGACTCAGTTCTTGAAGATTGTTCTTGCGGAAGTCGGCTCCGATTTTTTCAAGGTCAGCCTTGAGATGCTGCTGATCGTGGTCGAGTTCTTGCAGCTTATGCTTGTTTTGTTCAATGCTGCTCGTATAGTTTGAAATGTCAGTTTCGTTCTTGTCCCAGTCGTCTCGCGGAATGATGTCCAGGACTGGCTTTAGCCTATCCCGCTTTTTGAAGGCAATCTGCAGCAGCTCCTGGTTTTTGGCAAGCTCCGCGTCGGTTTGTTTTTGCTGTTCCAGTGATTTATTCAGTTCTTCCTGCTTGGAATTGAGCTCCTTCTTTAGCGATTCGCGCGATGACTCATAGAGTTGAGCTTGCGCAGCTAGCTCGCCGTCGCCGCCACTCCCGTCGGCGAAAGGCTCGCCGGTCAATGCCGAGTGGATTCGCTGGATCTCTAATTGCGTGTGCCGGTAGTTGTGGTTGCTGGCGTCGAGTTCGTCGGCAGTCACGGAGGGATCAATTTCAATCAACGGCTGGCCTTTGTGAACTCGGTCGCCTTCATCCACCAGAATCTTTGCCACGACTCCCGTGTCGAGCGGCTGCAATAACTTGGCATGTCCGCTCGGAATCACTTTGCCGGGTGCCGTAACAACAATATCGATTTGTCCGACGATAGACCAAATGGCAAAGAAGACCACGGTCGTAAACGTGAGCCAGAATGCAGCACGCGTCAATGGATTAAACGGGGCGTCCTCAAGCTCGGCTAAGATTGGCTTGAATTCGTGGGCATCATCTACTTTAAACGGAAGCCGCATTGAGCACCTCCTGTTGGCGATATAGATGCTGATACGTCCCGGGTTGGCTAAGTAATTCTCGATGGCTGCCGTGTTGGACGACTTTGCCCTTATCCATTACCAACAAGCTGTTGCATCCGGCTACAGCGGATAGTCTGTGGGCTATGATGATTAGCGTCCTGCCTTGTTTTATTTTCTCGAGATTTTGTTGGATGATCCGCTCCGATTCATAATCGAGAGCCGAAGTCGCTTCGTCGAAGATCAGGATTTTGGGATTCGTGATCAACGCTCTCGCAATCGCAATTCGTTGGCGCTGTCCACCCGACAGTGTGGAACCGCGCTCGCCGACTTCAGTATCGTACCCTTGCGGAAACTCGCTGATGAAGTCATGCGCTCCCGCAATCTGGGCTGCACGAACGACCTCTTCCATATCGGCGTTCGGCTTGGCCATGCCAATGTTGTCGCGAATGGTACCGCTGAACAAAAAGTTGTCCTGAAGGACCATGCCAATGTTCTGGCGTAGCCAAAACGGATTGAGGTGCCGCGCATCAATTCCGTCGACAAACACCGCACCTTCGTTTGCCACGTACAGTCGCTGAACAACTTTGGCGATTGTGCTCTTGCCGCTGCCACTGCGCCCAACGATTCCAAGACTGCTTCCCGCAGGTATTTCGAACGAAACGCCATTTAATGCGTATGGACTGTCCGGTGCGTATCGGAAGGAGACGTTGTCGAACTTGATGTTGCCACTGACATTCGCCAGCGTAATCGCCTTGGCTGAATGGAGCTCTGCCGGGCTATCGAGAATGTCGCCGAGACGGTCGACACCCAGCAATGCCTGCTGAAATTCGTTCCACAGATTCACCAGCCGCAAGACCGGGTTAGAGAACTGATTGCAATACATTTGGAAGGCGATGAGCATGCCCACGGACATTTTATTCTCGATAACCAGCTTTACGCCAAAATACAGAACCGCGATCGTCATTGCTCGCTGCAATACGTTAGATATGGCACCGGCAATGGTACCTATTGTAGATAGGTTGAAACTCGCCCGAATGTATTGTCCGAGCGCATCCTCCCATTTCCGCTGCATTGTGCCTTCGATAGCCAAAGATTTGACCGTTTGAATTCCGGTAATTGCTTCGACCAGATAAGACTGCGATTGTGCCGCCATGAGGAATTTCGCTTGCAAGCGGTTGCGCAGTTCGGGCGTGACGACGATGTACAAAACCGAAACAATCGCAACGAACGCAAGCACCATCAAACTCAGCGGAACTGAGTATAAAAACATCATCGCCAAGAATACGAACGAGAACAACAAATCGATAATTACCGACACCGATTTGCTCGTTACAAACTCTCGGATGTTATCCAGCTCTTTGACTCTTGCAACGGTGGTTCCCACACGCCGAGATTCGAAGTATACGAACGGCAGAGAGAACAGATGCCGGAACAGTTTTGCTCCAAGAATGGCGTCGACTTTATTTGCAATTTGTATGAACGTGTAATTGCGGGTTATATTGAACAAGAACTCCCAAACCATGGTGAACAAGAACGCGACCGCAAGCACGTCCAGCGTGGTGAGAGTCCTGTGCACAATGACCTTGTCGAGGATCACCTGCGTGAACAGAGGGGTGATCAACCCGAAAAGCTGCACCATGAACGAGGCGAGCATGACTTCTGCGAGCGCGCCTCTATATTTCAAAATCTCTTGGTAGAACCATCTAAATCCAAAGAGTGATTGGCTCGTACTCTTCTTGTGCCTAAGAATGATGAAGTCGTTGGATGCGGTCTGGTGGAAATCCTTGTACGGAATTTCTTGGACATCCTTGCCGCCAGGAACAAACACGAGAGCGGCTTGCTTTTCTTTGTCGCGTTTCAGCAGGACGCCATATCCTCCATCCTGCGTGCGGCGGTAAATTGCCGGAAGTGGATAACGTTCCGGCAACTGTTGAATCTTGTATCGCTTGGGCTTTGCCTTAAATTGCAACTGCCGTGCAATTCGAAGTAGTTGGGCCGCTGAAACCTCTTCCTCGCTAATTCCATGCTCGCGGCTGGCCGATTTTAAATCGACATCTACTCGATTAAGCTTTGCGACAACATCCAGGGCAATCAATCCAGTTTGCATATCAACCACCCGCTAGTATGCGCAATTTCTCTGCAGCCGCATCTTGCTGTACTCGAATCTTGTCAGCCGCCAGATTTTGTTCCAGAAGTTGGACCTGCTGCGTTAACAACGCGGTTCGATCGCTAATTTCGTTGTCGGACAGTCGCGTATACATATCTATCTTCTGCTTCCCGCGGTTGATTATCTCCGCTTTGGTTACCATCTGCGCACCCAAAGGCGTGAGCGTCGCATTCGCCTTTTCGTACTCGCTTTGGAGTTGCCAGAGCCTTTTGTCACGCTGCAACCGCAGTTCTGCGATTTCGGCTTTTTTCCTTTGACGCTCAGCGGCATTCTTGAACCCGTCGAATGCATTCCACTGCAAGCTGATGCCACCATTTGCCAGGCGACTCCCAAAATTTTGCCAGGCGGCGCCGACGTTGCCCTTGTTTGTTCCATAGAGCATGTAGCCGCCATAGAAATTGATTTTTGGAAGCTTCTGGGCCAGCAGTGAATGTATTTCGGCTTGCTTGGAAGCGATTTGCAAGGCGTACTTGCGATAGTCCGGCGTCAGTTGCGGAGTGAAGATGACTGGCTTGGCAGCGGTCGTCTGTGGAAAGTCGAGCAGTTCTACAGAATCGACATCATATATTGCATGAGTCAAACCGGATAACTCGCGCAGCTTCTCCGTAAGTACCTCGCGTGATTCTTTGATCGAATCTTCGGCTTGTGCAAGCTGCAGGGACTGCTCTCCAAGATCCACGCGAGAGATCGCGCCCGCTTCATACGTGCGCTTCTTCATGTCGAAGAGTTTGCGATAGACGGTGACGGCTGTTTGCTTCTGCTTCATGACTTTGTACGCCGTGAGTGCCTGACAGTACAACTCCACCATCTGTAGACGCATATCTCTGACAGCCGTGTCCACGCCTAACATTGCCGCTTGATACGATCGCTCGGCTGCCCGTACATTGAAGTGGCGGGCGCCGAAATCGAAGAGCGTCCAATTGGCTTGCATTGCCAGCAAATTCTGGACGCGCGTCATCGCGTTAACAGTCGTGCCGCCCACAGAAAATAAGCTTTGCGCCGACTGGCTGCCCAGCCCTTTATCAAACTCGCCGGCAAAAAACGTGCTTAGCGTAGGATAGTAATCAGCCTTCGCCGCGCGCGCGTCCGCCTTGTACTCTTGGGCTTGCACTCGTGCAATACGCGTATCGAATGAGTTAATGGTGGCAGATTGCGTCGCGTCAATGTACGACAAACTCTCGGCATGGCAATATTCGGCGTTGCCGAAAGCATGCCAACAAAGAATAGCCAGGATGCCCGGGCCCAAGCGGTGTGCGGACCGCAACATTGAATTTTTCCGTGTACCTCGACGAGCCATTCATTATATATGGTGCCGAAACTCCGATCAGACACTTGAGATCAAATTTCAGATAAAAGCTCGCGAGAATGTTTTACGGGATTACGATCTAAGATGGGAACGTAGGGGCGGCGCATCGCGCCGCTCTCGCTCGTTGGTACCGGCGGGCTTTAGCCCGCTCATTCAGCTCCACCATCCCCATCTTCGCTAACCACAGCAAACTCAACGCCGCGTTTCGCTTCTCTGCATCCGGTATAGTAGACAAAACTGTTTTTACGGGCGATGCATCGTCGTCCAGTTTAGATATCATCCGTTCGATCTGTTGTCTGTCTGCTGCAATTCCATCAGCGATGTTATTGATCGATAGACGTTTCAATCTCGATACCAAATCGGTATTGCATGCGCTCGTTTTCGCCACCGCTGTGTCCGCTTCCAAGTAGTGAGTCGGATACGATCGAAACAACCTCGTCGGATCATCTCGCAATGGATTCGCCGGCTGTCCCGCCACGCGGGGTGTCACCTCCGGTGCCCGCTTCCGAATCTCCGCCAACTCACTCCACAACGCATCGTACGCGGGAATGATCACGCGCCAGTCAAACTCGGCTCTCGCTCGCCTCCGAGCGGCCTCGCCCATCTCTTTTCTGAGCGCTGCATCATTGGCTAGTGTCAAATACGCTTGAGCAGCCGCGTGTACGTCCACAGAGGTAAATTGGCTCTGGCATCCAATATATTGATCGTAGTTGAGCACGCCAATTGCATGTCCAAACGCCAGCTTCTCTCCCATTCCCGGCGCGGCCATCCAGGTCGGCACCCGGAAGCCATCAATTCCATCTTTGATTGTTTCCTTATATCCGTTCCAGTCGGAAACCACGCTGGGCAAACCCGCAGCCATTGCTTCAATTGGCGTTAGCCCGAACGTCTCTTGTATGTTGTCGGACAACGAAGTAAACACATCCGCCGCATACCATATAAAGGATCGAACTTCGGGGGTGCGTCCATCAACGATGTGGACAATTGTCGATGGGCAAAACTCCCGAGCTGCGGCGATGAAATCTTCTTCCATCGCTTTGCTGTTAAACCAACCAGCCAATATCAAATCAATCGGTACGCTGGCTGATTTAGCTGCTTCTTCCAATGCAAGAAACATTGGGACCGGATGTGCTTTGCCATACGAAGAGAGCCTACCGACGAAGAGGAATGCGACAGCGTCTTTTGGTATCTTTAGCTTCTCACGCCATTCGTGACGAGCCGCTGCGCGCTGTTCTGCAGATTTATCGAGATCGTCGCAGTTCACCCCGAGTGGTATCACCGGCAACTGAACTCTGCAAGACGGAGACGCTGGCAATCCAAAATGCTGCTGAAGATATTGACTATGATTTTCCGACAGCTGCGTCACCATCGTTTTCACCGACGCTGAGGTACAGATTAGAGCATCCCAAGGTTGCACCGGTGCCACCAGTAAATCACCAAGAGCGTCCATCACGGTTTGAGTCGCTGTCGTGTGGGTGATTCCGCAGACGCTGTAGGCACGCGTGTCACCGTGGCGCCGTTGCCAGGACAAATCCTTCAACACCGGCCCCGGCATAAACAAGCACCCTGGCTCGGTCAGTCGAGTCCATTGCCCCCAAGGAATCCATGAGCAAACCAACGGCTTCTCGGCACGATCTCTTACTTTGCTAACAAAGTGGTTGTAGTGTTTCTGCGTTTGCGCGTAGCAATAAAGCTTGTCCTGTCCAGCATGTTGAACGTACGCGTGCAAGAATGCTTCGCCGGCAGCGTGCCGTCCCATCAATTCTTTGCGGCGGGTCTCGTAGCCGTCTGGATGGTAATAAAATGCCGCGGTTGCCATCTAAGCCCCCTTTTCGCCAGTGGTCCAATGCTTTTGCGTACACCACTCGCGCACAAAATAAGGGCATATACTATCATGGCGCACCAGACGGAGATGGCAGAATGAAACTACTCGCTGCGATGCTTTGCACGCGACTTGCTGCCGTGCTTTTTCTTGCCGGCTGGCTAAGCGCCGAATTTCCTTGCAGCGTTCTTGGTCAGGTAGATCCATTGGCCAAGCCTGAAATCATGGACGGAAAACCGGTTCTTCCGAAGCTATCTTCGTTGCACAGATGGCCCAATGCCTGCATGCCGTTGCGCATCTATATTGCCGACGAACCATTGTCAACGCCGATCAGAAAGCGCGTAATTCCACCGGTTTAGCCGCGCTTTCTTAAAGAATGTATGTGAAGCTCAGCGCCGCAAATGCACCTAAGGCACGGTGGCATTTGCGACAACTGTTGCTGCAACAAAAGAAATGAGGCTCAAGCATCAACCTTGAGCCTCCGGTGCTTCGGTTTGGACCGAGAGCCAATCTCAGTCTGACACACTAGGGAGCATTCTGCCAATTCTGCTGTTGCAAGGCTTGGAAGAAAGTCACCGTATCTATAATTGCGTGAAATGCCACCGCCAAGTCACATGGACTACGACAATCGCTTCGCTGACTTGCTCTACGAGGTGATTGCCGGTCGCTATGAGAAATTTGCCACCATTGTCACGACCAATAAGTCATTCAAGCAGTGGGGAACCATCTTTCCTAATGCCGCGTGCGTCGTTACCCTCGTTGACAGGCTTCTTCATAGGGCAGAAATGGTCGTCATCGAAGGGCAGTCATACCGCCATAAAGAGACTCAGGAACGAACCGCCGCCAAGCAGAAAGAGCGCCAGCAGAAAACCAAGAAAAAGCCGGGTCCACAATCGTCAACGAAAAGCGCGGCTAAATCGGTGGAATTGCGCGGTTCTTGACCGGCGTTAACAGTCCCGGATGATCACTTGAGATTTGCCTTCCGGCAGGGTTGATTCCCGGACAATTTTGGGGGTGATTTTTAACATCGTGTCGCACCTCGTTTGTGTCGCAGCTATGTCGCACTTTTGCGTCCGAGTTGGTTACGTGCAAGGGGAAGAACGCCCATGGATTTAGCGATTCCTCTGTTGCCTGCTCGGCAAAGTGCGACACGGCAAAGCCCAGCTACTACCGGCAGCCGTTGCCGCCGGAAGCGCTTACAAGAGCCACTCTAGCACCAGCAGAAACCGCTGAGAAGGGCATGGTTAGCCAATAACGGCTGATATCCGGGTGATATTACAGCCAGCCAGAGACCTGTAACCCTATTCAAATGGGGATTCCTGATCCGCAACTGGGTGATATTAGCGGCGTAGCGATTTTACAAACGCACTCGTGGTGTCATTCCCCCTGCAGGCGGCACCGTGGTATTGCTGCAAGCCGCACAGGAGAACATAATCGAAGGTCCCCGTTTCTCTCAGACCTCTAGCTGCCTTGTACGCAAGCGCTACCGCTCGACGCAGCAGGCGACTTTGCGCGAGCGTAGAGACCAGCGAGCGGGCTATGATGCATCTTAGATAGACGGCCGGGAAGTCTGTTCACAAAGGAAAATGCAAAGCACTACCATAGAGGGCCGAGCACCACTCACGGTGCCGCAACAATTCGACAAGGCGGCCCGGAAGTCCATTGATTCTATTCACCCTTGAGATGCGATTCCAGATTTAAGATGAAAACTAAGCGTTCTCACCGACGTGGGGGATTCGCTCGCGAGCAAGATGTGCTATTTCAAAAAGGTCCAACGGAAGACAATCGTCCGCACCACCGGTGGTGCTCAATAGCTCGCAGGTGGGAAATTTTCGGAGTTAACGTTAAGTCCTGAAGAAAAGAAGTGACTTAGATCTTTCAAAGATGAAAGCATATGCGAACTGGAGGGAATATGCAGTTGAGATTGTTTAATGGCACCGCCATGCGCTGGTGCGGTCGCTTGCCCTGGCTAATGCTGATCTCTGTGATCATTTTGTTCGTTGGTTTCGAGCAAGTGCCTTCTTGCGCACAGGAACGAACGCTCGGTAATCGACAGTCGCCGCCACACAAGGTGATTCGGCAAGAAGGGAATCGATTTGTATTGATTGGGTCTGGCGTTTCAGTAAAAGACTTGGCTCTGATTCCGAAAAACGTGCAAGATTTGAGCCTTAGGCATACACGCTTGCCGGATCACGATCTGGAAAAGCTTTGTCGCCTAAAGCTGCAGAGACTAGATCTAAGTTATTCCAACATCTCTGACAGTGCCATGTCGGCATTGAAATGTCAGAAGGAATTGAAATATTTGAATCTAGCATTCACTCGTGTTCGAGGCACCAACATTGGCGAGTTGAAAATGATGCCAGACCTGGAGGAATTGGATTGTTCGTGGTGTCAATTATCTGACAGAGCGCTAGTTGGATTGGAGAAACTCACGCAGCTGAAAGTGCTTAACCTGGGAGGACCCTTCCTTACAGATAAAACACTTACGGCCTTGCGTGCCGCCCTGCCGCACACGAGCATCGGCATTCGTCTGGCACCGACACCACTTTTAAGTCCCTTACGTCACCGCTAGTTTTAGGAGAATTCCATGCCCGTATTACCCAGTACACTATCGAGTACGCAGATTCTATTATCTAAAACGCTGATGTTGGGCAATCCTGACGCTGCCGATATCGCCCTCATGCAGGCAAATCCTGCAATAGCGGCGTTTTTTAAACAGCTGTATCCAGATGAGGCCTCGAACATTTTTACTGGGTATCACCCAAATCTGACGCCTGCCCAGCTTGCCGCCACTAACCTTGTACAGCAAGAGTACCGCAATCTATATGCAGCGGGAACCCAGTTCTTTGTAGTGGCAGACTCTGATCCCGATTTGAAGCAAGGTAATACCGATATTCTAGCCGGTATCATCGTCATCACCCTGCCTATCAGGACGGGTTTGGATCCCGAGGCCGAGGTTGCAGTCGCGGCTCATGAAGGTGTGCATGCGAGTCAGTTCGCTGCAAATCCTTCGTTGACGACCACCTTGACCAAGGCCGCTTACACAGCTAGCCTTGAGCCTGCAGCTTATGCAGCCCAAATCAATTACGCAGAAGCATTTAATCCTCGCCCGTATCGGACGGGCGACTTCTTGCGCATCGGAACGGATAACATTCCGCTACAGTTGTACGATACTAATCGCGGCGCATTTAACCAACGCCTCATTAGAGATGAAACTCAGGTTTATCAAAAGGGCGGATCTCCCCACGGCGAACTCATTCCCGACACTGAACGCATTCCCGATGGCGACGGTGATTTCGACAACGATTCGAACGACCTGTTTCCCGATCCGCAGCCCCCGGTTCCACAGCCTCCGTCGCCCAATAATCCACCCCCCGTCCAAACGCCGAAGGGACACGTCGATCCACTCATCTTATCTCTGAGCAATTCAACTGTTCAACTTACCAGCGTGCAGAACGGGATTAACTTCGATTTCTTCAATGATGGGAGTCCGCACCAGACTGCTTGGATCACGGGCAATTCGGCGATGCTAGTGCTTGATCCGTCCGGTGGTGCCATCACTAACGGCTCTCAACTCTTGGGCAACGGCACGCCGCTTTCGGATGGCAGTTTGGCCAGTAGTGGGTTCGCTGCTCTTGCGGCGCTTTCTGACTCAACGACCCAGCAAACCCGAGTACTCAATTCCAGCGACCCCCTGTGGAATCAGCTGAGGTTGTTGCTGCCCGATGGTACCACTGAGACGCTCACCGCCGCTGGTATTGTATCCATTAACCTCTCTTTCGACGTGACCGGACTGACGGATCCGAATGGGAATATTCAGGTTGATTCGGGCACATTTACTTTCAGCAATGGCAGCGTAGGAACCCTAGGTGATTACAACCTCGCATACAACCAGACGTTGAGCGGCGAGCCCAACAACCCGTTACCTGAAACTCCGACCATAGCTGCGCTGCCAGATCTTCCGGCCAGCGGAAATGTGTACAGCTTGCATCAAGCAATGCTGCATGACACGACTGGCAATTTACAATCGCTTGTTCAACAGTTCATCGCAACAAACGATCCTACAACACAGGACAGCCTTGTCGGTCAGATCATGCTGGCATGGGTGGCCGTCACTGATCCTACCGCCACTTCTTCGCTAAAGCCTGATTACACCGTGCTCGGCGATCTGGAAGGCGTGGATCTAGGAAATCTTCCAGGACCTATTCCCGGACAACCCAACGGAATCGCAGCAGAAGCCACCTACCAGCAGTACAAGGAATGGGTCTGGGCTAAGCTGATGGTGCAAACCCACCTTTCATCACTATGGAACCTTATTACCAATTCGGTCGATCCATTAACAGGTGCGACCCCCTACAATCTGTCGGCAATGACGTCCGCGCTCCAGCAGGAGCTCTCCGCCAATTACCAGCAGGGTGAACAAGATATCGTTGCCTGCTATCGCGTGCTTGTAGCCTTCGGCATAGACACGCAGGAAAACTCTGACTTCGCGAGCTTCTATGGTGCCTTCGCTTCCGATCCAACCCTGAAGACTGCCATGGACACAGCAGGGAAGGCGGTCGATCCGGCAGGAACATTCCGGGACGACGCGCTGCCTTTCCACGTGCTGAATCTAGCTGGCGCCGCGCCCGGACAGCAAGTGTTCAGTGGCACCGAGGATACACTGCTTTTCGACAAAGGGGACGGTCAGGTCAATATAGCGGAAGCCCATGATGCAACTCTCGTGTTTGGCAGCGATATCTTGCCGAGCGATGTCTACTTCGAGACGGCGAACAATGGCGCTGGGGTGATCGTCCAATTCAAGGATAGCAATGATTCCATAACCATCGGGGCAGAGTTCAACGATAACGTCAGCATTAATTATGACGACGTGCAGTTTTTCCAATTCGCCGACGGCACCCGCCTCACCCTGAACAATGTTCAGAACGACCTGAGCGCCTACGCCCAGCCTAACACCGACCTCAACCGCTCTAACATCACCGCCTCCGAGTCCCTGTATGCCAACGGCAACGACACGGTCACAGCAGGCACAGGCGATGACACTATTATCGGCGGCGCCGGAACGGAGTCCCTAGTGGCAGGCTCCGGTATCGATACACTCATAACCGGAGTCGGCAATACGACCATGCGTGGCGGCTCGGGCAGCGATTTCTTTGTCTTCAATCCGGGCGCTGGAGTAGCCACCATCATCGAGCCCGGCAACTCGCCGGTGAACAAGAGTGACACGCTGGAAATCAATGACACGCTTAGCGATGTCACTTTCACAAAGAGTGGCAACGACCTTCTGGTCAAGCTCAACAGCACAGGCGATGTGCTGACTGTAAAGGGCGAGTTCAGCAACGACCAGCAGGACACGGTTCAGACGTTCACCTTCAGTGATGGCAACGTGCTTGCACTCTCGGACATTCAAGCCTCTTACCTGACGCTGAGTGTTCCGCAAGGACGGAGCATTTTCGTTGCCCCAGACCAGAATCTGATCATCCAAGGCAACAATGGCGGTACGATTTACACCAATGACGGCTCGGATACCGTGTATGGCGGGGGGAATTCGACGATCGTTCTCGGAGCCGGTCAGGACGTCATCGATGCCGGCGCCGGGGTTTCCAGCATCAGTGGTGGCAGTGGAGATGACACGTTCCTCTTCAACCAAGGCGACGGGCAGCAGACCATCAGCATTAATGGTGGCAACGACAGCATCAGCTTTGGCAGCGGAATCACGGCAAGTGAGTTGTCGTTTACGGCTCAAGGCACGAACCTTATCATCACGATTAACGACGGCTCAAACGATCAGATTGTCGTTCAGGGTCAACTCAGCGCCGATCCGACAAGAGTCATTCAATCTGTAGGTTTTGCCGATGGCACACAACTGACTTGGGCGCAAATCCAGCAACAGTTTGAAATTGCCGGCACAGCACCCGGCGACACGATTGATGACAGCACATCCGTCGCGAATGATGTCATCGCCGGCGCCGGCGGAAATGAAACCATCCTTCTTGGTAGCGGCTCAGATACTGTAGTCGCAGGAGCAGGGTCGACAACCATAACTGCGGGGCAGGGTGCCGATACGTACGTGTTCGCAAAAGGCGATGGCACCCTGACCATCGACGAATCCAATACCACGAGCGGCAACGCAAGTGACACGTTAGCGTTGGGCGCGGGCATTGCTCCGAGTGATGTGAGTTTTTCGACTAATGGCGCCAACCTCATTTTGTCGATCAACGGCACTACCGATCAAGTCATTCTTTCCGGCGCTCTCAATTCATCTAATCAGAAGCAGGTCTCGACCATCAGCTTTGCCGACGGGGAAACGTTGACGCTGGCACAAGCGATAGCGAGCGTAGCTGCCTCAAGCACCAGTGATGGCAGTTTTATCTCCGATGCGGCGGCTAATGCATCATACGATGAATCGGCAACGTCAGTCGCCCAGCTTATCGAGCTTGCCGGACAGGGAGATCACGTCAAACTTGGATCCGGAAATAGCATCCTCATAGATCAAGGCGGCGGCGCCACCGTCGCGGCTGGTTCAGGCAATCAATACATATTTGCGGTGGGAAGCAACAATGTCGTCACCGGCGGAAGTGGCAACGATATTATTGCCTTTGGTACAGGATCAAATGACATAGCGAACGCCGGAAGCGGGGACGACACGTTCGTCTTCAATTACGGACAAGGCACCGAGCAAATCAACGAATCCGGCAGTTCGAATGCCGGTGCGAGTGACATTGTTTCCTTTGGTTCCGGTATTACTGAACAGACCCTTGTAGTTGACGCTGTCGGCACAAATCTGGTGTTGACGGATGGCAACGCCAATGATCAGCTGACTATCGTCGGCGGCATGGATCCGAACGCGGCTAAGCGCGTCCATCTTTTTGAATTCGCCGATGGTAGTCGCGAATCTCTCGACCAATTGCTGGCGAACGGGATAACGGTGAATAGTACCGCTAACAATGACGTTGTCGACCGTTCGTTTTCGGCTGCTAATGAAACTATCAACGCATCCGGCAGCAATGACATCATCAAGTCCGGCTCAGGCACAGACGTGATCAACGTCACCGGCGCCAGCGCCGATATAACCACAGGCAGCGGTGATGATACCGTCACGGTATCCTCAGGCAACAACCTCATAAATTTGGGTAATGGTTTTGACAGCGTGACGGTGTCTTCCGGGCACGACGTCATCAATGCCGGCGCAGGTTCCGACATCTTCGAGATCAACCCGGGCGGTGGCATTCACACCATCAACGAGCCAGGCGCGAAGCTGAATGGAGCAACAGATGCACTCGTATTCGGTAGTGGACTTTCAGAATCAAACATTCAACTCAGCACCACTACCAATGCTCCGAATGATCTAACTATAGGCTTCACAGGCAGCAGTGATGAGGTGATTCTACCGGGCGCTCTCTCCGGCAATTCGGCCATCACAGACTTCCAGTTCGCCGACGGTACTGACCTGAGCCTCCAGGACTTGCTGAACATGGGAATCAACGTCGCCGATAATATTGGCGGAGTCATAAATCTCAGTCAGGTGACATACAACGAAAGTATTACGCTGGGAGACACAGGCGCGACTCTCGGCTCTTACCAAATACTTCACGTTGGATCTGGGAACGATAATATTCACGTAAAGAGCAATTACAGCCAAATCACTTTAGGCTCGGGCGTGGACACAGTTACAGTCGATCCCGGAATTTCACTGGTGACCATTGCCGAACCGGGGCAGGCGCAAATAAATGGCACAGACACGCTTAAGATCAGCACGCTTCCACAGAACCTGTCGCTACAGAGTGATGGCAGCTCCGACTTATTCCTTGTTGACACTGCCACCGGCAATAAAGTCGTGCTGACAGATCTCGGTCCTGCAAGCAAGCCGATCAATATCGTATTCGGAGATGACAGCCAGACAACCCTGCAGCAATTGCTTGCAACGAATACGGTTCAGGTGAACCTCACGTATTCGGGCGTGATAAGTCCGGTCTTCGGCGCGCTCAACGAAAACATCACGGCATCCGGATACGATCAAACTGTTGTCCTTGGCGGCGGTAATGATACTCTGGCCGCCTCCGGCGAATTTAATCATGTCACCTACGGCTCGGGCGATGCGACGGTCACCGAAAGCGGCGATAACGCGACAATTAACGCAGGCGTCGGAAATGCGAGTACCACTGTCTCCGGACAGAACGACACGTTTAACTCCACCGACGGATCCGGCAATCAAGACATTACCCTGACTCCCAGCGCGTCCAGCTTCACATTCATCGAGCATAATCAGACGAGGCCAATCGGCACCGATACATTACATTTGAATTCTCTTGCCTCTGACATTGTGATTCAGAACGCCGGTACGCCGGATTTGGTCCTGGTGGATCAAGTGACGGGAGCTACAGTCAATTTGCAGAATGTGCTCACGAACACAAGCAAGCCAATTGACCTGGTGTTCAGCGATGGGACCCAAATGTCATTACAGCAACTGCTGGAGCAAAAGACGGTCGACATTAGCGCTACCTTCGGGCGCTTTAACCTACACGCACTGCCCGGATTAGTGAATGAGGATATTAACACTTCCGGAATCAGCGACAACTTTGTTCTTGCGAATGGTGCGGTCTCGATCAATGCGACGGGTGATTTCAACACGATAACGTTGGGTGCCGGCAATGATACTGTTAATGCCACCGGGGATGGCGACATGATAACCGCCGGAACGGGAAATGGTGTCATCTACATCACCGGACACAACGATATTGTGACCCCTACCATTGTGTCTACCGATGGTTCTGGGAATGAAGACATAACTGTCGGCGCCTCTCTCGCGTCCCTCGATATCAAAGAAATTTCCCAGACGACTGTGAAGGGGACTGATACTATCCACCTAAGCGGCGTGTTGGCAAATTTGTCGCTTGAAGTCGAGCAATTCGCAGGCTCATATAACCTGTACCTCGTAGATAATTCGACCGGACAAACCGTCGAGTTGCAGGGCGTCCTCAACGATGCTAATCCCAAGCCGATCAACTTTGTGTTCGGTGACGGCACGCAACTGTCGTTGGCGCAACTGCTGCAGCAGAAGAGCACGTCGATAGCTCCTGACTCCTTTAATGTTATCAACCTCAGTCAGAACTACCACCAGGATTTGAACGTAACCGGAAATGGCTACGACATCACGGTGGGAAGTCAAAACGACACGATCACGAGTTCTGGTTCGTTTGAAACGATCGCGCTGGGCAGTGGCAACGACACGATCACGAGTTCTGGCTCGGATGAAACGATTACACTGGGCAGTGGCAACGACACCGTCGTAGAGACGGGTGATCAAGCCTCTCCCGTCTCTACTGATCCAGTTACTGGACAGCCACGCTTTAATTACGGTGGCGGTAGCCATATAACGGCTGGCTCCGGGACTGCGCAGATATCAGATTCCGGCAACCAGCAAGTAATCACCTTGGGTAGTGGCAATGCGACTGTCACCAGCTCTGGACTCGACGATACCATTGTCGTCGGCACCGGCAACGCGAACATTGTCTCCACCGGCGCCGGCACCGTGATTGACGACGGTGCGAGCGCTAACGGCGTCGATAATAGCTATTCGCCGGTTGGGACCACTTATATCGATGTTAATGGCACGGTGTACCTTGGCAATGCTGGAAACAACACGATTGCCTTCAATGGCAATACGACAGTTCACGAAGGTAAGGCCGGGGTAACGTACGAATTCGGCGCCGGCAGTGGAACCGCACAAATTGACGAGACGGCCGGAAATAATGACACGCTCGTCTTCGGACCAGGCATTACTTTCCAGGACGTCTACGCCACTCAACAGGGCAACAACCTCGTAATCACATTGCTATCCACAGGCGACCAGATCACGCTCGCTGCGCAAGGCACCGATCTCCGTGTAAATAAATTCGTATTCGCGGATGGTACGACGGTCGACTACCAGGATTTCGTCCAAGGTTTATACAATGGGGTCTATTACGTTACCGGACAGAATCAGTTTTTCAGTCCCAGCTCAGGGAATGCCACCATCGTCGCAACTGGTGATGGCAGCAGTGTGTTTCTCGACAACTTTCCGGCGGTGCCCGGAGATTTCAATGTTTCTTTGGACGGCTCGAATGAGAGCCTGACGGCTTCTTCTGGAAATTCGCTGATCGCTCAGGTCTCAGGCACTAACGATTCGGTCGATGTTCAAGCCTTCAGTTTCGGACCGGCGTCCATAGAAGTGAGCGGCGCCAATGACGTGATCACATCGGAGCCGTTGTCGCACAACATCACTATCAAAGTAGACAGCAGTGCCAGCAACTTGCAGATCAACGAAAGCTCGCAGCAAAGCCAGGAAGAGAACGGTCCGACATTCTTAAGCGGAACGGGCCCGCAAGACGTGTTGATTTTGACGGGGCGCGCACAGAATCAAGTGCTGTCATACAACGCCGATACTGAAACGCTGACAATTACAGACTCGGTCAGCGGTCAGCAAATCCACATTACCGATGTCGATGGTAGCGATTTCTTGCCGACCAAACCTATCGAGATCCAGTTTGGTGACGGTACGCAAATGACTCTCAACCAACTGCTTCTTACCGCCGGGGTGAGTGTTTCTGCCTCCAATACCGCCACCGATATTAATCAGCAAGGGTATGGCTTCAACGAAACTGTTGCGGTTGCCGGAAACTCTGAGACCTTCGAGGCCTCAGCCGGCAATAACACTGTCGCGGTGAGTGGCAACAACGCGGTAGTTCAAACCGGATCAGGTAATTCCCAGATCACACTGACTGGTAGCAACGACCGTGTTGACGTCGAGAGGAGCGTTGCAACTTCTCGAATCAACGTTCAGTCGAATAATGACGTCGTCGAGTCGTTCAATGGTTCCGGTAACGAAACTATCACTCTAAACAGTGGCAAGTCGGGCTTGCAAGTCATCGAGGACGGGCAGGACGGTCGTAGCGCCGTCGGCACAGATACCATCGTGCTGCAAGGACTGAACCAGAATCAAGTGAGCATTTCTATCGATAGCTCGGGCAATCTGGACGTTAACAATCTGTCGGGGACTCGCCTCGTCACGGTTACAAATGCCAGCGGCGACTCTGGCACGCCGATTAAGCCTGTGGAGTTGCAGTTTGCTGACGGCAGTCAATTGTCGGTGCAACAGATTACCGGTACCAATACATCGCCACAAATAATTTCCGTCGGTGGGCTGGAGCAAAATCAGAGCCTGAGCTTTGATGGCACCAACCTGACCATTACCGATTCAGTCACAGGGCAAACTGTCGTCGAGCCTTACAATTTTGATGTTCTTCCAGCAACCGCGGTGAAATTTAGCGATGGCACGCAAGTTTCGCTCGCGGCATTGATCCAAACCAAGGGAGTGGATATCACTCTGGGCACCAATGCCAGTCTGGATCTGTCTGGCTTCGATTACAGCAACGTCGTGAATCTGGCTGGCGCCGGCAGCTCGTACATAAGTGGTGCCGGAAACGATATCCTGACTCTAACGGGCAGCGGTGCCTCGGCACAAACGGCCAATGGCAACGCCCAGGTCGCGATGTCTGGCACAAATGAATCTT
>DATNQY010000352.1:0-17396 GCA_036703785.1 Candidatus Obscuribacterales bacterium
CGCAATCATAAACGGCGAGGTCAACAGGCGCGGACAGCACATAGCGCTGCCCCAAAATCGCTTTCAGCTCAGCCTCGGCTTCTCGATATCGCTGGTCGGTTGTCGGCATATCGGCCTATATTATCGCAAACAGGGCGGCATTACTGCCGCCCTGCTGCTCACTCTTTGTTGCTCGATTTCCAGACAGGGCGACTAGACGTCGCCCCCAGATTACTTCAGAATTCTCTGCGCTTTGTGGCGGCAGATCTTACGGAAATGTTTGTGGTGTTTGACCATCACCCGTTTTTGGGTAGTGATGCGGGTGGTCTTCACCGTATGGATGGTGGTTT
Source organism: Candidatus Obscuribacterales bacterium (assembly GCA_036703785.1). Lineage (GTDB taxonomy): Bacteria > Cyanobacteriota > Vampirovibrionia > Obscuribacterales > Obscuribacteraceae > JADYXS01. Next base: position 330 of record DATNQY010000352.1, read on the forward strand.
TCTCCATGAGTTGAGGTTGTTCTTGCGGCTGCACGACTGCTGGTTGCTCCTGCACCACCGGAGCACACTGAGCGGCACCCGAGAACAAATTGATGTCGTAGGGATTGGTTCCTTGAATGTACATCGGTTGTGTGATTACATTCGCGGCTGCCGGCGCGGCAATCGCCGACTGTTGCAACACGGTGCCGCAGCTATCCAACACTGCAGGCTGCGTGAGCGTGGCACCACATCCGGTGTCAATCACGGCCGCTTGCGTCATCGCGCATGCAGGCGTCGCTTCTAGCACGCTCGGCAAGCCGGAAACGCGCTGGCCCCAACAACCTTTGGCGTCGATCACCGATTGCTGCCACAAGGGCAGGTAAGGATCGCACGAGTTACAGCCGCTGACGACGGCCGGCTGCGTGAGCACTGCGCTACCGCAAGCAGGAGCTGCGATAACGGCTGAGTTTGTCATGCATCCACCGGAAACGCCATAGCTGAACTTCACATTCTGTGCAAAGGCAGAGCTACCGGCCAACAGCGCCAGGGCGCCGATGATCGGAGCATATCTCATCACTTTCATCTTCTCGTCCTCCGAAACCTCTTGCGCACGCGACGACAAGGCTGCGCTTTGGTTTCGCAGAGTCCGCTAAGCGGGCTTTCGCCCGCCGCTACCATAATCCGGGAACTTTTGTTTAGCGGAAAGCCGGGTTCATACCCATTGGCACCATGCCAGGCTGAGCCATTCCCGCCTGCATTGGCGGTCGGCCCATTTGTTGCATAGGTTGAGGCATACGCTGCTGCATGCCCGGCTGAGCCATGCCGCCGCCGGCTGCGCGTACGGTCTCCTGGTCGTTGGTTTGATATTTAAAGCCGTCCTGGCCCCTGTAATTCTGAGTGAAGGTTCCGTACTTCGGCACAACCATACGCCTTGAGCCCTGAGGAAAAGCCAGGATGCTCATGTCGCCTTCCAGAGACTTCACCGACTGATATACCAGCACGTTGAAGAGAATGTTCGGGCTCTTCTGGCTCATGTTCATATTGATAATGTGACCGTCGCGAGTCACCTGGTAGCTAAGCCCGGCGAGCAAAGGCGCGCTGTGTTTGAAAGCGGCCTTGGCAAAGAAATTGAAACGGTCAAAGATAGTCGCAGCAACGCGTCGGTGCCAGGCGTCCCAAGCGAGCTTCATGTCGGGCCATGAGTCGGGGTCGTTAGGGTCGAAAGCCGGCGGCGGCGGTTGCACTGGCGGCTGTCGCATGGCGTCCGGCTGTCCATCCATCATTGGCGGAGACATCTGCGGCTGCTGGTATTGCGGCTGTCCCTGGTCTACAACCGTCGCCTTCAGCGGGTTGCGTTGCGCCCTAGGGGGAGCCACTGGTTTTTCAGCCTGAAAGGCCGACTGCGGCACATCCAACGCCTCCTGGTCTTCCTTTTCGGCAAAAGGGTCGGCGTTTGGATCCTTAACCTCATGACGGTTCAGACTGGTCGAATGGTCCTTGATCGTAGTGTCTTGATTGACACCGCCTTTGAGATAGCCGTCGGCAAAGGCGCATGGCATGATGCCCACGGTCGACAGACCGAGAAAGGCAACCACAGCTACCGTTTTACGAGAAAGGCAAATCATGATCAGTTCCACACTGCTTGTCAGGGGGACGGTAAGTTTACTTTAGCTAATCTTCGAAAAAAGTAAAGGTGGCATTCACGCAGGCTGCCATGCCGAGCGATTCGCTACCATAGCCATTTCTTCCCTACCAAAGATCATATGCCCCCTACCATCATCGACAGTCACGCCCACCTGGATTGGGAATCGTTCAAAGAAGATCGTGAAGCCGTTATCCAGCGCGCTTTCGATTCCGGCGTCGCCCAGATTGTCCAGGCCGGCGTCTATTTGCACGCAATTCCCGAAATGCTTTCCCTAGCGGAAACGTATGCCAATATTTTCGTGGGCATTGGTTTGCACCCGCATGAAGCCAAAGATTGGAACGAAGAGTCGGAAGGCATAATCAGGCAATCCGCCAGCCATCCCAAAGTTGTCGGCATCGGCGAGTGCGGGCTCGATTTTCACTATAACCACAGCGAGCCGGAGACGCAGAAAACGGTGTTCGCGCGCCAAGTTGATTTAGCGCGTGAACTGAAGAAACCGCTGATCATCCACACGCGCAACGCCTGGCCTGAGACTTTCGAGATTCTCAAACGGCACGGCAAAGGCGAAGTTCGGGGCGTTTTCCACTGTTTCACCGGTGGGCCCGAAGTGCTGCCGGAAATTCGCGAAATCGACTTCTATGTTTCTTTTTCCGGCATCGTCACTTTTCCAAAATCCGCCGATATTCAGGCAGCGGCACCGCTGGTGCCGGCGGATCGGGTTCTGGTCGAAACGGATTGTCCTTACTTGGCACCACAAGGTATGCGTGGCAAGCGCAATGAACCCTCGTACGTGTGGCTGGTAGCCGAAAAGGTAGCGCAGCTTCGCAGCGTTGCGAAGGAGCAACTAGCCGCCCAGACGGCGGAAAACGCCCGCCGGCTCTTCAATTTGCCGATGCCGGCGTGATTTAGCCGTGCCCGGTGCGCATTCTACGATAGTCAACACATTTTCCAATTGTCTTGTTGGAATCGAATTGCCCACAATAGGTGCATGGTGAGCGACTGAGACGCCGCCAAAAAATTGCAGCCGATCGTCAGGGACGCTAGTATGATAGCGTCCCTTTCGATATGGCTGAGAGCCAGCGGGCTTGCGCCCACCGGTACATGATCGTGACTGCTACGGTGTTAGCCGGTTGATGTCGCGCGGAAAAAGGGCCGTCTGCTTGACGCTGGGCAACCCGAGAAGCTGCTTGGTGAGCCGCTCGAGCCCGATTGCGAATCCGCCGTGCGGCGGCATGCCGTATTTGAAACACTGCAAATAGTCAGTAAAACTTTCCGGCTGTAAGCCACGCGCACGTATACTTTCGCATAACTGCTCGTACTCATGGATACGCTGTCCGCCTGTGGTCACCTCGAGCCCGCGATATAAAAGGTCGAAGCTGTAACTCAGCCCAGTGCCCTTCTCCGGCATCGCATAAAAGGGGCGCACCGAGTGCGGGTAGTGAGTCACAAAGACGAAGTCGGTATTCTCATTCTTCTTGAAGTGTTCGCTGAGCAGCCGTTCTCCTTCCGGATCAAGGTCAGGAGTTTTCGCCTCTGCCTTCCATCTGTACTGCTGCTGCAGCAAAGCGATCGCCTCGCCAAGCTTTAGCGATGGAATCTTGCCGATTGCAGGCAATTGCACCGCATACAGAGCCAATTCGCGCTCGCACGTATTCTGCAGCTCGGCAAACATCGCTTCGAGCAGCCGCGTTTCCAGATCCATCAGGTCTTGCTCGCTCTCGATGAATCCCATCTCCACGTCCATGCTCACGTATTCGTTAAGGTGCCGCGTGGTGTCGTGTTCTTCAGCGCGATAGACAGGCCCGATTTCGTAAACCCGCTCGAATGCCCCGACCATTATTTGCTTGTAGAATTGCGGGCTTTGAGCCAGAAACGCCTGTTTCTCAAAGTATTTGAGCGCAAACAACTGTGCACCACCCTCGGTGCCGGTGGCGACAATCTTCGGTGAATGAATTTCGGTAAAACCTTCAGCTGTGAGAAACGCTCTGAACGCGCGGCAGAAGGCCGCCTCAATCTTAAATATCGCTCGCACCTTTTCGTTGCGCAACGTGAGCGGACGATAGTCCAGCAGTGTGGAGATCGAAAGCTCGTCCACCTTTTTGTTTTTGGCGATCTCTACGGGTGGACTGCCGACAGTCTTTGCCATCGGCTTCAGTTCGCGAATGTGCAGCTCGACCCCACCGCCGTTGCCGGGGTGCTCGGCGATTTCTCCGGTCACAATCACCGGCGTCTCAGCCGAGAGCTGCTCGACTACGGCCAAGACATCAGGGTGTTCAGCGACAGCCTGGATGCTGCCTGAGCGGTCGCGAATAACAAGAAACGCCAGGTTGCCGAGTTTACGGATTGCCTGAACATGACCGCGGACCTGAACGGTGCGCCGCAGTTGCTGCTGTGCCTCTGAACTGAGTATGGATTGCATTTGTTTTTCCTCTATAAAACAAAAACCGCAAGCTCTTCAGCTTGCGGTGTCAGTGCTGTTTTCTTTTTGACCCTAGGGGCGCCAATGGCCCGACCGCAAGCTATTTGAGGCGTTACGATCATTATTATTAGCGCGAACGGTGACTTTTACCCGAACCGGCTTGGGAAAGAGCCAGTTGAGCAAGCGATTAAGTAGCTGTGACAGCATTCGGGTACCTCGCGTTAGTCAGCGCCTAGAAGTCATGGTAATGCGGATTGAGGGCGCCGTCAAGGAATAAGCTTTTTCATTAAGCCCAACTGGCTTATATATCAAACAATCGTGGCTGGGCGGTTGTTGAAAACGGTCACATACTGAACGCACATGCACCGCTGCCGCAAGCCCGGTTTTACGCTGGAAAACCAGGCATGACGCGGCGCGCGCTCGGCTGCATGCGCGAGTACCAGTCACCCGGGTGTCGCTCTAGCAAGCCGGCCAGTTCAAGCATAGTGAGCGTGGACGACAATTCGCCCGCCTTCATGTTGGCTTTTTCGCACAAAACGTCAAAGTGCATCGGCTCTGTGGACAAAAGGTCGTAGATCTCTTTCTCGCGCCCATAGAGCTCCACCACCGTCGTCGCTTCTCTGTATTTCGTGCGCACCCAGGCAAGTTCGTCGAGTACATCCTGCGCGTTGCGCACCAGCTTGGCTCCCGACCTGATTAGGTCGTTGGTTCCGGCTGACGTCGGTGAATCCACGCGGCCAGGAACACAGTACACGTCGTGACTTTGTTCGACAGCCATTCTTGCTGTAATTAGCGCACCGGATTCTGTCGGTGCCTCTACCACGACAACTGCTTTTGATATACCGCTGATGATGCGGTTGCGCGCCGGAAAATGCCACTTATCGGGCTTTGTTCCGGGGAAGAACTCGGAAATGCCAATACCGTGACCATCGAGGATTCTTTGATACAACCGCTTATTGGATGAGGGATAGCACAAATCAGGGCCGTGGGCCAGGACGGCGATGGTTCTGCCACCACCCTCGATGGCACCCCAGTGCGACAATGAATCGATACCAAGCGCCAACCCGCTGGCAACAACCGCGCCATTCTCGGCAAGGTCGTGCGAAATTTCTTTGGCGATTTTGCTGCCGTAGGCTGACGGGCGGCGAGTTCCGACAACTCCGACGCACGTACTGAAATCCATTTCCTGTAACTTACCGCGCACAAACAGGATTAGCGGCGCGCCGTCGAGCTCCCGCAACAGATAAGGGTAGCGTGGATCGGCCTGCGGAATTGCGTCCACATCAGTGCGCCGCAGCTCTGTAATGAGGTTGTCGGGATCGATTTGATTTCGTTTTTCGATGAATGCTTTGATAAACGCGTCGGTGATGTTGGGGTCGCGTTGTTGAATGTCATCGGGCGCAGCATGCCAGGCTTCCTTAACGTCCTGGAAGCGGTCGATTAAAAGCTTTGCATAGCTAGTCTTGAAGGTCGGGCTAATCATTCGATGAAAAGCCAGCCAGCAGCCGAGTTCTTCTTCTGTATAACGGCGGATTTCGATGTCCATATGGCGCCCCAACCTGGCCCCCAATTGTACCAACTCATACGTAATTCCCCCAGAGACAGATCCAACCGAAAACCTTATATTCAGTCCGCCGCATCGACCGGAAGGACTTTATGCGCCCGAAATTCCACACGCTGAAAATTATTTTGACGAGTGCTCTAATTGCCGCAACCCCGGCGGCAGCGAGCCCGCAAAGCCAATCTGTAATAAATTCCGACGAAAAAGTACCGGTGCAGAACGCGAACACGGCAGCCGGACAACGTTTTGAGCTGTCCGCAATGTACAGCTCCACGCCCAGCCTATCGCGCCGGGAAATTGATCCCAGGGCCATGATGATGGGTCCGGAGCCACCGCCTGCCAAGCCGGGTCAAGGCGTGCCGACAGTAGCATCCAGAGTGCCAAGCGTTAACCCACACGCGAGCAGCACTACGCAAATTGACAGTTCCAACGGATACATGAACGAGTACAATGTCGACTGGTCCCGATGGGTGAGCGTACAAGCCGATCGGTGGTATTACGTGCTCCAAGCAACCGAAGATCTGCTCGGGCTTCGGTTTATGACTTTGCGTCCTGCCATGATCCAATACACCTGCTATGCTGATGGATCAATACGAGATGTTGTTCTCAAACAAAGCTCCGGAGTTCCGGCCTACGACCGTCTGCAAATTGAAACACTGATGGCGACCATGCCAATCCCCCAATTCCCCAAAGGTACTCGCCGCACAAGCATCACCTTGTGCCAGGGTTGGGAGTCGCACGCCAAAGAGCCTGGCGAACAGGATTATCAACCCGGAAGCTTTGGACATAACTTTCCCAAAGAGAAGGTGAGCCAATGGTCCGCTGGAAGGTGAAGCGAGCTTCGATTTTTTCGCTGTCCCTTGCCCTACTCCTGCCGCTTGCCACCGCACCGGCGCTGGCAAAGAAAATAACGTCTGCAGCGCCGCCCACTGCCAAGCCGAGCGCGACTGACAACGCTTCGTCCACCGCGGCCGCCGCGGCAGATGCACCGCGCGACGCGGCGCCGGAAGTGATTCAAACTTTTGAAAAACGATTGTTCTTCAGAAACTACGTAGGCGACCAATTATCGGCCCGGGTAGAACGAATCGAGAAGCACGTATTCGGAGAGGCATCAACCGGCGCACTGCAAGATCGGATCAGCAAACTCGAAAACGTGTTGAAACAACAGCTGTCCGACGAGCAGAGGCAGCAGGAGCTCATGGGCATCAAGCCGACATCAGCAGCCGGCGAAATCAACACAAACGCATCCGGCACCACAGGCGGTGCGGCCGGCGGCACCCAGTCCCACCCGAGCGGGCAATTATCAACTTTCGCCGATCCCACAGAACGCGCGCGCATCGCTGCTCAAGCTGCGAAAGAACAGGAGATCGCTAATCTCTTGACTGAAGGCGTCGATCTCTATCGCAAGAAGCACGGCATTGAAGCGCAAGCCAAGTTCAGCCAGGTACTGCGTCTAGACCCTCATAATGCACAAGCCCACTTCAACCTCGGCATCGTCCGGGAATCGCTGGGCAACTATGTGGAAGCCCTCGGCAATTATCGCCAGGCGGCGCAAGAAGAGCCCGATAATCGCGATTACACCGAAGCAGTGGCACAGATCACGCCGAAGGCGGAAAAACAAAGAGCCTTGGCTGGGCAACACGACGAGCTGAAGGAATTAACGGCAAATGCTAACGCAGCGTGGAAGCGCGGCGAATATATGTCGGCACTCGATCTCTATTTACAGCTCGACAATCGCGAGCCGAATAAAGCGCTCGTTAAGTACAACATCGGCTCCATCTACATGATGCTCAAGGATCACCACAACGCGCTAACCTTTTACCAGGAAGCACACAAACTCGAGCCGCGAGACCCGAAGTACGCCAAGGCGTACGAGGAGCTAGCCGTTGTCGTCAAGCAACACAATTCTGAAATCGACAGAATGCAACAGACGGCACAAAGTGATTTCAAAGATGCGCAGCAGTGGAATCGCGCCAATCCGGCGAGCCTCCGCCCCCAGACTCAGCAAACACAGGCCCCCATGCGAACTCCGGGCAATGGGGCTATGCAACAGCGTCCGCTGCCACAGCAACAAGCCATGCAACGTCCGATGCAACAGACCCAGTCTGTTATGCAGCCGAATCAAATGGGCATGCAGCAGCAACCAATGATGCAAATGCAACAACAACAACAACGACCGATGGCCATGCAGCAGCAACCACTGATGCAAATGCAACAACAACGACCGATGGCGATGCAGCAGCAGCCGGTGATGATGCAGCAGCAGCCGGTCATGATGCAGCAGCAGCCGGTCATGATGCAACAGCAGCCGATGACTATGCAACAGCAGCCGATGACTATGCAACAGCAGCCGGTGATGCAGATGCAGCAGCAGCCAATGGCCATGCAACAGCAACCGATGATGCCGATGCAGCAGCAGCCGATGGCCATGCAACAGCAACCAGCGCAGCAGCAGCCGGTCGCACCAGTAGCCCAACAAGAGACCGGAGGCTACGATCAGCTCAACAATGCCGCCGCCAACTCGCCGTTCGCGCCGGTAATGACTACTAATGCACCAAAGCAGAAAGGTCGCAAAGGCAGAACCAAGTTCGGCATGTCGCAACAGCAAGCGTCTCAGTTCACGAACACCACACCACGTCCTATCGCTAGTGGAACCGGGATGAATATGATGAACACGTTCGGAATTGCAGGTAAGAGCAACGGCGACGGTGTAACGGTGACAAACATCGGCATCGCCAGTCGCGCCGCAAGCGCCGGTCTTCAATCCGGAGATGACATCCGCGCGGTCGACGGCAATCAGGTGAGCAGCCCAGCCGAGATTAACGACGTGCTATCGAAATCAAACACGAGCAGCAAGGTCAAGTTCTTGATACTTCGGAACGGCAACCTGGCCGTCTTGGAGCTTTAACTAAGCATCGCTGTTGAAGGGCAGGGACACAAGGCTCGCCCCTACTTGAGTATGAACGGGCACTTCGTGCAGTATGCCTTGGCGAAACGCGTGGGATTGCCGTCGAGATCCAATGCGTCTTGAAGGGAACACTGAAGTTGACCGCCGCACTGCGGACATTGCAATTGTCGCGCACCATTCAATATGGCATCGATGATCGCTTCGTTTTCCACTTCGCCTTTCTCACCTTGCTTAGGTCGAGTTTCCACTTCTTGCAAAAGCACAGGTTCAATTGCCAGCGCTGCGGCCAAACGCTGACGGTCTGTTGCTGAAAGCCACGACTCCAGCCCGGCTTCGATATCTTCGACGCGCTCAAGCGTAAATCGAGTCATCTTCGAAAGATCTTTCACCGTCAAATTGCGCAGCTCTCGCAGCTGGTTGACTCGACGGGCCAGTGTAGGCGCCAGTTCGAGGTCAGGCGGCAATTGTTTGTACTGTCTCAAGGGACACCTCACGTGTAAAGACGACGATGCGCGCAGCCCGGTCAGAGTATATCGCGCAGTTTCTAAGAAGCAGCTTTCAATTCTTCGGAGGATTATGCGGCAGCCAGCGGTCGAGCATGCCCTTAAACGCTTCCAACGTCAAGGGTTTGGTTACATAATCGTCCATGCCTGCCTGCAAGCACTTCTCGCGATCTCCTTCGAATGCATACGCAGTGACGCCGATGATAGGGACATGGTCCCCAGTCACCTCTTCCGCACGGCGAATTGCCGAGGTAGCCTCGTACCCATCCATAATGGGCATGCGGCAGTCCATCAAAATAAGGTCGAAATTATCTTTCGAGTAGGCATCCAACGCTTCCTCGCCATTGGATACTAGCTGAGCTCGGTAGCCAAAACGCTCCAGCACTGCCCGCGCCGTGTACTGATTGCCAGCGTTGTCATCTACAACTAAGATCATTTCCCTGAGCTTTGGTGGACAATCTTCAGTTGAATAATACCTCAAGACGGGCGAAACAAGAAAGCTTGCCAAGTAATCACGGTCTCGAAAGTTGGTTGCAGCGGTACGGACTCGGTGCTTCGGGTGAAGAGCCGGCTGCCTCATTCGGTAACTGGCAAATCAAACGCGTCCTTGCCCACGATACATGGTCGGCCGGCAACGTTGTCATCTTTAGTGCCGAACAGCCTGAGACGGCCAAAATCAGCCCTTCGCAGCAGCAACAGTTTATTGAAAGAGCTAAGATTCTCCGCCAGGGCGAGCACGCTCACATTCAGCCGGTAATCGACTTCTTTGTGGATGAGAATAAAATGCGCTGGGTAGTGCCTGAGATGAGCGGCGTCACCATAGATAAGAGACTCGCTGAAGACACCCTGCCCGCAGATGTGTCATTGCAACTGGTTGCCCAATTCACGAGCATTGTTACTTACTTTTCATTGCAGGCACCACATACGATACCGCGTCTGGATTCATCGTCACTTATTGTGCAGCCCAATATGAACTTATGCGCAGCCAATTTCCAAGCCGAATACTTCTTCGGACAGTCGAATACGGCGGGATTACTAACCATCGGTGAATTCGCCGATCGCATCGCCACACGCACACAAGCTGACGAGACGCAGCGAAAGCTGTCCGAACTGGCCCGTGATCTGCGCTTGAACCCGCAGCCGCAGCATGTAAGCACGTTGAGTAAAGTTAGGAACACGATCAAACATATTGAAGAAACGGTTGCCATGGCTCATTCCAAGGCGGACGACTAACCATGCTGGATCTGGCAAAACTACTCCCGCAATTCGACGGCATCAGCGTCGATGCCATCCGCGAGAACATCGACAGTGCTGTCGAGCTGGCAGTCGATGTGCTATCCCAAGCCGCCAAAGATCCAGATCGCCTGCAGCAGCGTTTGTCAGATGCGGAGGGGCTGACGTTTTGGCCTTTAGCCTCACCTCTCGAGCCTTTAGACACAATTTGGCAGCTGACGGCATTTGAGAAGGCATACACCGCAATCGCGGTCGACGGCTCGCAAATCATGCCGAGCCATCACGAAGTTTTCAATTGCTATCTGATCAACATAGGTAAAGTCGGCATATCTTACGGGCAAGCGCACCCCGTGATCATGGAATCGAGTCCGCACCTACATGCAAGCGTGGACGACTTATATCCTGTTATCGATAGGCGGCGCACCTATGTCGATGAGTCTTTCGTCAGCCTTGAGCGCAATCTTTTGGAATTGGCAAGTTTGCGCGACATGGCACTATCGGCAGCTAAACGTGCACTGCCTGTAGTGGCATTCATCGACGGGTCGCTCATCCAATGGAACCTCAGTCAAATGCCCGACAGTTATCAGCGGCACTTCTTGAAGCGGCTCAACGCCGTGTACGACAGCTTTGCCGACAACGCCATCCCGCTGATCGGCTACATCAGCCAGAGCCGCAGTTCGGATATCATCAATCTTTTGCGCGTCTGGCAATGCCCGTATGAACTAAGCGATTGCTCGCGCCATTGCAGCGAGCTTGTTGAAGAAGATTTCCCGTGCTCTAAAGTATGGCCGGTAACCGACAGACAACTGTTTACCAATGTTCTGCCGGCGCACTGTCGTGGTCCGTTGATTCAATCAGGCGCGAACAAAGCAATGGCGCTGGCTCCCAGGCATCACGTCGTCTGTACATATTTGAATGTCGGCACGGAAGTCGCCAGAATTGAGATGCCGCGCTGGCTTTCGCGCAATCGAGAATTAGCGGGACAAGCTTTGCAGATAGCCATCTCACAGGCACAGAAAGGCGCAGGCTATCCGGTGTGTTTATCCGAGGCCCATAATCAGGCGGTGATACGAAGCTCAGACCGAACCAGATTTTTCGAATTAGTCACCAATCATCTCGTACAGCTTGGCATGCCTCGAGTGCGCGTAAGCCCCAAGGAATCGGGAAAGCGCCGCGGCATCGTTTAACATTAGATCAATTGTCACGTGCAGGGGCGATGCCGTGCGTCACCCCCATGCTAGGATTTGACCGCTATCGAATCCAGTTGTAAGGAGTCTCACATTGTCACTCGCGGTCGAACAAGCTCTCGTTTCCACCCATCCACTCAGTGACATCGCCAGCAAGGTCGTCGACGGCCAACGCTTGTCGCGCGAAGATGCGATCCGGCTGTACGAATCGAACGACCTCATCACCATCGGTGCTCTCGGCGAATACGCTCGCGCGCGGAAAGCGGGCGCCGGCAAAGAGAAGTATGTCTATTACATTCACAACATGCATCTCAACCCGACGAATTTTTGCGTTGAGACATGCCGTTTTTGCTCGTATGCAAATCCAACCGAGCGCAATAAGGCGTACACCTGGACGGTCGACCGCGTGCTCGAAGAAGCGCGCAAAGGCGCCAATCTCGGCATTTCCGAAATCCACATGGTTGGTGGACTGAATCCGGCATGCGACATCAACTACTACGAAGAAGTTTTCAGAGCCATCAAAGCGGAATTCCCGCATCTTCATCTCAAAGCTATGACCGCCGTTGAGATCGAATATCTCGCCAACCTCGAGGGCATCTCCTACAAAGAGACGCTTCAGCGTTTGATTGCGGCCGGATTGAATTCCCTGCCGGGCGGCGGCGCGGAGATTTTTGACGAAGGCGTGCGCGAGCGCATGGCGGTAAAGAAGACGCCTGCTCATGTCTGGCTGGAAATCCACGGCATCGCGCACGGCCTCGGACTGCGCACAACTGCCACCATGCTCACGGGCATTGGCGAAAACGCAGCCAACAAAGTCGATCACATCTTGCTGCTGCGCGAACAGCAAGATAAGAGCGGCGGCTTTATGTGTTTCATTCCGCTCAAGTGCTATTACGAGGGCACCACAATTACTCCTGATGAAGTCGCGGAGCCGAGCGGATACGACTTGCTGAAAGACGTAGCCATCTCGCGTCTCTTGCTCGACAATTTCGATCACATCAAGGCTTACTGGATTCAGCTAGGCGAAAAGTTGGCGCAAGTCGCCTTCTCCTTCGGTGCCGATGACATGGACGGCACCATCGTCGAAGAGAAGATTACCCACGCCGCCGGGGCTCAAACGCCGTTGCAACTCGCCAAAGAGCACATGCAGTCTCTGATCGCATCGACAGGCTACATTCCTGTTGAACGCGACACGGTATACGGCATTCGCGAAATCACCGACCTCAGCAAGTTTGCCGTCGACCCGGAAATCGGGCAACGCCTGCCCGAAATGGTCGCTGCCCGCTAGTTTATCGCTCAGCCCAAATATCCATGAACGGCGCAGCCTTTGGGTGTGCCACTCCGCAAGTCGCGCAACTTGTACAGCAGGATGGCGCCCGCGGTGCCTACCGATACGGTTACCCAGCCGGCAAATATCAAACTGAAAAGAACTAAGAATGCAGCCTCGCCGCAGAATTTCCAGCTAAACAATTGGCCGCCGCTGAGGAAAATTGGCAACAGCAGGTGAGAAATGAGCACAATCACTGCACCGCGCCGAGCTGCGCCCCATATCGAATTAGTCAGTCGCCCATCGACAATTTGCCTTCCGATCAGCATGCCGGGCAGAATCGCAGATGCCGCCGCCGGTCCAACGAAATCGCCTCCGCCAGCCATGCCGAACACAGTCCGAAAAGCTAATGCAGCTAGAGCGGCAAGAAGGCAAAACCAAACTGCGCCCGCGGTGTACGGATGGCGCACCAGCACGTTCTTACGAACAACCAGCAGTGTCGATTCATTGCTCACAATTTCATTGTAATGCCGATAAGGGTTGCCGCGGTTATCCATCGGTAAAATCGTCGATCATTCGCCAACCAGGTTATTCCGGCCCCGAAGACCCACCCAGGCGCGGCATATGCCGCATAGCGGGTATATCTTACTCGCATGAAAATCACTTCGCGATTTAAGATAATCTTGTCCGTGACGGTGTCCGTGGGCATGTTCTGCTTCGCGATGTGCTGGGTTGAATCCACCAGGCTGCTGCACCTGACCGCCTCCGCGCACCTTAAACCATCGGCGGCCAGAGCCGTTAATCTGCATGCGCAGACCATGGCGTTGATCGTTGAATTGACCGGACTGGCTACCATTTTGCTCGTGCTGCTGATAATGATTATCGACCGGCAGCTACGCTTCGAGAAAATGAGCAAACAAGTGGCGGTTTGCACCAAATGGCTTCAGAAGGAGTTCAACTTCGGCGACCAGCGCCATCCGGACTTCAGCATGACCGGCCTGCACAAGGCCGTAAGCCAGATGAGCATAGAGCTGGGAGAAAGCCAGCGACGCGAAAAACTGCTCGTGAACCGATCCGTGGACGTGGTGTGTGTTGTGAACGCAGACGGACACATCGGCAGCGTTAGCCCTTCCGTGAAGGATAGCTGGGGATATACGCAGGTGGAACTCGAAGGGCGTCCGCTGAAGGCGGTTTTGCCGGCTCAGGATGTCGAACGCATCATGAACGGCCTGGCGCAAACAGATGGGAGCATTGACAAACTGGCATTCGAAACGCAAGTGCGAAAGCGTGATGGAACACTGATGGATGTTGCGTTTACCGGGCATTGGTCAGCTACAACTGCCGGCCTTTACTGCTTGATTCACGACATTTCGCAGCAGAAGACGGTTGAAAAATCGCTGCGCCAGAACGAACAACGTCTGCGCTCCGTGCTCGATCTTCTGCCGGTCGGCGTGCTGGTTGCCGATCGATATGGCGAGGTGGAATTCGCCAACCGCGAAGCTCACAGCGTGCTCGGTTATAACGGCGATGAATTGATGGGGCACAAGATACCGAGCATTCTCAAAGAAGAAGCCGGCGCCGACGATAATGAGGCTGTCGACCGCGGAGTGGAAGCGATCGCTTACTGCAAGAACGGCTCGACCAAACCGGCAGAAATGTGGATTGCGCCCCTGCCGGTGGAGAGAGACGAGCAACGAACTCTGGTGGCATTCCTCGATAAAACGACTGAGCATGAATTCGAACGCATCAAACAAGAGTTTATCGCCATGGTGGCACATGACCTCCGCTCGCCGCTTAGCACCGTTCTCGGCATGCTCACTTTGCTTGAAGAGGGAGTACTCGGACAGTTATCCGAAAAGGGCAGACAAATCGCCGCCGGCTCGTACAAAGAATGCAATCGCATGCTGCGATTGCTAAACGACATGCTCGAACTGGAGAGGATGGAAACTGGCAAGTTTCAGTTGCAATGCGTGTCCATCAATATTGCTGACACCGTGCGCGATGCACTGCACAACGTGCGCCATCTCGGTGAATCCAAGCAACTCACGTTGCAAACCGACCTCAAGGAATTGCGGTGCTGGGGAGACGATCATCGCATAATTCAGGTGATGGTAAACCTACTTACCAATGCGATCAAATACGCACCTCAGAGTTCCATGATTCGCGTCGGCATCATGGATTTCGGACCAATGGTGATGGTGACGGTTGATGATCAAGGACCCGGCATTCCAGAGGAGAAGCTCGACAAAATCTTCGACAAGTACGAGCAAGTCGACCTCTCGGATTCCAGAGAACGCGGAGGCACCGGTCTGGGATTGGCAATCTGCAAGGCGATTGTAGATCAACATGGCGGCCAAATCGCCGTCGATACGGCGCCCGGTCAAGGCAGCAGATTCTGGTTCACTATTCCGAAAGAAGGACAGTTCGCCTCGGGACAGTTCGCCGCAGTGTAATGGCCGATGCGCCGCCTATGCGGAGATGGTTCGCTTCAAGAAGCACTGCTTGAGCGTCTCTTCCAGCCGCTGTTTAAGTTTCGTCAGACGCTGTGACAATTCGAGTTTGCGTTTTTGCAAATTGAGCACATGCTTGCGTCGATAATCGTCGAGCGCCTCGTCGAATACTTCGTGCAAAGCAAGCTCTTCGCTATATGTCCACCAGAGATCTTCGATAATGCTGCCGATCTCCTCGTGTTCCGCTTCGTCCGGCATCTGGCTCAGCATGCGATATTCCTGGGTCCAAAGGTGCTCGATAATCGAGCGCACTTCGGAGCGAAGGTTTTGCGCGGCAGCCGACACCATCGTGGCTTCCGTTTCTTTCTCCAGAGGTCCGGTGCGCTGGCGGAGCAGCTTGATTGTTTCTTCCACAAGATAGCGTTGGAACGCCACTTGCGTGAGCAAAAACTCCGGCAAGTACGCCAAAAATACCATGAGCACCAGCTCTGCGCGGTCGGGAAGTTTGGGCGCCTTCATTCCGGCTGTTTGCGCCAAGCGCTGCACCGCTTCCATGCTTTGCAAATGCCTGGAAATCATCTCGCTGATTCCCGAGATGACGGTAATTTTCGCCACCGGCGCAAATCGCGAAAGGCTTTCTTGCTTGGCGGCGAAGTTCATCACTTGGCGACGCAAGAACGTGAGGTTGGCGCCCAGCTCTTCCAGAATACGCAGAGCATTCTCATCACCTTGATCGATGACCGCGAGAAGCAAATGCTCGGGTCCGATTTTTTCGCGACCGAAAAACAGACGAAAGTCGTTCGAGCGATCAATGATCAGTTGGCACTGATCGGCTAACGTGATGCTCTCATATGCAACGAAGTCCGGCTCTTGATCGCCGCGATTGGCTTTGTGAGCGCGCTCGACTTCCTTCTGCAAATTCTCAGCATTGATGTTCATTGTGCCCAGTGAGCGCGCGGCAATGTTGTATGGGTCTCGCGTCAAGGCGAGCAAAATATGCTCGGGCGCAATCTGCTCGCTGCGCAACCTCATGCATTCCTGGCGCGCCGCAGAAAGGACATCCATCGCGCCTTCATCGAATTTTTCAAACATTGCGTACTCCCGATGAAAAAATGCTCATTAGAGCGGGGGCTCCGTGTGTGCGCCCATCAGCTGCGCATCATATGAGGTTCAGCCGAGATCCGCAACCACCTTGAGATTACCTTGCCTGCAGCCGGGTTGCCAGCATGGTTGAACTTTTACGACGGCTGAAAACAGGCCAAGAGGCACTGTACAATTCAATGGGTATCTGGAGATGGCGAATTGAGAATTTTGGTCAGCAACGACGACGGCGTAGCCGCCCGCGGAATAAGAGCTTTGGCTCAGCGCTTGGCGGCGGATCCCGACAACCAAGTGTACGTGTGCGCTCCCGACCGCGAGCGCAGCGCTACCGGACACGGGTTGACTCTGCACAAACCGCTGCGCGTCAACGAAGCTGATCTCGGAGACAAGCTGAAAGGCGCCTGGTACACCACAGGCACGCCAAGTGACTGCGTGAAATTTGCCGTCGGCTGTTTGCTGGAAAACGAGCCGCCCGATTTTGTCGTCTCCGGTATCAATGCCGGGCCCAATCTCGGCAGCGAAATTCTCTATTCAGGGACAGTGTCAGCCGCCATGGAAGGTGCGTTTTTCAACATCCCAAGTGTAGCCGTAAGCCTCAGCGGCAGCGGCTATCGCAATTTCGATACAGCAGCGGATTTCATAGCCAGGCTGTTGCCCATTTTGCACAAAGCGGAATTTCTCGTGGGCAAAACATTGGTCAACGTCAATGTTCCCAACATCCCGGCCGATCAAGTCAAAGGCGCGATGGTCACCAAACTCGGTGTCAGAGCTTACAACGATTATTTCGAAAAACGCGTCGACCCACGCGGCAAGG
>DATNQY010000353.1:0-6108 GCA_036703785.1 Candidatus Obscuribacterales bacterium
CACGTCTATTTGTGCGTTTACCAGACTGCGTACCAATGGCGGCAACTGCCGCCGCGAGCGCAGCACGAAGGAAGCAGACTGATCGCCGTTCACGTGCACCGTCAGTCCCGATTGACCAGCAATTTCGCGCAGACGTTCTGCCGCGTCGTCCGGCCCAAGCCATCGCAAAACGGCGCAAACTTCTCCATCGCCGTTTGCCTCCGGCTGATCGACAGTGGCTATGCGACCTCCGGATACAAACGCCACCCGATCGCACACGCGCTCAACTTCATCGAGATTGTGCGAGTTGATAATCACTGTTACGTTTTGCTCTTTCCATTTGCGAATGGCGTCGCGCACAATGTTTCGTGAGACCGGATCGAGTCCGGAAGTCGGTTCGTCCATGAAACAAATCTGCGGATTGCCCACCATCATCTGCGCCAAACCGAGTCGCTGCAACATGCCTTTTGAATATGTTTTGATCCGCCGCTTGCGCGCGTCCGGCTGCAACTCGACTTCGTCGAGAATCTCCTCAATGCGTGCTTTGCTTCCGGACAGTGTGCCTCGAGCCAACATGTACTGATAGGCGAGAAATTCCCGCGCCGTCATCCACGGGTCGTACTTCGCTCTTTCCGGAAGAAAGGCTGTAATTTTGCGCACTTCAATGTGCGTGGGCGCCAAGCCGTTGATTCGCACTTCGCCGGAGGTGGGCCAGATCAGTCCGAGCATGCATTCCATCAAAGTGGTTTTGCCTGCGCCGTTCGGGCCAATCAGCCCCAAAACCTCTCCATCGCCAATCGAGAGGTTGACGCTATCCAGCGCTTTGACCGTGCCCTTCTTGTAGACCTTGGTCAAATTGACCACTGAAAGCATGAAGGCATTCCTTACACTGGGATCGCAGGCGTCCAGCTCGCTCGTATCGTGACCGTTGCCGTGCGGCCGTATCCTTCATATGCCCAATTCCACATACATGTACCCTGGCGCAAGCCCGCTACACCAGCTTGGCCAGCTCGCGTGCCAGCTCGACGTCCATCTCGTGGCCGCCTTTGATGCTGATGAATCGGGCTTTCCAGGTCTGCGGGTTAACGCCGGCGAGCATGAGGTCGCCAATCAAATCGAGCACCTTGTGCCTGACGGGCTCATCTGGAAAACGCAACGGTTGGCTGAATCCATCGGCAGTCAGACTGACCACTTCGTCGGCAATTCCGAGAAGTTGATGTTCTTGCAGAGAACCGAATGTGCGTGCGTCGAGGACGTTTTCCACGGGCTGGTCTTTTGACCATGAATACCAGCATTTGCCGATAGCGGGATGATTCCAGTCCATCAGATACGTGGCGCTGAACGTCTCAGCGGGAATTGCCATGAGAGTGCGATCGCCCTTCTGTAAGGTGATCGGGCTGTGCAGCTCGCGCGTGGACTGCTGCAATTGGCGCTCCCAGCCGGCTTCTTGGAACAGGTCGAGCCACATTTTGGATCCCCCGTCGCCGAGAGGGAATTCCGGTCCATCGATGTGGACGAGAAGGTCGTTTAGGCCCCAGAGTGCAGCGGCACTGAGGAAGTGCTCCACGATGCAGAGGCGGACGTTAGTGGAGGAGCGCAGGCTACCAGCCTGCGGAAGCGGGCTGCCGCCCGCCGGTACATCGGCGCAAAGCGGGCTGCCGCCCGCCGCTACATCGGCGCAAAGCGGGCTAAAGCCCGCCGGTACCACACCCGGTTTCGTTCCCAAAGTCACGTTGCGTAGCGTGTTGACGACATAATCGACGTGCGTGGGAATGCGCACGGTAGCGTCGCTGTCTGCGGTAGGCAATTCGAAGACGATGCCGTGTCCATGCTCGCGCCGCGAAACGGTTGTGGTTATCTCTCGACGTGAGGTGATACCACGTGCGGTTAGCTTCACAGTCCGTTCTGTTGTGCCCGGCATTTACTTATTGCTCGATTCGAGTTGCCGTTCGAGCAAAAGTTTTTCAAGCTGCTCTACTTTCTTGCGTAATTCCTTGAGTTCCTTGGCATATCCCGGCAGCTTCTTGGTGTGCGCAATCTGCAAGAACTTTTCACGCGCGGAAAAGGATGGTGTACCTGCGGCTGTGCTTCCGGGCTCTACATCCACCATCACGCCTGTCTGAGCAAGAAGCAATGCGTCGTTGCCGATTTTTACGTGATCTTTGGTGCCCGCTTGCCCTGCCATAACCACGCGGTCGCCAAAAACGCATGAGCCGGCGATGGTGGCGCCGGCCACAAGTAAGCACTCGCGGCCGATTTTGGTGTTGTGAGCGATCATCACTAGATTGTCGACTTTCGTGCCGGCTCCGATAATGGTGGCGCCTATGGTGGCACGATCGATGGTGGCGCACGAGCCCACTTCGACGTCATCTTCAATAATGACGGTGCCGGTTTGCGGAATCTTCAAAAGCGGATTGGGCTCATCCGAGAGTTGGACGTTGCTTTCGCCATGCTCGCGCAGCTCGAGGTTGGATACTCGTTCGGTAACATAGCCATAGCCGTCGGCACCGATGCCTGCGCCTTGTTGCAGGATGACGCGATTGCCGATTTTGACATAGTCGGACACCATCGCCGCTTGGTGAAAAAGGCAATCTTCACCGACGACGACTTTGCCGCCGATCATGACACCGGCACCGATGATGGTGCGGGCTCCGATTTTGGTGTGCGGCCCGACGTAGGCCAGCGGTCCAACGGCAACATCGGCGCCGAGTTCGGCTGTGGGATCGACAAAAGCAGTCGGGTGGACGCCCTTCGTCGGCATGAAACGCGGCGGTTGCACCACCGTCAGCATCTTCTGCAGGGCGAGCTTCGGTCGCTTCACGGTGATGTGGGGCAGCGCGCATTCTGTGCCTTCGGGCACCACGGCCGCGCTGGCCTTGCAACCCGGCAAAGCCGGCATCAATTTGGCGTCAAAGAACAAAGCGAGATCGCCTGGTCCGGCTTGCATTGGTGAGAACGCCACCCGCTTGACCTTCGTCTCACCGCCTGAGCCGACCTTTCCTCCGGCGACCGCGGCGATTTCCATTAGCGAAAACTCTCTAGGTAGCTCCATGACATCTCTCCTCGGTACGCTTTGTCAGGACCGCTACGCGATTGACGCCCGCTGTCCTCTGCTGTTTTCGAGAAACGCACAGGCGCTACATCGCGATGCGAAGCGGCGCCCTGCTAAGAGTCAGGCGATTGGAGCGGCGGCTGCAGCCGCCATTGATGCCGCCTAGAAGGTGGCGCTCCTCTGCAAGGCCCTACTTAGTTGCGGGGCCTTTCGCTGCTGATGCTGCGGCGTTGGCGCCAACCAGACGCTGCAACACACCGTTGGTGAGGTCTACGCCGCCAAACAAAACGGCTTGCTTGAGGAAGACCACATCAACATGATGCTGCGCCGCTTCGGCTTTGATAGCCGCATCGACGTTGGTTTCAAGGTCGGCTTCCATGCCGGAAATTCTAGCCTGGAATCTCTTGCCTTCTTCGTCGATGTTGGCCTGAAGGCGCTTTTGAAGTCCTTCCAACTCCGCCGGCGGCTTGTTGGCCTTTTTAGCCTCTTCGTATTGCCGATTGGCATCGTCGATGACTTTGTTCAACTTTTCTTCCATCCGCTTGAGCTCTTCGGCGGCGGATTGTGCCTTCGGATAGTTGGCTACCACTCTGTCTCTGTCAATGATGCCGACAACTTTGGCGGTCGGAGCGGCGGTGATCGGCGCAGCGGTTTGGGCATTTGCCACACCGATGCTTGATGCCGTGGCGACGCCGACGATAACTCCGAGTACTTGGGACTTGCGCATTTCGCCTCCAGAAAATTACGGACTATGCCGATTTGTCAGTCTACACCACACGCAGACCGGATGTACTTTTTCGCCAACCTATGTTGTTAAAACTTGTCTCCAAAACCCACGGTAAAGCGAGGTATCATGCGCCCCATGGCTGTGCTGATTAGCGGCATACCGTAGTCGAGCCGCACCATTCCCAGCATTGGGACATTGATGCGCAATCCTACCCCTACTGATGCACCCATCATATTTCGACTGTACATACTGTTGATGAGCGAGTTGCCGCCGACTCCGCCGTAATCGAAGAATGTGTCCCAGCGTACGTTCTTATCAGCCCATTTCAACACCTTGCCGCTGGCCGTTTTGCTATCGCCTTTAGGCAAAAACGGTAGTTTGCGCCGCAATTCGATGCTGCCCATCAGCATGCCGGAGCCGGTGCCGAGATCGGAAAACTGGCGGTAGCCGCGCATGCCGTTGAATCCACCCAAACGGAACATGGCAAATTGCGGCACGGCGCCGAGTGTTGTTCCGCCCTGGATGTTCATTGCCAGAGTGGTTTTCTTGTTGATTTCATAGTACTTGCTGACACTGGCGCCCACCTTGCCGAAGCTGCTGTTGGTGATGCCGAGCGACGGACCACCTGTGAGTTTGGCGAAGGTTCCCTTGTGCGGATCGAAAATGCTATCGCGCGTGTCGTAATAGAGCGTTGGGCTAACGGTGGCATAAATGCCGCCCTTTAATTGAGTCTGTCGCACGCGCGCGGCAAACGATTGCGCAGAATATGGATCGGTTGCATAACCCAATTGTTCGGCGCGCGTGATCAGTCCAGGCAGTACGTTGCCGGTAGCTGGAGTCAGACTGTCGCCGTATGCCTTCATCGTGGTGTCTTCAACACCGGTGGAAAGGCTGAGGCTCATGTTGTTGCCCAACGGCTTGTTGAAAGTGACGTTGGCGCCGATGCTTTGCTGCATGGCGCTATCCACCATCATGCTGGCGTAGTTGCGCCCGAAGGCGCTCACGCCCATGGAAGTGTTGGTGCCAAACAGGCTGGGGTTGATCCAATCAGCCGATATATTGAACGTGCGCGCGGCCGACCCTGTTGGTAAGAAGGTGCTGCCGGCGTTGCTGAACGTGTTGGCCATGCCGTTGAACATGGCTGTACCGACTTGTGCGCTCAGTGATGCCTGCGTACCGCGGCCCTGGAAGTTGTTGTCCGATACGCTGAATGAGCCGAATGGTCCGGTAAGTGTATCAACCCCGCCGCCAAGACCGACGGAGCCGGTGCGCTTTTCTTCGACACTGACTTTGAGCGTGTATTTGTCGGGATTGTTCGGATCTGGTGTCAGGCTGCGTTTGATATCTTGGAAAAACCCATTGCCGTACAGCTTGCGCAAATCGGCCGTGAGTTCGCGCTCGTTATATACTTGCCCCGGCTTCAGCTTGATAGCGCGACGAATGATGTAGTCTTTGGTTTTCTTGTTGCCTTCGATTTTGATATCGCCGATGGTGCCTTCGTCCACCTTGATGCCGACGCTGCCGTCCGGATCGTCTTTGACGTCGACGACGCGGGACAGCATGAAGCCTCTTTCGTGATATGCCTGTTCGACGCGGTCGATCGCCTGCGAAAGCTGAGTCAAGTTTTGCGGTTTTCCAAGCTGTTCGGCGAAAAGTTTGGAAAGATCATCTGAAGAGATGACGGTATTGCCTTGGAAAGCGAAGCTCGTCACCGGTGCGTTTTCCTGCACGCGGATTTTCAGCAGCACGCCGCTTCCGCCCATCTCGGGAATGGCTTGCAGGCTGCGGTCGTCGAAATAGCCCATGCCGTTGACCGCTTTCAAATCGCGCATCACCTGATCGCGATCGAATTTGTCACCGCGCCGCGTTTTGATGACGCCGAGGATGTCTTCGGCAGGCACCAGTCGGTTGCCTTCGACGGTGACATCCTCGACGGTGAGATCACTTTCCGGTGTCTCTTGTCCCGATGCGGCATCAGGGTTGTCGACACTGTGATCGATCATCGGCGCCACAGGCGTCAGAAGCCAGCTGCCTCTACCGGCGGTATCAGCGCTCGCGGGGGAGGCGAACGCGGGTGTCGCCGCTGCAGAGGGTAAGCAGCAAAACGGGCCGATGCCGGACTGTGTGCCGGCGAACGTGAGGCCGATAAAAAGAGTGGTGGCGCGCAATATCGGACGACGTCGAAGCATGTCTTCCTTTCTGTGAGCCCAGCCATGATAACACAGGACACCGCCTGCCAAGTGTGATGAACCGGTAAGCAAATACTTCGTATGTGAGAACAAATTTAGAGGGTAATACGGAACAAATTGCCAAAGCAAAAGGGCGGCGCATCGCGCCGCCCCGCTTCTTA
>DATNQY010000354.1:0-4791 GCA_036703785.1 Candidatus Obscuribacterales bacterium
TGGTAGCGGCGGGCGAAAGCCCGCTGTTGTCGTCCTGCTCCGGGCATAATGACTGCATACGCCTGCCCGTGAGACTTCTTGGAAACTCGCGACCTACATCTCAAGGAAGTATGCACTCAGTGCGGTAAAAGCTACCCTGGGGGCACGCGCATTTGCCCCCTCGACGGCAACGAACTGATGTGCACGATGTCCGACCCTCTGATCGGCGTCGTTCTGCCGCGTCGCTATCGCGTGCAGTCGCTTCTCGGACGGGGATCGATGAGCGTCGTTTATCGTGGTATTTACGAGCCGCTCGAACAGCCAGTGGCGATCAAGATGTTAAAGTCGCATCTCGTATCCGACCCGCAGCAAGCAAAGCGTTTTCAGCAGGAAATCAAAACCGCCGGCACGCTCAATCACAGAAACATCGTAAGCATTCTGGATTTCGGCGTCACCGAGCAGGGCGTGCCCTACTTGGTGATGGAATATCTTGGCGGCAGAAGTCTCGCCGACGTGATTGAAGACGAAGATCGCCTCTCGGTGAATCGCGTAATCAAGATTTTTTCTCAGGCTGCAAGTGCGCTGGCCTTCGCCCACCAGGCAGGCGTGGTGCATAGAGATATAAAGCCAAGCAATCTGGTAATCATTGCCGAGGATGGCGATCTCGTGAAGATTGTCGATTTCGGCATCGCCAAACTCATGGGGCCAAGCGACAGTCATCACGGTGCAGCTCAAAGCAGTCTCGGTTTAACTGCGACGGGCGAAGTGATCGGCACGCCGCTGTATATGAGCCCGGAGCAGGCCAATGGGCGCGATCTTGACCTGCGCTCGGATATATATTCGTTGGGCTGCGTTATGTATCACGCAATCACTGGTCGCCCGCCGTTCGTCGGCGATACCGCCATTGATACCATTCGCCTGCAGATAACCGGCACGCCGCCGGCGATCGATAAAGTGCGGCCCGATCTCTACATTCCAGAACGATTGCAATCGATCATCATCAAATGTCTGCAAAAAGATCCGCGATTGCGGTATCAGCGAATGGAACATTTGAAAAGCGATCTTGAAAGTTGCGATCCACGTCGCGACAGTTTGGCCACCACTGTGCGGATCGCCAGAAATGTGGTCGAGCCGACGCCCATGCCCGACTCGTTGTTTGATGACGAGGGTACCAGCCGGCTGCCGCGCGTGCCCATGCTGTTAATTATGGTGGCAGCATTGGTGATTGTAGCGATTTCGGCGTACAAGAGTTTTTCAGATATGGGAAACAAACGGCACCCGACTCCGAGCGCGGCATCGACGCCGTCGCCCTTGAGAGGCGCACCGCAGCTCGGTCACGATGCAAGCTGGCGCCGGAATATGGTGGCGGCTCGGACAGCATTCGAAGCCGGACAATATGCGCAGGCACAAATTCTTTATTATGATGCCTTCACCGATGCTGAGAAGTTTGACCAACCGGATGTTCGTCGAGCTGCCAGCCTGTCAGGCTTAGCGAGCGTCCTTTGTGCCGAAGACAAGACTTCTAACGCAGAACAAGCAGCCAACAAAGCCCTCGAGGTCTACAAAGCAGCTAGCCCGAGCAATCCCGCGCGTGCGGAAGTGTACACGACGCTGGCGAAGATTTACTCGCAGCAGGGAGATCTTTCGAACGCTGAGGATGCGGCGAAAGAATCTCTGGATATCCGCAAACAAACCCTCGGTGAACAGCACCATGATGTGGCCGATAGCTTGCAGTGCCTTGCGTCTGTCGAGAGCTTGCGAGGTGATAACAAGCAAGCCGATGAATTGCTGACGAAAGCGATTGCCATCGCCGAACATTCGCTCGGCAATGACAATCCGGATGTGGCCTCGTTGGTGCAAGACCTCGCTTTGGTCAGAGAGAAGGAGTCGAAGCAAGACAGCGCGGAGCAGTTGTTAAACACGGCTCTCGGCATTCGACAAAAGTATTTGGGGCAAGAACACCCGGCGGTCGCCGACACCCTCCTTGCGCTCGGTACTCTGGAGTTCGACGTCAGGCGCGACGCCTCTGCCGAGACGATGTTCAAGAACGCGCTGGCAATCCGACAAAAAGTTTTTGGAGAACAAAGTCCTCGAACAGCGGAAGTATACTCAGCGCTGGCTTCGTTTTATGATTCGGTAAAACGATACCCAGACGCTGAAGAAGCGTATAGAAAAGCATTGAACATTCGCCAGGCTGCCTGGGGCGAAGACAACCCGAAACTGGCGCCTAGCTTTCAGGCGTTGATCAAATTCTTGCAACGACGCCATCGTGCTTCCGAAGCGCGACCCCTCGAAGCGCAGCTCGCGAGGATGAGTAAGTAACTAAATCTTGAATCCTTTGATGTGATCCAAAATGGGCTTCACGACTTGCGGATCGTAAGTTTTGACGCTTGGTTCGAAAACTTCGATGGTCACCAATCGGCCGCTGGGAGTATTCAGGTAGCCCATTTGGAATGGTATATCCATTTTCCCCATGTGGCGCATGCCGCGGTTGTAGTACATGGTTTGTCCAGCGATTACGTCTTGTCCGGAACTCTCTATGGTGGACTTGCCCGTCAAGCTGTTCGTTGCCATGTCTTTGGCCTTTACGCGCTTTTTGGATGGCGGCTCCGCATATAAGGCTACTACTACTCTGTCGCTGGTGCCCGCATTCTTGATTGTGCAATTCTTCACCAATCCGACGTCCATACCGCCGGCATATTCCCATCCGGCCGGCAGCGGATCATCGATAGAAAGGAATTGCTGCGCGATCTTGGCTGAGTTTGGTGTGGTGGTGAGCTGTTTCACGATAAAGAATATGACGAGGCACGCCAGAATTGTTATGCGAATGACCCGTATGACTTTGCGCCCCGTGTTCATGATCGCTGGTCCTTATCGAGCTGTTGACTCCAGCTTACAATAGTTCTCTTTTGTAGCGGCGCGGAATGTGTCAATACTTTTGAGACACTATTTCCACAAAACTCACCCTGCCAAGATCGCTGAATTCGAAATTGCCAGAATTGCCGAAATGGCTGGATGTCAAATTACCCCATAAATCATATTCCACGAATCCGAGACGTCGAAACCGGCTCGGAATGGGCGTTCAGCAACTGATCGCCGTGAAACATAATAGATATCTATCGGACACTGGCGCTCGCGCTGCCACCGAATGCGGTATCAGTATTCTACGGCTCGTTCTCAGCCTCGCCGTTTGGCTCCGCCGGCTTATTTATCCAAACGGCGCCCGGCAATTCCAACACCTTGGGACGTCCCCTCACAAATCGTTCCGGATGAGCAATATAGGCTTCATCAAGAACGCGCTGTCTCTGCTCCGTGCAAGTCGTCGCCAGTCCGTAGTGCACCGTATGCGGTGTCATCAACGCGATGCCGGAATGGCGATGTTCCTTGTTATACCAGTCAAAGAACCTTTTACAAAACGCTCTGGCATCTGCTATCGATCCGAACCGCTCCGGAAAGCTGGGTTGGTACTTGAGCGTTTTGAAATGACTTTCAGAATATGGATTGTCATTGCTCACATGTGGGCGATTTAGTGACTTCGTCACGCCCAGGTCGGCCAATAGCAGCGCTACGGCTTTAGACGTCATGGAGGAGCCGCGGTCGGAGTGAACAATCAGTTTTTCTTTCTGAATCTTCTGCCGGTCGCAAGTCTCTTCGATCAAATACTTCGCAAGCTCAGCTTGCTCTCGGTTCGCTATTAACCACCCCACTACGTTGCGGCTGTAGATATCCAGAATGACGTAGAGATAAAAGTACGACCATTTCACAGGACCTTTCAACTTTGTAATGTCCCAAGACCAAACCTGATTCGGTCCGGTTGCGAGCAACTCTGGTTTGTCGTATTTCGGGTGGTGCAAAATATTTCGCCGCTCTCGTGTCTCCCCGAGCTTGCGGAGCACGCGATATATTGTGCTGAGCGAACACAGATACGTTCCTTCGTCCAGAAGTATCGCGTAAATCTGGCGTGCCGATTTGTCAACAAAGCGCTGCTCATGCAGCACGCTCACTATTTCGGCATACTCGTCCGCCTTTAGTGCTCGCAGAGAGGAGCGCTTCACTCTCCCTACACGTCGCTGCTTGCCTTTTAATCGCCGGTAATATGTGGAGCGCGGAACATTCAAGCTCTCACAAATTCTGGAGGCATTCCCGACCCGATTAGCGAGCTCTGCGATGTCTCGGACTATGGTTGCTCTAACTGTTCGAGAGTGATTCCGAGTATTTCCGAAATTTTTTTTTGCAGCTTGATTATTTCGGTCGCCTGGTGCAACTTCTTCTCCAGGCGAGCATTCTCCTCCCGCAATTTGCGGTTTTCAGCGGCATGGTAGTGAACCTTTGGTCCACGTTTAGCCGGGGTTAGCTTCAACAAGTCACGCTGAGTCCGCCACTTGTTCAGAGTGTGAACGTACAACCCCTCTCTCCGCAGCACGGCGCCCAGTTGCTCGGGCGAGGCATTGTCCGTTTCTTCGAGGATGAGAGCGCGATCTTCTGCGGTAAATTTCCTTCGGCGTGGTCTCACGAGCACTTCCGTCTCGGGCTCTGCACCATTCTTGCTGGGATTCTTCTGTCGAGGATTAACCTCAGGAACGTTTGGCAGATCGTGCCATTCTGGGTGATCCTTTCTCAGGCGCTTGAACCATTGGTAGTAATTGTTCTTCGATAGGTCGTTGCGTCTGCAGTAATCGGTCACTCCCTGCGGATGACGCCGCGCTTCCTCGATCTTCTTCGTCCAGTATCTCTCTCGAGCTTCAACGGTTTTCCCTGGAGTTAGTTTCATTTGCAGTGCCCCAAAAATGACCGAGCATGATCGAAACAACG
>DATNQY010000355.1:0-14258 GCA_036703785.1 Candidatus Obscuribacterales bacterium
TATTCGCTGTCGTAGTCGTCCTCGATGATGTAGGTGCCGGTTTGGTGCGCCCAGGATAAAAGCTCGAGCCGGCGAGGCAAAGACATGACCACGCCTGTGGGAAATTGGTGCGACGGCGTCACGTACACCAGTTTCAGGTTATTGCCGTGCTGTTTGAGGTGGGCGACGACGATGCCGGCGCTGTCCACAGGCAATGCGATCAATTGTGCACCTTGAGACTCCAGTGATTTCTTGGCTCCTATGTAGCCCGGGTCCTCGATGCCGACTGCATCACCGCGGTCTACCAACACACGTGTCACAAGATCGATTGCTTGTTGGGATCCATTCACAATCACAATCTGCTCTGCCTGGCATGCCACCGCGCGCGCTCGAGACAGGTAGCCTGCTATCGCCTGTCTGAGCGGCAGATAGCCGGCGGCCTTGCTTGGGCAATCGAGCTCGCTGAATTCCGCATTGCGAACGCGCTCGTTGTAAAGTGACATCCACTGCCGCATCGGCAGATCATTTATAGAAGGACGGCCGAACGAAAATTGAATTTCCGGCTCATAGCCGCCAAGAGACATCCAGGGCTTGTCCCGCAGGTGGCTGCCGAATTTGGACAGGCGCTTGTAATTCGGCACTGGGCCTGGCTTGCGACCGACGGTGCTGCTGTCCTTCCGTTTGCCGTCGCTGCTCTTTGCTCGTAACAACTCGTCGGGCAGTTGGCGGCACACATATGTACCCGAGCCCGTAGTGGCCTCCAAATAGCCTTCGCTTAGTAAGTATTCGTAAGCCATTGTTACAGTCGCCCGGGAGATATCAAGCGAATCGGAAAGGCTTCTTGTCGACGGCACCTTTTGGCCGCGCGGCAAGCGCCCGGATAGAATACTGCGGCGGATTTCGTCGTATAACTGCCGGTGCAGCGGAACATTAGATTGGCTATCTAATTGGATTGGAAAGTCCATTATGAGACCATACCAAAGTGGACTGATGGTTGTTTCGAAAAGTGGCTCTTCAAACGGTCCATTTATCCTAGTAGTCTACTACCATACCGCGAGGTTATGGTTATGCAATTACAGAAACGGACAATTCAAATCGGGCTTATGCTCGCATCAATTATGGTCAGCCTGTCCTGCCTGTTTGCTCAACCGGCTCAAGCCATTATTAGAGACCAGGCGATAGTGGGCAGGCTGCAAGATCAACATGACGTGTTGCTTTTAAGAGAAAAACGGCTGCTTCAGGATTACGACGATCTGCAAAAACAGATTCGCGATTTCCAAAGAATGGGTGATCAGCGCATCGTCGACGACCTGAGCCGCGCTGCAGACAATAAGTACTCTGACCTCAAATCCGTCAGATACAACCTGCGGCAGATCGAAACATTGTTGATGTAGAGGATAGGGTCAGTCGCCCTTTCCACAAAGTTTTGAATGGGGAAGCCTTGGAATGCCACCAGAAATGGTGGCATTCCTTTTTCAGTGTCGACAATTTAAGGAAAAACGGGTATAACCAGCAACAGGATTGTTCGGAAACGGGCGATGAACGCAGCCTCAACCGGCAACGCGCCGATCGATGAAATCAAACGCGCTCTGATGACGTATGTCAATTTGCCGGAGCTCGTCGATCTGCGCCTGCATCCGCACGGCATACACTTGAAGACAAGCGACTTTCCGAAGCTCATCGTCGAATCTTCAGGACTCGATCTGCGGCAATACTTTATAGACGCGCTTAAAGGCGCCGATTTTCTCACCATCCCCGAACGCGACAAGCTCGCCTTCGATCTCTTTCACATTTTCAATACCGTGACCGCTTTTGCCTCCGACGAGAAAGGCGCGGTGATGCACCGTTCGGAAAAGACATTCGTCTCCTTGCCTCAGGCGATGAGCCAGGGCTTCGTGCAACAACTGACGGTCGAGCGCAACGTCAATTTTCGTTTGTCGGCAAAGCTTCCCGACGAAGCAAGCTTTACCGACGTCACGGGCGTCACGTTCAACGTCGGCGGCAAAGTGTTGGCGCTGCGCCAACTGACGCTGACCGCGAAAAAAGGGGTGTGCACCGTTATTCCATTGCTGGACGAGCACGGTGTGATTCCGCACTCTGGCGATCTTTTGCAACGAGTGAAAACGGCCGGAAAGGATATGGTTGTCGGCTTGCTTGTGAAAGCCCGCAAGGTCTCGGTGCAACTACCGGTTATCATGCAGGAGTTTCGCGAATATCTTTCCAACGCCGTGCACTTTCGCGAGCTTCTTCGCGAGCAAAACAAAGATCTCGTCATGTTCTTCGAGCGTACGGCCAGTATCAAGATTGACGACCCGCTAACGCGATCGCTTCTTGAACGCGGCAATCGCGTAGTGAAAGAAGGCGAGAAGATTCAACTGGAACGACAGCACGACAACGTCTGTGACTTGGGCGGCGTTGCTTTGAAGTTGGCTTCGCAGATAGAGCTTCACCTGACGAGGTCGGTAGATCAACTGCAAATAGACCGTCTCAACGGCATTGGCATTGCGCTGCCGTTCGAGTCGCCGGCAGAATTGAAAACGATCGGGCTGGATTTGCATCGCTCGATTCCTCGCACGATTACCAGCCTCAAGTTAAGCGCTCCGGCTGCCGACGGTTCTCGCCGGCTGGTCGCAGGCACGGCGCCCGGCTGTTGGGTGGGGCTCGATCTTGCCGACAACATGCAGCCGGCGGTAGACGCGCACGGCAACTGGATGGTGTTCGGAGTCACTCACAATCCGATCTCGGGAATTTTGCAGAAGTTTTTCCTGCGCCTGGACAAACAGAATAATTTGAACATGACGCCTCGCGAACTGGCCGAAATCGTTACTCAAACAGCGATCGACGGCTTCGATCCCAACAACCCGTTTACATGGAGCTGGGCGGCTCTGGCAATCGGCGGACAAACGTTCATCGCTGCTGACGAAATCATGCGCAATGTCGGCGATGGAAACAAACTGAAAGACAGCGCCCGCAAGTTCGGTCGCTTCCTCGGCAAGCTGCTCGACGATCTGTAGACTTATTGCTGAAAAAGGCGCATCGCGCCGCCCTTTCGGAACAAGCACTGCCACTGCCCGTCATCGCCAGATAATTATCGGTGCGGGTGCAGGCATATGCGCAAACCATCGGATTACCTGGTGATCGGACTTCTGGCAGCGGTGTCTCTCACTCCAGATGCGGTCTGCACCAATATTGATGCGTTGCAAAAATCGGTCGGCAAAAATCTTTCTCTCGCCGAAGCCCGATCGACGCTGGTTCCCAGTGAGGCGGTGAGGCTGCGTCACCTGCTAAATGCGGCGATCAAAAAACGGCAACAGCTGCAAAACTCTCACGCCGGCGACGGGCAGATCATCGCGCAGATGCAGCAGATTCAGCATGAAATCGACTTGGCGAATCAACGAGCGGTGGCCTCGCGGGGTTTGCGGTTCTTCTAGCTCTGCATCCACAAACAACGCAAAGGGCGGCCGCCATGCGACCACCCTTATTGGCTCCAGCTTATGCGTGGCTGCTGGCTTAAAACTGACCGGTTTGGAATCCTTGCGACAGTTGAATCGGGGAATCCAATTGCAGTTGCATGTTTTGGCCCGACGGTATCGTCACGTTGCGGCCTTTGCGCAACAGCAAGCTGTCTGCTACGCCCAAGCCGCCACCGATAGCTGCTCCTGACCAGGCGCCGCGACCGGCGTCGTGCCCTGCCAGGCTGCCGCCGCCTGCATACCAGGGGCGATGTGTGCCGGCGCCGGCGATGGCACCAACGGCGGTGCCGAGTGCGGCGCCGAGACCGGCACCGACCGCGCCGCGCAAGGCCACTTGTCCGACTTTGGTACCGGCGCCTTCACCTTTGAAGGTGTCGCTGCCGTTGCCGACTTGCTGATATTTGCCGATGCCGCCGACGATGTGGGCGGACATTGGTACTTCTTGTCCATTGGGCAGACGCATGCGGTTGAATTTTACCGTCATCATGCCGGAACGACCGAGGAAGCCGCCCGATTTGGCTTCGGTGATCTGTCCTATTATTGTCGTGCCCGGCGGAATGCAACCGCCGCCGAGATCGATGGGACCGTTCAATTGAGCTTGAACCAGATCTCCCGATCTCGCCACATCAGTAGATATTGCGGTCGACAAACTTACAGGAAAGCTCAATCCGGCCGGGACATAAGCGACGTGTCCCTGTTGGTAATTGGGCGGAGGTGTAGGACTGAAATTGCTGTTGCTGTTGTATTGATCGCCATTAGGCGGTGGTGTGTAGCCGGTGTTTGAACCGTATTGAGCCATCGCCGGAATGGTTTGAGCCAGCATAGCCACGGTGGCAACAGCCGGCAAGAATTTAGTAATATCGCTAGACATTTTTCACTCCTTCGTCCCGCAAGTGCAGTCTGCAAACAGATCGCTGCCGCCGCTTTGAGGGCATCGAAGTCCGCTCTCGCAAGCAACACTGAATTAGACGCGGCCGTTTGCCCCATGTTCCTAAGCCATGAGACCAACGTTTCGTTTTATAACGTGAGCGTTATGACGGACGGGACACGCGCGTAGGGGCGACGCCTGGCGTCGCCCCTGATTACGTTCCTTAGAATAGAAGCGTGCTGCGCAGCGCCACCTCGCGCACTTCCGGCGTGGCTTTCTTGAATGTCAAGATCTCCCCGTCGTTTAAAGTGATCGTGCCGCTGTTGTCAACGGCCAGGCGCAAGGTTCCGTTGCTGCCGTAGGTGAGGATGTCGCCGTTGGCAAAGCGCATCGATCCGATTACCCGTCCGATTGCCTGGCAAGCCGTGAGGTGCATGGCAGCCAGTTTCGGCTCGAGATCGGTTGTGATGTTGCCTGCCGGTCCGTAGCCGGCCGCTGCGTGCGATTCCACGGCCCGGCGCCCGCGCAAGACGGTCGAAGCCGTATACGCCCCCATCGGTGTCTGGTTGCCGATGAAAGGCATACCGTATTCGCTGCCGCTAATGACGGCTGATACCACAGCTGGTGTGCCGCCGAAAAATCCGTAGGCACCGTCTCCGTTGTCTAGGCGCGCACCACCTTTGGTGCGTACCGGCAGGCGCGAGCTGATTGGACTGGGTTCTGTAGATCCAGCTTGCGCACGAGGCGATCCGCCGGACATGCCGTACGATCCGCCTGTTGCACCGCCGATGGCCGGCGTTTCCGGGAATACCGCACTGAAGCTGTTGGTGGTCGATGTGCCGCCCGGGGTCGTGTCCGTAGTTGACGACATGACGCCGTTGACTGGCGCGGTCACCACGTTTTGCGTGAACGAAGAGGCGCCCGCCGACGGCGTCAGAGTGCCGGTTGTGGTAGTCGCCGCCTGATTGGTGCCGTTGCCGCTGGCAGTGCTGGTGTACACGCTGGTGCCGGCGCCTGTTCCGGTGCCGCCGTAGCCGGTGATCGATCCGTTGGCATTGCCTCCGCCGGCATAGCCTGGTCCGATTGGCGCTGATCCGCTCGCGAAGCCCGCACCACCCATGCCACCGATTCCACCGCCTCCGCCGCCGGAGTAGCCGGGGAAGCCGACGCCGAAATTAGGCACACCGTAACCGGGCAAGCCGAATCCGACGCTGGCCAGATTGCCGCCGCCAATGCCGCCGTTGTTGCCGATGTCGACGTTGGGATATTCAGCACTGCGCCAGTTGCCGGCTGTGGCGTTGGTCGGATAGCCGCCGCCGATTGTGTTCGAGCCGAAGTTGCCGCCAAAAAAGGCGCTCTGCTGGCCGCCGGAGGTCGCCTGGGTGGCGAAACTAGATCCGAGCATGCCGCTGCCGCCCGGCAAGTTGGTCCAGAAGTAGGCGTCCTGACCGCCGGCTGTAGCCGGGGTCGCGGCGCCACTGCTGCCTATGGTGCCGCTGAAACCGTTGTGGATGAAGGCGTTGGGATCGAAGTTATAGCCATTGGGCAGATATGGATTCTGCGTGGCATTGCCGGTCGTGAGCGTGGTTGTAATCGAGCTGTTGGCCCCCGGCAGGTTCGTGGGCACGTTCAATCCGAACATGGTTAGCAAGTTGGCGATGTTGGGATCCATAACGCTGGTTGGCGCAGTGCTCGCCTGCACGCCCTGCGATGTGCTCGAATAAGTATTACCGTTGACCATGAACGTGGTGACCACCGTTTCGTTGTTGGCCGGACCGCTGGTTGCCTGGCTGAATTGGGCCGGGCCGTAGGTCGTGTTCCACGTCGTCGTGTTCGTCGAGGTGCCGCCATTGGTGACGTTCCTTGTAGTCACTGATGGGTTGACGATATAACCGCTGCCCTGGCCGTTGTAGCGCTGCCCTGTAAATGGTGCGCCCGGGTAAAACGCCCCTGGAGCGCCGGCAAAACCGAATGTGGTGCGCGGGAAGTTATATGGGCCAAGTCCTGTGCCGTTGCCCAGCGGCAAAGGATTCGTGAGCGACGCGGCTGCGGCTGCGGAAATCGGCGACACGCCTGTGAATGCACCGAGTGAGCCCAGTCCTCCGCCCAGCGGGAAGCCGAGCCCGAGTCCGCCCAGGCCGCCCAATCCTATACCACCGCCCAGACCGGAGGCCAATCCGCCCGGAGAGCCTGATGGCACCGGCGGGCCGAGGGGATGCGTATCGTCCCACGTCGGCTCCGGAACCCGCGTTGTTAGATTATCCGGCTGCATTCCGGAGTCGCGCAAACCGCCATAAGCGTCCCGCCAGACGCCATAATCATTGGGCGGGGTATCGAAGATCGGCTTGTGTCCGGTGTGATTGAAGCCGTAGGGACCACGCGAATCGGCAGAGCCCACGCCGCTGTCGATGTTGGGATCGCCCACAGCTTTGGCAACTGGAGCCACTGCCAGCGCGGCCAGCAACGTCAGGCTGAGTGCCGTGGAAATTCTTTGCACTTTCATCGTTCATCCCTCGATAAGCCGCTGAGCCATGACGACTGACTCATGAACAGGTTCCGCTCAGCTTCAAAGGATTGTAGCGGCGGCATGTATGCCGCTTATTTAAGGCACCAGCGCTTACGCGTAGCTTCGGCTACTGACGAGCTGGAAGGGGTGCCAAGCTCATCCAAAAGCTCAAGGGCGATCTTGGCTTTAAAAGGATCGTCTAAGGCCGGCTGCACAAGCGGAATGCTGAGCTTGCCCTGGGGATCGATAACGCTTATCGTGTGGCATATGTCCGCTCGTCGCGAGTCATCCTTTTGCACAAACAGATGCGCCACCAAAGCTGGTGTGGCTGCCGCCGCGGACACACCTATGTTTGCCAGCGCATCGAGATCGGCGCTTTCAATGTCGCTGTCACCATCATCGAGCATGGCAATCAATTTAGGCACCAAAGGCGATGCCTTGGCTCCCAGGTCGCTCACTTTGTTGAGCGCAGCCAATCGATCTGATTTGTCCTGACCAGCGGCCAGCTTCGCCGTCAGCGTAACTTGTTCGGCGCGATCTGCCGTCGGCTTTGCGTAATCCGCACGTTGTGCCGCTTGCGAGATGGAGCTCAGTGATTGCAGTGCTGCCTTTCTTGCTTCTTGATCGTTTTTGTCTTCGGCGATTTCTTTGAGCAGGTCGATGGAATCAACTGCCGGCGGACGGATCTGCCCGAGAAGTTTTATGGCTTGCAGCCTGGTGTTTGTAAACTTGCCCTCTTCGCACACTACGCGCATGATGGTCGCAGTGGCAGTGTTGTCGGCACCGATATTGCTCAACGCATCCATAATTTGTTGCCGCCGAAACAGCTCGTTGCGATCGTCCAGCATCTGCACCAGATAAGGCGCGGCGTCGGCGGCATCCTTGCCTATTTTAGAGAATGCCTCGATGGCGGCATCCGTCACCGCCGGCGATATGCGCCGGCTGAATTGAGCGCCTGCTCCCAAATAGCGATTGTCGTTGAGCACGGCGATAATGTCGGGAACGGCCTTGGCAGCGGCTGGTCCCATGGCTGAAAGCGCTTTCAGCGCGCTTATGCGCTTTTGTGCTGTTGAGGTATGCAATTGCGCGACCAGTTGTTCCAGCGCCTGGTGATTGCTAAGGTGGGAGTGGGCCGAATGCGGCAGGGGCTGCTGATTGGCAGGCGTCGCAGTTGCCATGGGTATGCAGGCGGACAGGCAGAAAAGCATATGCACATACAAGCTGCGCATCGGCGGTCTGAGCGGCTTTTGCGCCTTTTTCATGGTCTGTTCCCTGGAACCAAAGTTGAGTCCCCTTACGTCAAGGTGCTTTGAAGTTTTAGCATCTCGAAAGCCGTTTTAAACGGTTATGAAAAAGGATTCCTGATGAAGATCGTTGGCGCGTCTGGCCAGTCACCTCTCACGCTTCAACAAAAGACCTTTGTCTGCCGGCTCCGGCAGTCGGTTTTGTCCATTCTATTTTGTTTGTACTTCTTTTCCACATCCACCATCGGCGCTTGCTTGATTGCCCTGACTAGGGTGCTGCTCAGCCGTCGCGACCCGCAGGGCAGGGTGGCTCATCGGCTGACTTTATGGCTGTCCCACCACTACATAATGCTCAACCCGGGATGGCGTCTTGATATTGAAGATTTAGCCCAAGTAAGCGGCAAACAAACATTTGTATTGGTAGCAAACCACCAGTCGTTAATCGATGTGCTGGTTTTGTCCCGTTTGAATTTTTACTATAAGTGGGTGGCGAAAGTGCAGATCTGGCGCATGCTCGGCGTCGGACAGCTCATGCGTATCAATCGCTACATCCCGCTTGCCCCGGGCGATATGCGCAGCGTCAGGCGCATGATGCGCCGCTCTCTCAGGCACCTGCAGGAAGGAACTTCCATTTTTATTTTTCCAGAAGGGGAGCGTACCTTTGACGGGCGCTTGTTGCAGTTCAAAGATGGACCGTTCAAGTTGGCTTGCGCAACCGATACTCCGGTTTTACCGATCGCTATAGACGGCACCCGTCACATCCTGCCCAGAGGCGCCTGGCTGGTTGATTTTAATCGCCCGATCAAACTGCGCATCTTGCCGCCGGTTTATCCGTCGCAAGTCAATTACAATCCCAAAGAAATGAATCGGCTGGTAAGCGAATTGATCGCCTCGCAGTTGGATGCTCCATCTTCTTCATTGGAATCCGAACGCGTCGCATAGGGCGGTATGGCGCCCGCCCGTCAGTGCGACCAGCGATAGTCGACCACACCGCGGCCCGGGCGCATCACGGCTGGATGCCTGACTACGCTGGTTCGCCTTTCTGAGGGATCGATGTCTTCGTACCGCACCACAGGCGGTGCCACATGGTGCGTTGGTTTGGCCGTATCGCCGCCATTTTTCTCGGACTTCTCCTTTTCCGCCTTTTCGCTCAGCGCTTCTCTGCTGGGAAACTTGAAGTTGCCGGCTAAATGCGTGCAAGCCACGAACCAGCCGTTGGGCACGTCGTGCTGCGCATAATACGCCTGGTTGTATTCGCGCCAGATGCGCGCCATCACCGTACCACCTGTAGTATGGCTGCCGGGAATCGGGCGATTGTTTTCGCTGCCGCCCCAGACGGCGGTGACGAGATCGGGAGTGAACCCGACGAACCAGAGGTCTTTGGCCTGATCTGCAGTACCCGTCTTGCCGGCCACCGGGCGGTCTTTCAAGCGCGCCTGGGCTCCTGTGCCCTGCGCCACCACTTCCTGCAGGACATCCACCAATTGCGCCACGGACTGGGTGGGGAAAACCTGGTTGCGATCCGGCACGGCGGTCCAAAGCATGCGACCGTTCTTATCATCGATGTGCCTGATCACGGTGGGTTTGATATAAACGCCGCCGCGAGCGAAAGTGGCGTAGGCACCGGCCATCTCCAGAGGCGAAACCGCCGAACAACCAAGAGCCAGTGACGGTTGCACATCCAGCCGCGATTTGATGCCGGCATTGCGCGCCGTTTCAACGACGCTGTCGATGCCGACCAGTTGCGCAGCCCGCACTGCGCATGTGTTACGGGAGAGCGCTAAGGCTTCGGTGACGGTGATGTCGCCCATGTATTTGCCGTCGAAATTTTTCGGCTTGTAGTCGGGCTCACCGTGATTCATTGCCACCACCAGCGGTTTATCCTCTATCTCGCTCATGGGAGCAAGCAAGCCGCGATTGAAGGCAGTTAAATAGACGAACGGCTTGAAAGCGGAGCCGGCCGTGTGCGGGTTGGTAGCGCAGTTCCACTGGTGGCTCATGTAATCGCCGACGCCGCCGACGAGAGCCAGGACGGCTCCGTCGCGTACGTTTACCGAGACCAGTGCCCCCTGTGTGCAACCGGAAGGCGCATGCCGAATGCCGTTGGTCAAAACGCGCACGGCTGCATCCTGGGACAGAGGATCAAGATTGGTGTAAACCTTCAGTCCATGGCGCTGCATCTCGCCTTCGGTGAAATCGTCGCGTACCAGGTCGAGAACGTAGCTTATATAGTACGGGTACTTGGTAATCGGGCAGACGATCTTCCTTTGCGGCCGCGCCTTGAACGTAAGTTGCTCCCAGCGCGCCTCCTGCCATTGTTCGTGGCTGATGTAGCCGTATTCGAGCATCTTGTCGATAACGTCGCGCTGGCGCTCCATGTTTTCCTTGCGGTACTCGCGCGTTCCACCGCGCGCCGGATAACGGATAAGCCCGGCTATATAAGCGGATTCCGCGACGGAAAGCTCGGCGGCGCTTTTATTGAAATAGAGGTTAGCCGCCTGCTCAATGCCGTAGGCGCCGTTGCCGAAGTAGACCTCGTTGAGGTAGAGCTCGAGAATCTTTTCCTTCGAATAGCGCTGCTCGAGCTGAGATGAGACTATTGCCTCGGCAATCTTCACCATAAGCCCGCGTTTTTCATCTTCGAAAAACAGGTTTTTAACCAGCTGTTGCGTGATAGTCGAGCCGCCTTGAACGGCATGCCGGGCGATGATGTTGACGACAGTCGCTCGCACGATGCCGAAAAAATCAATGCCGTGGTGCTCGTAGAAATGATGGTCTTCGGCCGCGAGCACGGCGCGTTGCAAATGCGGAGTCACTTTCTCCAAAGGAATAATCTTGCGCTTTTCCGCACCTTCAATTTGGCAAATCGATTTGTCATAACGATCGAAGATTTGCACATAGCCTACAGGCTGGTAGTGCTCCAAAAAGGACAAATCAGGCACTTTCAAAAGCTCGAGGCCGACGCAAACGAGGACGTAGATAAATGCGCATCCGCATACGAACAACCCGATATTGATGCCGAACATCATCGTGCGGCGCGCCGCAATCATGGCGTCCGAGACGTGATTAGCCTGCTTGAGATACTGCAGACGCTGGCTGTTGGTTCGTCGCTCGTCTTCGAATGGCAAGAGTCGGCTTCTTTTGTCGGTAAGAGGTGATGCCGGCATCGCCCCTACGGTGCTGCCGTTAAGATTGAACCACTTCCACGCTTTGCTTGACAAGCCTGCGCCCTCGCCGGCAATAAATTGTCGCTATGCCAATGGGGCTCGCGTGCGAAATAAAAAGCAGGCATAATAGATCGCAGATATCCGTGCAGGTGTTGCATGTCTTTCCAGGCAATCAACCAAATTGCAGTATCGGTGGGCGTTTTGGCCGTCTGCTCTTGCTTGTGCTTGGCGGCTTCAGCCGAGCCCAATAAGGCCGGCGCACCGGCAACGGCGGCCGTCGGCAAATCCCAAAACCAGGCGACGCCGGGCAAGGCGGCCAATGAAAAGTCCGGCGGGCTCGACCTGAGCAAGCCTTACGGTTACCATCTAGAGCCGATCCTGGAAAAAATTCAAGCCAATACCGAACAACGCCAAAAAATTTCGCACATCGTCATCTCCTACCGGTCGACCATCGAACCGCTGCGCGATCAGTACAGGGAAAAACAGCAGGAATTCATCGGCTCGATGCTCTCAGGTGGCGCTGCCGAAATGGTCATGGCCAAGCAAGTGGAGCTCGGGCATTTATCGAGCGAAATCACTTCCAAATACTGTTTGATGCGCCTTGAAATTCGCCGGCTGCTCAGCCCGCAGCAGATCCTGCAGTTTGAAAGCTACGGCCGCGAGCACGGTTGGAATCATTAAAGGAAAAGGGCAAAAGCTCTACTTGCTTTCCGGACCTGCGCCACCATCTGCGGTGCTAGAGCCGCTGGCGGCGGCGACCACCGAGCCGAGGACCAACCCGACCACAAGCGCGATTGCCGAATAAACCAGCCAGGTCATATTGGTGCGATCGTGCGACCACTGAAAGATAAACCAGCAGATGGCGGCCAAGAAAGGCAGCATGGTCATCCACCAGTTGAAATTGAATTGTTCGTCTTGCTTGGCAGCCGAATCGTCAGGAGTGGGGTCGGTCATATATCCTCTTTATGTCACGATAAAACTGGTTCCATTATAAACGCTGCGCGAGCCTGCTTCTTTCCTGCAAACTCGACCATTCGATCGAAACACGCAGCCCAGCAAGTTTTGCATGTCGTTTAGTTTAATCCGGTACTGTTTATGGCTAAACTGCGTCCTTATCATTCATAATGGATAGGCAGCAAATACACGGAACCAACGCGTACTCATGGTTAACGACGGCATCCTACTTCTGTGCCTGATCAATTTCGGCTTCATAGCGCTTCTGCCGCGCAAATTTTTCAAACAAGGAGCGAAGCTGGGAGCTCATTTCTGGATGACGGCAGCACCCCTGTTTGCTTGTCCGGCATTTTTGGGCTTAGCCAAAATAGGCATCCTGCCGCCCATCATCGGCAACGATACGCCCTGGGGCGAAGTGTCGGTCTTGATTGGCGTTTGCTTTGCCACCTTGTCCATCTTGTTGCTTGGTATGGCCATCGGTACCCACCGTGTGCCCTTGCACATGTTTCACGACCAGGCCGATAGTAGCGTCAGTCACCTCGTCACCTACGGCCCATATCGCTATATCCGCCACCCCATCTACGCTTCTTACCTGCTGGCGCTGGTGGCAGGCTTTCTGTGTTGCCTGCAAATCGGCACCCTCTTGTGCCTGGCCTATGGTCTGATTGTGCTTAACCGCACGGCGGCTCAGGAAGAGCAACGCTTGAGCCAGTCCTCGGAGTTTGGACCCGAGTACGCCCAATACATGAAGGAAAGCGGGCGTTTTCTGCCGCCGCTTCATGCTTTACGGCTTTCCGAACCCCAGGCGAAAAACGAAGCTGAACGGGGCGAGCCTCAG
Source organism: Candidatus Obscuribacterales bacterium (assembly GCA_036703785.1). Taxonomy (GTDB): domain Bacteria; phylum Cyanobacteriota; class Vampirovibrionia; order Obscuribacterales; family Obscuribacteraceae; genus JADYXS01. The sequence goes on from DATNQY010000355.1 coordinate 13,030, forward strand.
CAAAAGAAAGTGGCTGAATCCAGCGCGAGCTCATCGGCTCAAGCCGAACGCTAGAGGGAACTATTTCCTTGCCACTTCGGCAACCGGAATAATTCATTTCCGCACCGGCAACTGAAGTGCTGGAGGAAAATTATGGATATTTTGAAATTGCAGAGGATGGGCGGGGCCGATTACTTTCAGCAAAAGCTGACCCACGAGATTGGTCCGCGGATGCTGCAACAGCTCATCGACAGTCAGGAAGAGGTGCAGCTCGTTGACGTGCGACAGCCGGAAGATTTCGCTTGCGCGCACATTGGCAAAGCCGTCAATCTGCCATTCGCAGGCGCAGAACCGAACGCCTACATCTATCATTTGAGCAAGCACATTCCCGTGGTTGTCTATTCTTACGATGAGGATTGCACGCTTGCACTGGAAGCTGCTTATCTTCTGGCACGTAATGGCTACCCGGTGCGCCTGCTTATGGGCGGCTTCGCCGCCTGGCGTCACTATGGTCTGCCCATCGCTGCATCGGTATCCGAATTCGACACGGATTTGCGGCCATACCAGGCCGTGGACAATTTCATACCGCCGGAAACACGATAGCAAGCGACTTGGGCGAGGCGCATCATGATTTTTACTGATAGAGATGAAGCCGGACGTCTACTGGCAAAAAAGCTGGCGTTTCTGGCTGACATTCGAAATGCCGTCGTGCTGGCGCTGCCCCGGGGTGGGCTGCCGGTGGGGTTTGCCGTCGCCGCCGAGCTCGGGCTGCCGCTGGATGTTTTCATCGTGCGCAAAATCGGCGTGCCCGGGCATGAGGAGCTGGCGATGGGCGCCATCGCCAGTGGTGGCACAGTCATCGTTAACAGCGACGTCGTGCGCATGTTGCACATCGATAGGGAAACATTTAAGCGCGCTGCCGATCGCGAGTCTATCGAGCTGGAACGCCGCGAAAAATCCTATCGCGGAAATAAACCGTCCTTTGATGGACGCGGCAAAGTTTGTGTGCTTGTTGATGACGGCATTGCCACCGGTGCATCGATGTTGGCGGCGGCCCAAGCCTTGCGTGCTCAAAATCCGCAACAGATAATCGTGTCGGCACCAGTAGCCGCCGTGGGGGCCGAGAGGCAATTCGGCGCGGCGGCCGATCGGGTTGTGCTTTTGCAAACGCCCGCGGACTTCTTCGCCGTCGGCGCCTGGTACGAGACCTTTCCGCAGCTCACCGACAGCGAAGTACACGACATTTTGCA
>DATNQY010000356.1:0-25847 GCA_036703785.1 Candidatus Obscuribacterales bacterium
CGTCAGAAAGTTTTGTCGGTGACGGGCAAAAAACTCGAGATTACCCGAGCTGAACTTGGCGATCATGCCGGTATCATCGGCGCTGCCTTGCTGGTCAAAAACATGCGGACTTAGCCGCCATGACTTGGATGAAAGCCTGCCCTCGGTGTTCGATAAGAACTGGGAGCATACAAGGCAGGGCACATTTCTCCCGACGTTATCCCCATGATTAGGCAGGCTGGAGTGTAGCGCCGGGCGGCGCGCTCTACGCCTTCATTGAGGAAGTCCTTGTTGCCTAGCCAGACGCGATCGCCTGCGCGAGCCAAGTTCAATGGTGTTGCAGCAAGCAGTTGGTTGGCACCGCCGATGATACGATCGATCTCTAAGTGTGTTTTGCCTTTAAGCATTTCCGCCATTTGAGCTTCATCCGCCGCTTGCCGATGTTCAATGGAAAAGTCTGTATTTAATTTCGGCCGCGCTTTCATTTCTTCGAATCCCTGTTGGCGGTCTTTATCAAGTTCAGCCAACGCTTTGGAGGCGGCTCGTTCGGAAGCAGAGAGATCAGAAGCCGCATCAATCTTACGATTCAAGGCCAAGCTGGCTTCCTTGTGCATCTCTACCTCGGCCGGGCATGGGGCTGAGTAGTTTGTGACTTTGTGAGCCCAGGGCGGGTTGCCGCCTGTCATGGATGGAGACCAAGGGTGCCCGTCGGGACGGGAAGATGTCGAATGAGAGTAATAATCAGGTCGTGATGGCGACGCTTGAGCAACTTGGTACTGATCAAATTCACCCATTAGAATTCTCCTTCGAGGGCGGGCATACTTCTTCGAGTATTGGTCCCAGTATCAGCGTGGATGCGTGATATTGACGCTGTTCGGGCGCAACACCATCGTTCTGGTAGTCCTTGTCTGCAATCCAGACTTGGTCGCCTACCCGAGCTACTTTGATCGGTGTTTTCGCGAGCAGAAGGTTCTCCACAGTGCGAGGGCTTTTTGATATTAGATTTGTCCTGTCCGCAGAACAATGCGAAAAATACGAAAAATCTCCGTCGCAGCCCGCACTTAATCTTTGTCGCATCCTGCGGATGGGTTAGCCTTCGCCGCTGCCTCGGCGGCTATTTTGGCGGCTTTAAGAGGCGATCCGAGAACCGGCACGTTGTCGCCAATCCAATTACTGAGCCAATTGCCACCATCGGTGGGCGCGCACGTAGTCTGTTTCCCGTTGTTTCCGTCTGCGGGAAACCCGGCTCGGTCATTGGCGGCAACCGTCGTAAATGTTATGCCATGATGGTCCATTTGATAGGTCGGCAGCAACAAGCCGCCGGATGGCCCTGTTAAATCGTGCGCTGAAAGCTTCCGGGCGGACTGATTAGCCACTGAGAGTGCCGCTGCGTGTGCAGTCGCGCTATCGCCGAAGCCGATTTGTTCCGCCGCCTGATGAACTGGTTTGTCAGTTGCTGTCATGATATTGCACCTGGAAGTAACGAACTGGTGCCGGAGCCCCGTTCTATGCCATTTACGCCAAGTCTTATTGAACCCGGTATCCATGGCAAAACGATGGCACGGGCGTGACAGCCGTATGGCAGATGGGCAACAGCTAACAGCGAACGGCTGCATGGCTGTGACTTCTACCGTTCGCGCGGGTCGCCCAGAGCCTGTATAGCCGTCAAGCTGGTAAGAAGTGGTCGTTGAAACTTTTCAATCAAAACTGCTGCGTTTGCCAGCGTCATGAATGCCGCGTGCACAATTTCTCTGCGCCCTTTTGGCTTAGCTTTGGCGAAATATTCTGCAATGAAGCAGTGAAGTTTTTCCTGACGACCCGTGCGTTTGCGAACCGATCCCAATTCAAGCAGTCCACGCGGCGGGTGCAATCCGGTTTCTTCCTTAAGTTCTCTTTTCGCAGCTTTACGAGGGCGCTCGCCTCTTTTGACTGAGCCTTTGGGTATGCTCCAATTTTTGCCGTTATATACGAGCAGCACCTGAACAGCACCGCCCCGAAAGCGATAGAGTAAAACGCCCGCAGTTGTTTTCACGCCGAATATCTCACGTTTCAAACCCCTGCGCCTCGTCCGCTTCCTCGCTTTCCGCGAAGGAAAGCGCGCGTCCCGTATAGGAAACACTTTCGATTCCAGGCAGACTCTGAATTTTGTCGAGCACGTGTGATAAGGCATCTTCCTTCCCGGAGGTCTCGACCTTCATCACTGTTTTGTTCTGCCCGGGCAGCTGTTTGACGGTTAAATTGAGGATCTTAAGTTTGTTAGCCTTGAGCTGGTCTGAAACGCGATTTATCAAACCCGGCGAATTTGACATCTCGATATTTATCCGACTAATTTCGCGCTGGGGAAACAATTTCTTCTCAAATTTTTTGAGGACGATCAGGATGAAACTAAGTATGACGGTGGCACCAACCGCCGAGATATACAACCCGGCACCGGCAGCAAGTCCAACCGCCGCCACAGCCCAGATACTCGCCGCCGTCGTCAGACCTCGTACGGCGTTCTTTCTGAAGATGATGATGCCGGCGCCGAGAAAACCCACGCCGCTAATAACCTGAGCAGCGACTCTCGATGGATCAAGGACGATCTTCCCTGGCGCCAGAACGCTCATGAAGCCATAGGCAGAAACAATTATTGCTAGCGCCGATGCAGTTGACACAAGCGCATGAGTACGCAGCCCGGCGCCGCGATTCAAACGCTCTCTTTCTGCGCCAATGATTCCGCCAAGAACGGCGGCAATTAACAAGCGTGCGAGTAATTCAAGCTCAGATGTGTTTGGCATCCTTCAAGGATATCACTATCTCTTCGCCTTGTCTATTATGGCATGTAGCAAGGCGCGCTTTTGAAAAATTAGTGGTGGCGCATTGCCACCACTTGGAGGAGTTTGAACCGGCGCCAGGTGGATACCAGCAAATTGCCTGAACGGCGTTTAAGCTGGTACCCGACCTGGTGCGAGTTAGTGACTATTGCCATCGCTCGATTTGGGGTCAGGCGTTTCCTCGGGGGAAAGATCGCCGATACCCGCCTTCGAGCAGTCGCATTCGCGGCCGGCTTCCGTGTTGTCGGACTTGTCCGGTTTATTCTCGGGCAGAGCGCGCGGTAGACGAGTGATGCCGACCAAGCAGACAGCGAGGCTGATCAAGGCGGCAGTGATTACCGCTGCGGCCTGACCCTCGTTGATGACATGCTCGGCAAGACCCATGCTGACGATTGCCGCAGGCAGACCCATGTGCTGTGAAGCGATGAGTCCGGTCGAGAACTTCAGGCGCGCCAACTTGGCGGCGATGAGGTGCACGACCAATCCGGCAACAACGATCATGCCGCAAAGCATGAGGTTGTTCGGCGAGGTAAAGAGCGCGTGAAGGTCAATGCGGGCGCCGATGAACACGAAGAACAGCGGCACCAGAAATCCTTCCGCGACACCGGTGGTCTGGCGTTTCATGCGCTTGGGCTGGCCAAGCAAGCTGGAAACGAGCCCTGCCACGAATCCGGCAACCAGCACGCTGGTGCCAAATTTGGTGGCAAGAGCAGCCAGACCCACGAGCACGCCCAACATCAGGCGGAGGTCGAGAGCCCAGAAACGCTCTTTGGAGAGCTTGCGATAACGCTTGCCGATCGCGGAGTCTTTGAACAGCCGCAGACCGTAGAAAGCTACGACGCCGACGACAGCCACGATTCCCGCGCCGATCATGATCTGCAACGAGCTGCCGATGCCGAAGGCGAGCGGCAGAAGAATCATCGTTGCCATGTCGGCGATCGGAATCCAGACGGTGAGTGCAGTAGCTTGATCGCCCACAGTCTTGCGTTCTGCAAGAATCGGCAGAACCGTGCTGGTCGAGCTTGCGGCGCAGAGCAGCCCGAACATTACTGGGTGTCCGATTCCCGCGAAATGAGCGAGAGCCCAACCAGCCGGAGCCGACAGTACAAGCGCCCAAATTGCTGCGAACATGCCGCGACGCGCCGTACCGCTCACTCCGGAAAAAAGATTGGCAACAGGCACGCGCGTTCCGACGACGAACAGCAGAACGGCAAAACCGAAGTTTGCCAAAAACTGCAGAGTCTCGTTGTTTACGTTGACCAAGTGCAAGCCGCTGTTGCCGATGATGATTCCGGCAATGATTTCTCCAGCAACGACGGGCAGTGCGAGGAAGCGATTGCCGGCGACCAATGGGCCAAACAGTCCGGCAATGATGATGAGAAACAGATCACCGAAGGTCATGAGTGCCTCCTGGTTAGAACCGCTGGGAGGCGGTGGGTGTTTTTGAGATGTAGGTGCGACGCCACGCATCGCCCTGAATTACAAGCGAAAAGCTCTGCTACCGACGCGAGATAGCTGAGATAGATAATTCCGGCAAACCTTGCGGTTTGGGACGAATGCTACGAAAAGCTCACTGAGAAAAAGTCTTGTTAGTTGTCTCCGTGAGAACAGTGGGGGAAGTTGGGTAACCACCTTATTCGAAGCGGATACAGGAGAACAACTCTCGTGATAGAGATCTTAGCCATCGCAACGACATGGAGCTGCCACCAATTCGCGCCGCGATCCGCCCTTTGCACCGTAGCGGCGGGCGGCAGCCCGCTATTCTACGCTAAGCCGCTACGCGAGCTGGCGCAACTCTAATTCGTCATAGAGCAGTTGCCTGTCTCCTCAACCAGACGGACTTAAATACAATCGTGCTTGTCAAGCGAATCGGTGTCACTTGCTGCTGGCGGTGTCTGCTCGCTATAGAAAGTTGCATGTGATGCAAGTTTCTATAGCGACATTTCGGTGCGTATACCGTGTACGATCACCTAACACCCTAGCCAAATCGCCGAAAGGACAACTGAATGACCGCGCACAACTTTTTGCGCCAGATAATTCAACAGTGGCTGCGAAGTGCATTCAGGCGCTTCGTGCGCACCAGCGCCGATCCCGGGCACATGGAAATTGAGCGCAAGTTTTTCCAAACCCAGCAAGAAGCGTCGCAACTGGCTGAAAAGCTCAAGGAGCGCGGATTTAAATATATCGGAACGGCGCTTATGAGTGACACGTTCCTTCCGTCGGCGGTGCAAGGCGAAATGCTTCGCGTTCGGCAAGAACGCATGGATTTGCAGGAGGCGCGGACGATCCTCACGTTCAAGCAATGGGTAAAGACGGCAACGGGCAAAGAGCGCAGAGAGACTGAGCGCGATGTTCCACCTGTGATCGGGCTGTTTTGGTTATTGGTCGGGCGCTTTGCCGCCGGGCACCCGCTGCTTGGGTTCAGCAAGCGCAGACAACTGTACGAAGGCAAACTCAACGCAACCGATGCCGTAGTCAGCATCGACGAGGTGAGCGGGCTTGGCGTCTATTCCGGCTGGTATCTCGAAATCGAGGTGCTGCAGCCCCTGGGGACGGACTCGACGCTGCTCGAACAGCAAATCAATCTCTTAGCCAATGAGCTGTTCGACACGGGTCGCCAGCCAATCATGCGCTCGTACCGCGACATGCTGATCGAATCGACGCAGACGTAGTGAGACAGCGGGCTCCCGCCCGCCGCTACGATGAACCGACAAGTGACGTAGCGGCGGGCGGAAGCCCGCATTGTTCTAATTATCGCTTTCTTCGCCTGTATCTTTGATGCCGACGCTATCGGCATGGCCGTTGCGTTTTGCCGCTTCCACAGCCTGGATCATTTGGTCCATTTGACGCTTCGCCGGTGCAGGCGGATGCAACGCCATGGCGTTCGCGAGAGCATCGCGTGATTCTGTGAATTTGTTCTGTTGGTAGAGCAGATTAGCTAGACGTTTCCATGGCCGCCAATTGTTGGTATCACATTTGATGGCAGATCGATAGGCTGTTTGAGCGTCGTCGAGCTGATTCAGGCGCTCGCTGGCTATGCCCAAACCCATGTAGGCGTGAAACAAATTCGGATAGGCAGCCAGGGCGGCTTTGAAGTGCTCGATCGCCTCCTTCGGCTGCTTGTTGTGCAGTGCTTCCCAGCCTTTTCGTTCGTGCGGAATGGCGGCTTGGAAGTCTTGCTGGCGGCCTATGCCGTTGAACTTGTCTATCGGGGTTGCGACTTTGCGCTCCTGCTCAGCGCCCACCGGCGCGCCCAGAAAAATCATAGCCAGCACGGACGAAAGCACTTGTTTCATCGAATTTGTCCTCCACGACACCAAGATCGTGCCCGCCTCTAAAACGCTTCAACCCACTTGCAATTATTGTCAAGGAGCAGTCAAACGGCGACCACTTATTTCTCCGTGCTATTTTAGTTGTGCTGAATCCCTTTATCTTTGCAAGCACCTATGAAAAAACGCATCAAAAAAGTTCAACGCGCTCTCGAAAAACAGAAGCTGGACGCGCTGCTGGTGCGTGTTTGGGAAGGTGACAACCAAAACGTTCTCTACCTTAGCGGCTTTGGTGGAACCACAGGCGTACTTGTGATTACGCAGAAGAAAGCGTACATCGTTACGGATGCGCGATATTACTTGCGCGCCGAGGAAGAAGCCGAAGACTTCAAGCTCGTCAAGCATGTTCGCGGCAAGAAAGTCACCGAACACATCAATGAAGCACTGTCCAATTCCGGACTGAAGAAAAACGCACGCATAGGGTTTGAAGCCGGCCACGTTTCCGTCGAGTTGCTAGACCATTGGAAAAATGAGATCAACGGAACGCTCGTGCCGACGTACCATCTCATCGAGCGTTTGCGCCAGTATAAAGATGCGAAAGAAATCGACCTTCTGCGCGATGCCTGCAAAGCCACGGACAAAGTCTACAAGGAAGTGGCAGCACTTATTAAGCCGGGCATGACGGAAACGGAAGTTGCATTCGAGTTGGATATGCGCCTGCGCCAGCACGGAGCGATCACCAACAGCTTCACCAGCATTGTCGCAAGCGGTCCGAATTCGGCCATCCCGCACCATGCGACGGGACATCGCAAATTGAAAGCCGGCGAGCCTGTGATTATGGATTTTGGCGGTCTGTTCAAAGGCGGCTATTGCTCCGACATCACACGCACCGTCTTTGTGCCTGGCAAAAAGCCGGATCCGAAAATGGTCGAAATTTACGAAGTGGTTTTGGCGGCCAATAAGGCGGCCTTCAAAAAAGTGAAGCCCGGCATGATGTGGAAAGAGTTCGACGCCGTTGCGCGCGACTACATCAACGACAAGGGCTTCGGCAACTACTTCACGCACGGATTGGGACACAGCCTCGGTCTGGTGGCCCATGATCCTTATGACTACGAGCATGACGCCTTCGCGGAAGGCATGGTCGTCACCGACGAGCCGGGCATCTATATCGACGGCTTCGGCGGAGTGCGCATTGAAGACGACCTCGTGATCACCGACGACGGCGCCGAGCGGCTCACTAAGGCGCCATACTGGGAATTCTAGTGCCCGTGGAAAACGAGTCTCTGGTCCTAATACAACCACCTCCGCAAGAGCGGCTAAGCGGCTGGCTCGAGGAGTTTTATGGTAAGCCGGTGCAGATCGTGAAGCGGCAACTTTTGCGCCACCGCGATCTCTCCCTGGTGGAGCGCCTCTGGTTGGACAATGCATTGCCCGAATCGCTCATCTACAAAGTCGTGCTGCCGCCATGGGATATCGAGCAGGAGTTGCATGAGCGAGTACTCATTCCTTCGATTTCCAATTCAGCGCAACTGTTTATGTCTGCACACTTCGGGCATCAGACGGCAATGTTTCTCGAAGATCTGGGAACGCAGGCGCTGCTAAATCTCAATGTCACAGGTGAATTTGCCGCGCAGGTCGGCAGAACAATTGCGCGCATGCACAGAGCTTACAGCTATCGCATCGACGAGCTGATGCACTTGAATGTTCTGCGCGCCCTGCTGCCGCTGGACTACGAAACATTCGCTGCCGGCGTTGCAGAACGTCTGCGTGGTTGGAATCTGATCAGCCAGGAAGAAGAGAAGGGACTGGTCGCGCTGGCCACGTTGCTTGCTCAGCAGTTGGCCGGTGAGCCCATTTCGCTAGTTCACGGCGATCTGTATGCCGAGAATTTGTTGGTGCGCGGCGGCAAACTGTTTGTGATCGATTGGTCCTGGTTTACTCATGTCGGCGTGTCGACGATGGATCTCGCTTCCTTAGTTTCCGATCATTTCAAAAACGGCAATTTCGCTAAATGGCGGGGCATTGTTCTCGAAGCTTATTGCGAGGAGCTTGATGGACGCGACCCGGCGGATGCTCGCCGCGTCTTGCCGTATGCCGAAACGTTGAGCCGCCTGATGTTTTTGAATTGGCTCGTGGAAAGGCGCGGTCGCGGAATTATGGGAACGACCGTCGGACCCGTCGACGAGCTGATACCGAAAGTGGTGGCGGAGCTCGCCGCACGCCGCAGTGATCTTAGCGCCGCGTAATAATCGGCGTTCGCGCGACCTAGCGGATCTCAATAATATATCGAGCCGGATAAAGATCGTATTCCGGCCATTGTTATTACAGGCTGTTTTCTTGTAATTCTTCTTCTGCTTATCAGTTTCTTTTACAGGCCGGTAATTCCACTCAACTCCCAAGTCCATGCCCCTATTGCGATATCGAGACAGCGCTTCGCGGCGCGAGTAATTTACCGACCCGCAGATCATCGCGCTGCACCACATGTGGTGCCAGCGGAGATAACGTTTGGAACGCAATCGCGTTCTTCGCTTCAACCGAGCGCATAACGCGCTGTTACTTACGAGGTCAACATGGACGCAACATGCGATAACAAAAGTCGTGGTCTGTGGAAAAGGTTCTTCCTGCTGTTGCCGACGATCATCCTGATCGCGGTGGCCGTACTGGCTGGCGGCACTGATGTCTTCAGCAGGCAGGTGCACCTGATCGTGAGCAAGGGTATTCACGACAAGCTGATCGAGTGGGTTCCCTATCTCGTCAACTTTATCTTTGCCATCGCCATTCTCAACCTCTTCGGGCTGATGCATCATCGATGCCAGTGCTGGGCGGAAAAGTTGCTGAACGGTTTCACGGCGACGCGACCCATCTCTGTCTTGGGCTCGAAGCTGTTCAACATCGTTTACTGGCTGATCGCGTGTCTGCTGGCTGCCTCTTTCTTTGCGCCTGGATTCATCGCTCAGCTCACGGCGGGTCTCACCTTCGTCACCGCCGGTCTTACGGTTGCTCTGCAAGGGCTGATCAAAGACTTCTACGCCGGCATCATGCTTGATGGCCCTGACGGCATCAAGGAAGGCGAAGAGGTGAAGGTCGTCGACGTCAGCGTTGCCGAAGGCGCGGTGACAAAAGTCGGCCGCTTCAAGAGCCGCATCAAAACCAAGGAAAACGGCGAGGTGACTGTCCCGAACAACAAGATTTGGGAAAGCTCCATCGCGCGGAAGAAGAAGGAAAAACTCGTGGTGCTCACCGACGCCTGGGGCGACGAGAAGCCCAAGGACGAGGACGGCAAATAACGCGCCTCAGCGACGCATGCGTCGCCCTACATGGTAGCGGCGGGCAAAAGCCCGCTTCTGCGGAAAGGTTCATGATGTCTGTTATCTCTCCGGAGCGAGCGCGTGAACAGCTCGCTCTGATGTACGTCAATCGATCCCAGGGCATCACTGGTGTGCAACTGGTCGAAAAAAACGGCGAGAACGAGCTTGTCGTAGATATTTTGGCTCCCTTCTGGACTCAGGTCGGTGGGCGTTTGCCCAAGACATGGGGTGGACTGAAGGTGTCAGTGGCGATCTTCGATGCAACGGGCGAGCCCTATCCAGCGTGGCTCAACTTGCAGCACAATAGCAATCGTCCTGCGCTGGTCTTCTCTGAAGAGCGCGATCCGTACGGCCCTCCGCCTCCGCGACGTCGCTCGCAAGGCAGCCCGTTTGGTCCGCCGCCCCGCATCCGCGTCAGCGAGCCGTCCAGGCCGCCTGTCGCCCGCGCGGTAATGGCGTTGCTTCTGCTGCTGGGCAGTTTCTTCCTGCTCAAGTTCAGCATCGGTTGGGCTGTGGTCGGGTTCTTGTCCAGCGGCTTCATGCTGGGCACAGGAATCAAGGCGTCCAGCCTGATTGACGAACGTGTTTATCGCATGGCCGGTATTGCCGCGCTCGCGATGTGCGCACTGGGCACGTATCTCTTCTTCTTAGCCGGAACCGGCGCGCTGGAATGGGTGCTCGGTGCGATCACCGCCTTTTCGGCCGGCCAGCTCACAGGCATGTTCCTGCGAGCGGGCTGGGATTTCCTCCGCGAGGATGCTCTTTAAAACTACCTGGAGTAACATATGGCAAACATTCGAGTCCTCATCATCGAGGATGACTTGTTTTGGGGCGACCTGCTTTCCGGCGCGTTTAAGCGCCACGGATACGAGGTTGCCTGGTTCGTCCGCGCCGAGCTCGTTGGAGCAGACGGCGTCAAGCTGATGGACCCCGACGGCAAGACAGCCACGCTGAAAGCCGATGAGCATGACGTTGCGCTCATTGACGGCAGGCTGAGCTTCAGTAATCTGTACGGCTGGCATCTGACACCACGTGTAGTGGCAGCGGGATTGCCGGTGATCGCCATCAGCGGCGCTGACGGCTTTAATGAGCAGATGCTCGAAGCCGGGGCTCGGCAGAAGTTCGCCAAGCACGATCTGTTCATGGCTCTCGCCAAGAAAGACTTCGTGCTCTCCCTGTAATCTCGCGGGTGCTCGCGCTGCCTCGGTCGGCGCGAGCACCGTTTCTCCTGACGCGAGCATCATTTCTCTCGCCAACATAGTTTTTTCACCAAGGAAAACTCGTGGAAACATTCATTGTGCTTTTCGGTGTCGCCCTCGTGATCTACGCCGTCTACGCGTACATCAAGCGTGACACGTTGCGCAAACAGGATCTTTACGCTTTCATCAGCGAAAATCTCGTGTTTCTCGGCGTCGCAATCAACGACGTCGAACGTTTGCAGGAAAAATACTTTCATGGTCTTCCGGGCGCCGCAGAACAACTTGCTGCTGCCAGGCAGTCGTATGACCTGATTGCGTCGAACGTCCGCGGTCAACTCGGGTTGCGCACGGTAGCTCAGCTCGAAGAGTATAAGCAGTTGCTTCTTGCCACTTCGAACGACGTCAACGGTCTGCGCCGTTTCGTCGTCAACCGCCTCACCGATGAGCAGCGCGCAGAGGAAGGTTTGGAATCATGATTCGCATCGTGTTTTCTGCCTTAGTTCTCATCGCTGCAATTTTCGGTTTGTCGAACACCGCATTGGCTCGAAACAACCCGAGCGTGCAGCCCTGGTTTTTCGAGCAAATCGAGCAACATGCTCCGGCTGCTGAACCGCCGGCAAGCAATACCGGCGACGTCATCGAGGCGAGTGCCGAGAGACTTGCATGGGAGTTGGAGCAGGCTCGCTCTACTCGCACGCCGCTTGTGATTGAGTTCTACAGCTCGGACCCGGTGCAGTGTGCGCAGTACAACGTCACGGGACCAGGCGAGTGCAAAGCGCAGCTTGCTGAATTTGAGCGTGCAGCGTCGCAATATGCTGGACGCGTCCGCTTCATCCGCTGCGACGTTGCTTCATTCGGCGCCATCTTGAATGGTCCGGATGTGCGAGTGTTGCCTACCCACGTGTTCGTCAGCACGTACGACGATTCCACGCACTACGACGCGATCAAAGTCTGGGGGCTTCTGCGAGTGAACCAACTCGACGAAGCCATCACCGACACATTCAACATCGCGCCTTGACCGTGGTTGGATAATTCAAATAACATTCGTCGCACCTTACCGAGTGGCGGTAATGTGCGTTTCGCCGACCCGCGGCATCCGCTGTTTTCTTCCGGGTCGGTTTGCTTTTGCCATCACGCTACTAAGGAACATAGTATCACTGCATCGCAACAATGACGCCTGGAAATCCTAGTCGTTTGCCAATAGCAAACGAAAATGCGCAGAACGTTTGCTATTTGCAAACAACCCTCGACAGCGCTATGAAAACTTGCATTTCATGCAATTTTCTATAGTGACGCACCGGGTGGCCTCCGGCGGTGAAACGACGTGCGTGCCACATCATTTATGGAACCGCGGGGGCAATGTTCTCGGCGGCATAGTGTGCCAATTGCAGTCCGCGCGTTGCGAATGTGCTGTACAAGTTGGCGCGCACGCGATCGGCGGCGAAAGCGCCCAACTGGCTCATGCCGGGAGAGCCTGTTATCGGGACGAGCGCCCGAGTCGCTGCGTTTTCTAGTCCGGGCGCTACTTGTCCCAGCGTGCGTCCGGCGAATGACGCGATGCTGGCGCCGTATCGCGCGGCAACCAGCGACTGCAGTTCGACGCCGAGAGCGGCGCCCCCGCCCAACACTGCGCCCCTGATGGCCTGCTTGGCTGTCACCTTGTCGCCTACTAAATAGTGGAGCCCGGCTTCGACGCCGGCACCGGCGCCCGCACCCGCCGCTATCCCGCCGACCGGCGTGACAAAAGGCGACGTCGCCATGAAGGTCGCACCGCCCGCAACCGCTGCGGTGGCGTCGATGCCGTAGTTGACGGCCGTATGGTGGTCATGGACAAAGTTGCTGAAATGGTAAGCGTCGGCGCCTGGGCCGTTTGTGATGTGCAGGTCGTGCAGCACCTCGTCGCCGCCGGTTGCCGCTAGTTTGAAGCTGTCTTTGGCCAGCCCCAGTCCCGAGTCGAAAACCTCGCCAATCCAGCTCTGGTGCGCGGACTCGGCGCCACCGGCGGCTGCGTGTTCTGTATTGCGGGAGACTTCGGAAACCATTGGATTGCTCTAGTAACGTGGCGGCTGTGCCGACATCCGTATATAGAGCAAATGCGGAAAAATTGGACAGATTTTCAAATTTTAGACTTCAGTCGTCTAGTGTCCTGCCGTGGACGTCCCGGCTGCTGCGGCATGCGCTTGCGGGGACGACTGTCCGCCCGCCGGTATACGAACCGCGCGCATTCCTGCCATGCTAACAACCGCGCCGGCAATGAATGCGAGGACTATCAGCCCCATCCAGATAAACTTCTGCTTGTCGTCGCCGCCTTGCATAACCCTCTCCTTTGGGCAATTGACCTCTTCAGGGTCCATGACCAGCTTATCATCGCCTCTGCTAGAATCCCTGGTTGCACATGCTGATAAACACACCAAATCTCGCGGAATATCTGGACGGCATTGACGAAATGCTCGGTCGCTACCTGGCAATATTTCCGGAAGATGCTGTTCGGCTGGAAGTTCTAAGCGATCAGGTCGCGCAGCGCGCTGGCGATCTTTGCCATCGTCGTGGATTGCCTGGGCACCTTACCGCCAGCGCTCTTGTCCTTAACGAGCCGGATCGAACGTTTCTACTCATTAGGCACAACTTCTTGAAACGGTGGTTGCAGCCCGGTGGTCATATGGATGCCGCTGAAAATCCGCGCGTCGCTGCACTGCGCGAGCTGAGCGAAGAGGTGGGAAGGCTGCCTGTCTGCCTGCACAGCTGGCACGGCAGCACTGGAATTCCCATCGATATCGATTCGCACAAAATTCCCGCCAACGCCGACAAAGGCGAGCCCGAGCATCTGCACCACGATTTTCAGTATCTGTTCGTGCTTGATTGGCCGATGGTAGCGGCGGGCGGAAGCCCGCTTTCGGCGGACTGTGTAGCGGCGGGCGGAAGCCCGCTTGTTCTGCAAACCGAGGAGGTCACGGGCTCTCGCTGGGCACCATTTTCCGAGTTGGCCGCCGGCGAGTACGGTCAGCGTTTAGCGCGCACCGTGAACAAACTGGTCGAACTAAGTCTTTTGGATTGAGGTGCACCATGAAAGCAATCGTTGTCGGCTTAGGAATCATGGGCAGCGCGACTGCCTACCATCTCGCGCGCCGCGGTTGCGAAGTGATTGCTCTCGACGCTAACGCTCGTGGACATGCCTTAGGCAGCTCGCACGGCAGAACGCGCATCGTTCGCCAGGCATACTTCGAAGCACCCGAGTACGTGCCGCTGTTGAAACGGTCATACGAACTTTGGCATGAGTTAGAGCGAGAATCCGGACGCAAATTGCTCGAACTCTGCGGTGGTCTCTTCATCGGCGACAATGCCGAATCTGCGCTCATCGAAGACTGTAAACGCAGCGCCGACATGCACGCGATCCCATACGATCTGCTGTCCGGATCGGAGATCAGAAAACGTTTTCCCTGCTTCAACATCCCGGATTCTTATTATGCAGTTTATGAACCGGGCGCCGGTTTTTGCTATGCCGACGAATGTTTGGCCGCTTATTACGAAATGGCTGAGAAGCATGGTGCGCAGTTGCGGTTTAATGAACCGGCTGTCTCGTGGCATGCCACCGCCGATGGCGTCACGGTGAAAACGCAAACTGCCGAGTACGAAGGCGACGTTCTCGCGATAACTGCCGGACCTTGGGCACCAAACGTGCTCGCGGAACTATCATTGCCTCTGCACGTTCTTCGGGTGTTCTTTAGCTATTTCGAGACGAAGCAGTCGGAAAAATTCACGCCCGCGAACTGTCCTATATACTGTGTCTCCGAGCGGGGATGCTTCTATTACGGTTTTCCATTCGAACAGGGTGGCGGCATGAAGATTGCCCACCACGGCAGCGAGCGGTTCTCCGTACAACACACGGGTAATCAGATCTGCACGCCCGAAACGGTCGATCGCGTCGTTCATGAAAATGAAGTGGAACTGATGCGCACAAAATTGAACAGCTATCTCCCTGGAGCGGCCGGCGATTACGTAGGCAGCACGATCTGTTTATACACCATGACTCCAGACGAGCATTTCATTATTGAGACGCATCCCAAACACAAAAACATTGTCTACGGCTGCGGATTTTCAGGCCACGGCTTCAAACTCGGCAGCGTCGTCGGTGAACTGCTTACCGACCTTGCCACCAAAGGCAAAACGGATCTGAACATCGAATTCCTTTCCTCCAAGCGCTTCGCGGCGAACGCCATCTCGTAAGGGCCGCGCAACGGGCCGCCGCGGGCTGACATGATGGCGATGTAATCGATCATGGAGATTTGGCTTTGAAACGGGTGCATGGATAGAGGATGCTATCCCAAGCGTTATAGAGAACCGTGACGCGTCCTCCTGTACTGAAGTTTGTATATTCAAAAAAGCCGACCTTCTTGTGGACGTCTCGTACCCAAACCCCATCGAGTTGCTCGTAGTCATACACGACGTTGTACGTTTTCCAGAACCAGTCATACCAGGCACGTTTGATTATGCCGGTGGTTGCATAGCCACCCTCTACGAGATCGCGATCAGGCTTTCCAATCCAATCCAGAAGCGACACGAAAAAAGCAACGAAAAATACGAACAGCGCTAGGCCCGGCTGAGCACGACTAATAGCCCAGCAGTAGAAGGTAATGAAACACAATATAGCGAACGTAGAGATCAGCCTCCCTACGCTCGGGACAACCTTCCGCGGAATCGGCTGCTGCAACTCTATCTCGACTTTATTTGAGCTTGTGGGCAAGCTTGCCGCGGCCTTCGTCGTCGTTTGTCTTGTTGCGGAGGTACCCTCTGGCTTCGAAACTGTCGATACGTGCGGCGTGCTTTTGCGTTGTACAATTACCTTCTGTGGCACTTCTACAACTGCCATCGCAGGCAGGTTCGATGGCACACGCTCGGCGGTATCAAGAGGCGGAACATCGTCCGGTGCTCGCATGCAGAACAAGCGCAGCCGTTTTGCAACCTTCCGTATCTCCTCGCTTTCATGATGCTCGAGAATGGAGAATGCGTATGAATTCAGTGGGTGCGTGAAGTCATCGCGACGAAAGAGCAAGCAATCATCACCTGCGGCAAGACGTTCGTACAAGCTCTTGTCGATCGCCAGCGACATCAGTGAAGCGTAAATGACCCACGCTGAAAAGTTGTCCAGATCCGCGCTAAAGGTCTGGTCTGCACGTCGCGGATGTTGGTAGTTACGATGCCCCAGCTCATTGCTGCGCTCACCCTTCATCGAGGGAACGTACATGCCGTCGTAATCGACAAGAAAAAACTCGCCCTTGTTGACAATAATATTGCCGTGTTGAAGGTCACCATGTGCGATACCAGCACGCCGCAGGTCTAGACACATTGTCTTGAATTTCTCGGCGAACGCAACATCAAGCTGATTGTGATGCGCGCGAAGATAGTTATCCAATGTGTCGCCATCTACCCACTCCATCTTGAGCAGCGGATATGAAGTTCCCGCGATTTTAATCCCCTCAGGTTGGAAGTCAAATCCGACGGTATAGGGCAAATCATCGTTTTGCACGAACTCGGAGATTTGCTGATATCGTGACTGAGTGTCCGGAATGTTCCGCAGAAAACAACGCACAGCCCAGTCGCGTTTGTCGCAGCGAATCTTATACACGGAGGCAAACGCACCAGTTATCGGACGTGGTAACCCGTGCGGGCCGGTTTCTATTTGTCCGTTTTGTAAATCGCTATCAACGACATTGTGCTCAAGATTTTGTATCGCCTCATTGTAATCTTGCGGCGTCGGCCAGCGCTTAAGATTCGTCGGTGATTGCACTTCTGTCATAGCGCGCACTCATTTCACGGTGAAAAACTTGAATTCGAAGTCCTTGTCTCCCGGGCGCACGATGACCAGTTTGCCTTCGTGTTTGCGCGGTTTGCCATGTCCTTGCAGCGTATTGTAGTAATTGGTGACGATCTCATCGGGAATCTGCCGATTGCGGGTTTTATTCCGTTCTAAACAAACTTCCAGAGGCACATCGAGAACCCACAGCTGAATATCCTGATAACCGGCTTTGATGGCACGCTGTAGAATCGGGCTGCGGTGTTTTTGATTGATGTTTGTGTTGTCGATGACGACGTCTTGTCCTTTTTCCAGCGCTTCTTCCAGACGGCTGAAGAAGATTCCGAAAACGACTTCGGATTTCGATTGATCCCCTTCGTCCCCATGGACTTCGTGTCGAATTTGGTCGGCATTCAGCCAGACATAGCCGCGATCGACGAGTCGTTGTGCAAGCGTTGTCTTGCCGGAGCCTGGCACGCCGACTAGTAAGACCAACTGTTTCAACGCGGGGTGCGCTCCGTTTCCGTTGCATTGGCGGGCACTTTCAGTTTCTTCTCGAACAGCCAGCCGAGTGATACCACAAGCAGAACCGTGACCACAATCGCCATGAAGATGGCGAAAAGTTGTCCTTGGAATATCTGCTCGGAAGTTGCCAGGTCGAGATTGCCGAGCCAGGGATTCTCCCAGCAGAATTTGCCGAGCAATGTCAAACAAATCGCCAGGCAGCTAAGTGAAAGCCTGCCCCATACACTGACTGACCGCCATGAAACACCCACCTGCATCGACGCGAAAAAAGCCATGATCAGCATGGCGATTGCCCGATGCTGCCAGAGCGCCAGCTCGATGTAATGTTGCAGGGGAATGGCCATTACCAACATCGCCAGAATGGCTCCCACGAGAATCAATTCTTCGTGGCGCGTGTATCTGTGCAGTCGTCGCAAAAATTGTCGCAAAGGCTCAGTCGGAAGTTGCCGGGCAAGTGGCTTGTCTCAATTCCTCTATGTCATTGAGCACGCCTGCTATCAGTGATTGTACTACTCTCTCGCCCTTCTCAGCTGTGGCCAGGGTGGCATCGCCCCAGATGCCCGTGGGCGAATAGGTTAAGCCCCCGCTCCGTTGCCTGCTGAGCTTGCCGCTGCCGGATTTGTCGAAATCCTTCACTGCCTTGTCCATCCGGACGTCTTGCGGAGCCATATACAGCATCATCGAGGTCTCGATTTCATCTGCGTGCGAGCCGCCCTCCTGCTCGCTGACTTGCCGCACGGTGCCTGCGATCGTCGCTTCAAGATCGGTAAAACGCAAAAGTATTCCATGGGCGGCAAGTTGTTGTTGGGCGGGTCGCAGTGCTTTTACGGTTGAAATGCCGGTGTTAATCACGTAAAACCGCTTCGGTCCAAACGTCGACAAGCTCAGGCATATATCTTTTATCAAGTCTGTGGACGTCTGCTGGCTCAAAGTGACGGACCCGGGATAATCGACAAACGCCGGATAAAAGAAGTAAGGAACCGTCGGCACAACCACGGCTCGTCCGGGCAGCGCCTGAGCGACCTTCTCTTTCAAGTACTCGGCGATTGTCCAGTCGTTTTTCAGCTTTAAATGCGGCCCGTGCTCTTTGGCGGCCGCCCCGAGCGGAATTACCACTACTGTATCCGGCTTGAGTGCTTGCTCCGCCTCAAGCCAGGTCATATCCTCGAGCAGCACCGCGCGCGACACTATGCCAAAACCGCCTCGTGCTCGCGACTGAGATCGGCAACCAGATCTTTGCGTTTGTCATACAGTCGCTTGAGCTTGCGGGGTTTGCGATTTGCCAGTGCATAGGCTGTGAGCAGCGGCATGGCGATGGTCGTATCGACGTAACAGACGACCGTATCCGGCAATGCTTCGGGATCAACTTTACCCCATGAGACAGCTTCTGACGGCGTGGCGCCCGAGAGTCCGCCCGTGTCCGGACGGGCATCCGTAAATTGCACGAAGAAATCGTGCCCCTTTTCTTGGATGCCGAGCACTTCTTGTATCTGCGGCTCAGTTTGCAGTATAAAGTTTTTCGGAGAGCCGCCGCCGAAGATGAGCACGCCGCTCTTACCGCCGCTTCGTTTGGCGTTGAGCACGATGGCTGCCGTTTCATTCACGTCGGCAGTAATCTCAATGCGCGGACCTTTGCCTTTGAGCGCCAATGCCGCGATGTTCATGCCAATTGAGCTGTCTCCCGGTGACGACGTGTAAACCGGTACTCCGCATTTGTAGGCGGTGGAAATGAGGCTTGGTTTTTTAATGCCCAATTGTTTCTCTCGCTCGGCGACGTACTTGCCGAAGAGATAGTGCAACTCGGACGTGGACATTTCTTTCTGAAACTCCGGCGCCATCATGATTTCACGGAAGAACTTATCAGTCGACAGCAGTACGTCGTAGTCGAATACGATGTCATAAATGCGAATCACTTGCTCGTCGCGCAGCAGAGTATCATCCCAAGTGTGGTTGCCCTGGAAAAGTTCACATCCAATGCCGAAGTGAGTATCGTGATAAAGATTGGCTCCCGTGCTGACGATCCAGTCGATATAACCAGCCTCGATAAGCGGCACCAGCGACGAGCGTGCCAAGCCTGCAGGCGTCAGTGCACCCGTCAAGCTGACGCCTATTGTGACGTCATCTTCCAGCATGCGCGCGCCGTATAAGCGGCAAGCATCACGCAAGCGTCCGGCGTTATACGCCAGAAAAGTCTCGTTGATCAAGTCCGTGACGGACATGTCTTTGCTGATCGCCGGCGGATCAATTTTCTTGCCGGATAGAAACTTGCTGTGCTTCTTCATTTTGTCTCCATTGCGTGCGCTTTCAAACGATTGGCGGTGCTGCGTTCGTCTTTGTGAACGAGGGCGCCACCGTATATGGTGAGAATCGGTTTGCCGTGCATCGACTTGCCGGCATATGGTGAATTGTGGCTTTTCGACATGCCGTGCGTCGGGTCGTAAGTCCACTTGGCGGCGATATCGATAACGGTAATGTTGGCGGGCGCGCCCACGTCGAGCGACGGGGACGGCAGGCTCAATATCGAAGCAGGCTTCGATGTGAAGAGTGAAACCAACTGCAAGGGCGTAAGAATCGCGCTCATCACCAATCGCTCATAACAAAGACTGAACGCTGTTTCCAGCCCGATGATTCCCACGGAAGCTTCTTCCATAGTCGTGGCTTTTTCCAATCTCGTATGCGGCGCGTGGTCGGTGGCGATGGCGTCTATCGTGCCGTCCTTCAAACCTTCGGCCAGAGCCTCTTGATCTGAGGACAGACGCAGCGGTGGTTTCATCTTGTAATTGGTGTCATAACCGGCGATCTGATCGACATTCAACGTAAGATGGTGAGGCGTCACATCCGCCGTTACGGGCAAGCCGTCTTCCTTCGCTCGTTTGATCAGCTTCACCGACTGGGCGCACGAAACGTGAGTGAAATGATAAGGCGCTCTCGTCAGGCGAACGATCTCCAGCTCGCGTGCCACGGCGGCGGTTTCCGACGCGGCTGGTATGCCCTGCAGTCCCATTGACGTGCAGGTGTGTCCTTCTTGAATGCAACCGCCGGCCGACAGGTCGCGATCTTCGGCGTGGCTTATCACGACGCGGCCCGTCATGCGCGCATATTCGAGTGCGCGCCGCAGAACGGACATGTTGCTTATAGTCATGCCGTCATCAGAGAAGGCTACGGCGCCGAGGTCAGCCAGCTCGAACATATTGGTCAGTTCTTCGCCTTGAAGTCCGCGTGTTACCGCTGCTACAGGCAAAACTTCAACTGTAGCTTTGTCTTGTATACGCGCCAGCAGGACAGACAAAATCGCACCATTGTCCACAGGCGGGTCAGTGTTGGCCATTGCCACCACTGTCGTAAAACCCCCCGCCGCGGCCGCCCGCGTGCCGCTTTCGATGTCTTCTTTATCTTTTTGGCCGAGATCGCGCAAATGCGTGTGCATGTCGATGAAGCCCGGAGACACCCATAATCCCTGCGCGTCAAATACTGAATCACTGTCAGAGGCAATCAATCGATCTGCAATCGCGGTAATGGAGTTGCCGGAGACGCGGATGTCCTTCAGCGCTTCCACGCCGCTTACCGGGTCGATAACTCGTCCGCCTTGAATGAGAATCGCGTCTTTCATACCTTCCGTCCCGTTATGGTCACGTTCTATTCCGTTTATGGTAGCGGCGGGCGAGAGCCCGCTTCGCCAAGCAAAAGCGTCAGCACCGCCATTCTGGTGGCGACGCCATTAGTGACTTGAGTGCCGATCAACGATAGTTTTGGATCATCCACCAACTCGTCGGTAATTTCCAATCCACGGTTTACCGGCCCTGGATGCAAAACTCTTACGTCTTTGGAGGCAAGCTTCAGCCGATTATGATCTAGTCTGAACAATCTTTTGTATTCGCCGATGCTGGGAATCAGACCCTGCTTCTGACGTTCCAATTGCAGGCGCAGCATCATCACAAAATCAGCTTTTTCGATTGCCGGCTCCAAACTGTTGTGCACCGTCACGCCGAGCTTGGTGAGCTCCGGGGGAATCAGCGTCGGAGGACCTGCCACATGCACATCGACGTTGAGTTTTTTCAACAACCAGATGTTGGACCTGGCGACACGGCTATGGCTGATATCACCGATGATGGCAACCTTGGCGCCGTCGAGATTCGGACGTACTTCACTCATCGTGAAAAGATCGAGCAACCCCTGCGTCGGATGCGCGTTCCAACCGTCGCCGGCATTGACGACGTGCACCTGCTGCCCGCATTCGCGCACCAACAAATCCGCTGCGCCCGAGTGGCTGTGGCGCTGCACGATAGCCTCGACGCCCATCCAGATAAGCTGGCGAGCCGTGTCGACCAACGTTTCGCCCTTAGTCACCGAGGAAACTTTCGTGTCCAGATTGAGCACATCGGCGCCCAGCGCGCGGGCGGCAACTTCGAAACTGCTGCGCGTGCGCGTCGAGTTTTCATAGAAGATCTGCGCCACTGTCTTGCCGGCAAGCAAGCCCAGTCTTCGTTTGCTGAGATGGTTATGTTTGCACAGAGCGGCCGTCTTCAGGAAGCAGTCAATTTCATCAACGCTGAGGTCACGGGTGTCGATCAGATGTCGTCGCCGCTGCCACATATGGCCGCCGGCAGTTTGGGCCATCTGAGAAAGTTGATCGGTAGTTTGAGGCGATGAAAGTTCTTGCATGAGCCTGTTTATCGTAGCGGCGGGCGGAAGCCCGCGTTTCTCCGGCATTATATCGACATCACCGCCTTTAATTCCTGCTAAGCAGCTCAGATTCAGGGTTGCCAACAACGGGTGTTTCAATTACGATGTTGTTCAAGCGTTGGCGGGGTCTATCTCTCAATACCCCGCAATCAATCAAGAAATGTCTCTTTGAGATTCTCAAGGCTTCCCCTGCGGAAGCCATTTTGTTACTACTCAATTATGACCGCGCGTTTTACCGGCGAAGAAATCATGACTATCACCAGCGGCCGCCTGGCTGCCGGTATGATGCCCGACGAAGATGGTGCCATTTGCACCGATAGCAGGCGCATTCAAGAGGGTGACTGGTATCTCGCCCTGTCCGGCGAGCGCTTCGACGGTCATGACTTCATAGGCGATGCCTTTTCGGCCGGCGCGCGCGGTGCTATCGTCGCCGAGCGAGTCGGATACGCCATCGGCAATCAACAATTTCCCTTGATTGCGGTCGACAATACTCTCGATGCTTATCATGCGCTCGCTCGAAATTGGCGCAAGCGCATCAATCCTTTCGTGGTCGGTGTCACCGGTTCATCAGGGAAAACAACCACCAAGGAAATGTGCGGCGCTGTTTTCTCTGGGGCGTTGCGCTGCCACAAATCAGCGCAAAACGAAAACAATGAAATAGGCGTGCCCAAAACAATTCTCACCATGCCTGATGACACGCAGGTGCTCATCGTCGAAATGGCGATGCGTGGACTGGGACAAATTGATCAACTGGCAAAATGCGCTTTACCCGAGGCGGCAATCATTACTAACGCAGGCACCGCGCATCTTGAGCTGCTCGGCAGCCTGGAGAATATTGCGATCGCCAAGTGCGAGATACTCAAGCGCCTGCCGAAGGGGCGCGGACTCGGCATCATCGGCAAACCGACGGCAATGCTTCTTGAGGCGGCGCATGCTGTCTACGACGGGCCGCTCGTCACGTGCGACGAAGACACAATCGAGGTCGAGAGAGTCACCGAGCAAACAACGGTCTTCCACATCAAAGGCGTTGACGGCAGCTTCGAGGTGAAGGCGCATGGTCGACCACTAATCGAAGACGCATGGTGCGCCATAATGGCGGCGCGCCAGAAGGGGCTTGGTGGCGATGTTATCGCCGCCGGTTTGCGCTCATTTGAAACCGTCGGCGGCCGAGGCAATCGATTGGTCGGGCGGCAAGGCGCGCTGATTCTCGACGAAACGTACAACGCTAATCCCGAGTCTGTGAAAGCATCTGTTGGTGCGCTGCTGGATCAGCGAGCATTTCCCCAGACGAGAAAAATCGTTGTTCTCGGTGAGCTGGCAGAGCTTGGACCTACCGAAGCGCAGTTGCACAGAGAACTTGGTGCTTGGTTGAAATCTCAACCGATCCAAACGTTGATCACAGTCGGGATGCTCGCGAGAAACATTGCGGAAGGCGCTCAGTCAGCGAATTTTGAAATCTTGCCTTGCGCCGATCAAGTCGAGGCCGAAACGGCGATCGGCTCGCGTCTATCCGCCGATACCTGCATATTAATCAAAGGTTCTCACCGAGCCAATCTCGATCGCCTGGTGTCGCGATTGATGGAATAGCACCCTTGCCGCGGGCGCGGAAGCCGCCTTTATTTCAGCCCATGAAAACGTTTTATTTCCGCAGCAGGCGTCAGAATTGTGCTGCAGGCTTTGACCTTGGACATGTCGAACGGACAGTCGCTCGAATTCATGCCGCCAATCAGCTTGGCGTTATCGAAGAAAACACCCCCGCCTGAATCTCCATGTTGACCATTTATGTTTACCTTGTATACCGTGCGGTCTGCGTTTTCATGATGCTGTGCCACCTCTTTCAAAACTGCTTGCAGTGCTTCGCCCTTGTAGCGTGACTCGAGCCAGTGGCGCAGCGTCGTGACTTTGGCGAAAGTCCCGGGCGAGGCTGTTAGACGATCCCAGTCGAGCGGATAACCAAGGCCCAGCACATTGGGTTTTTCTTTTGTCTCTTCAGCCGCTTTGATGGCGGATTCATCAGCGAATTCCACGGTTGGAAATTTGCGCGAAGCATCAGTGCTTCGAACGGTCAGCTCGGCTTGGTCCGTGATCGGATCGCTCTTCGTCACTTGCGCGGGGAAGAGTTCGCCGTCGGCCGTTTTTACGAAAAACTTTCCATCCAATATTTTCAATAGTGATACTACATGGTTTGCTGTATGCACTTTCCCTTCAGGGGTAACGAAAAACCCCGAGCCGGGCTCGACCAAAGTGGAGCCGGGCACATTCTTGCCGTTAGGGACATCGCAGATAATTTCCACAGTGCTGTCTTGCACGTGTCTCAAAACTTGGGCGATTTTTGGATGATCTTTCAGCTGTATCGTCTTATGGGGATCAGGAGAGTGGGCGAGATCCAGAAGCGGTACGGAGTCAGAATTCTGTCCTGGCTGCGCGTTCGCTGGCCCAGCCGGCCACAGTTGGACGGCAAGTCGCGCTTCGCCTGCGGCGCCAGGTGCGGCTTGCGTGTTGTCTGCAACCAGATCGGACATCGCGGTCATCATCTCGGGGCTGATGAGCCCGAGCATAATGCCAGGCAGTCTTACCGGCAATGGGACTTCTACGAGTGCTGCCCATGGTACGGGCGGGTTTTAGCCTGATTACGCAGTCTTCAACTCGTTGCCGGTGCTCGGCGCCTTAGCCAACAAGCGACGATTGCGCGAAATCATGTGATAGAGCTTTCGTGTCAGCCACATGGTGCCAGGCACTGTGTAAGTGACGGCGGCAATCTTTCCGGATGGAAGATTTTTCAATATAAAAGGAATTGCCTCAGGTCCAAGAAACGTCTCGCCCGAGCGATCGATGAGCATGAGGCTCCATGGAGTCTCGGACAGCTTCTCGAGAAGCTCGGCACTGCCGGTGTCGCTGCTGTTCTTTCCGATAAAGCGAAATATTCCTTGCTTGTCCCACTGGCGAACTAGCCAGCCAAGTTGATGCACGACCGGGCATGCATCATCCACGACAATGACCAAAGACTTATCGAGATTGCCGGATGCCGCCACGGAGTTTTTCATGCCGCGCCTCACTTTCGAGACTCAATTTAAGGTTAACCAATTTTAGCTCAAGTGGATATCGAATGGAATACCAAACGGAGAAAAAGAGCAATCTTTTTGGCCGCTTGGAAACCTTGATCATACGAGGCGGAATCGTATGATCATATGTCCTGATTTCCGGCAAGGCTGTGCCACCATATATGGTGCGAGACTGCTGTCTGCAACTGCTGTGTTCGTAGTGACGCGTTTAACCTGTATGGCTTGACGAATTCAGGATAATCGTGTGTTGCCGGTTTACGGCTACAATGATAGGTTGGTATAAAGCGCTTCTCCGCGGTCGCATGCCACAAACCATACTTATCGTTGAAGATAATCCTGTTGAGCAGAAGATTGTATCGATGCTTGCATCTCGCTGTGGTTATGCCGTCGAGGTCGCTGCTACCGGGTTCAAGGCTCTGGATATGCTGTCAGAGAAAGCCGATTACGCGGCTGTGCTCATGAATTACATGCTGCCGGCGATGAACGGCTTCGAATGCACCCAACACATCCGCGGGCTCAACAATCGCGCGCGCCAGGTGCCGATCATCGCGGTCACCGCCTTTACGCTGGACGATGCTCGGCAGCAATGCCTACAAGCGGGCATGGACGATTATTTGAGCAAGCCATACACGGTGGAGCAGTTCGAATCGATGCTCAACCGTTGGGTGGGCGATGATGTGGCGGCGGCTTCGAGCCTGCGGCACTAGAGAGGCTATTTCTTATCCCCGTCCTTGCAGCACGATCCCACTGAAAAGCCGGGCTTAACTTTAGGCGCCGCAGCTTCTTTCGTGTCTTTATCTTCAGCGGACGGCTCGGGCCCGGCTACTTGGGTGTTGGCGTCCGGTGCCGGCGTGTACAGGCGAGAAGCTTTGTATGCCGCGTAGTTAGCCGTCGGCTTGGTGAACGGATACCAATGAGAGTGGTCGTCATCAATCTGTTTTTGAATCTCCGCCATCGACTTGTGATCACGGCTGAGCTTCAGCGCCTCTACGGCTTCTTCTTGGCAGATATGGCAGTCCTGGCCGTGGTTGGACGTATAGCAATCAATCAGGTGGTGGTGTCCCTCGGTGGCGTCGCAACCGCAGTAGCAAAATACATGAGCCATGACTTCGGGGGCGGCTTTGGCTGAGGCATAACCGAGCTGGGCGCCGCCGAAGTACCTCGATGGGTCAAGCACGGGTGGGCCGTCGTAGGCGGTGGAACTCGCGCCGGCGGCGG